>DCXP01000013.1:0-43710 GCA_002327725.1 Proteobacteria bacterium UBA2133
AACAGCATTTTCGTTTCGGCAGGCAGTAAGCCGAAGCGATCGACCATCTCCAGTTTTAGCTCATACAGCGAGGATTCGTCGGCGCAGTTCGATATCCGCTGATATAGCACCAGCCGGGCATGAACGTCAGGGATGAAGGTTTCCGGAATATAGGCGCCTGCCTGCACATCGACCTCGATGGGCTGCAGGGGCGCAGGCGGCACTCGCGACGCTGCGTTCTCATCTGAGAGATCACGGATAGCGCGATTTAGATATTCTGTGTACATCGAAAACCCGATCTCCTCGATGACACCACTCTGGCCCTCTCCAAGCAGTTCCCCGGCACCGCGAATCTCGAGGTCATGATTCGCCAGGGCAAAGCCTGTTCCGAGCTCTGTCAGGTTCTCGATCACGTCAAGACGCCGCTTGGCCGGCTCGGTCACCCAATCCGGATCGGGAACCAGCAAAAATGCAAACGCCTGATGACTTGAGCGGCCTACGCGGCCACGCAGTTGGTGGAGTTGCGCGAGACCGAATTTATCTGCCCGGTTCATAATGATGGTGTTGGCCGTGGGAACATCAATCCCACTCTCGATAATCGTGCTGCAGACCAGAACGTCGAAGCGCTGATGGTAGAAATCACGCATGACGGATTCCAGTTCACGTTTAGGCATTTGCCCATGACCGACTTCTATGGTGGCTTCCGGGATCAGCGCCCGGAGGTCCGCAGCGGCACGATCGATGGTCCTGACGTCGTTGTGGAGAAAATACACCTGTCCGCCACGGTGCATTTCCCGAAGGCAGGCCTCGCGGATCAACGGCTTCGAAAAACGATGAACCATTGTTTTTATCGACACCCGTCCGGGAGGCGGCGAGCTGATGAGAGAGATCGACCGCATTCCGGCGAGGGCAATGTTCAGGGTTCGGGGAATCGGAGTTGCAGTCAGGGTAAGGATGTCAACTTCCTCCCGGAGTTGCTTTAAGCGCTCTTTTTGACGCACACCGAATCGATGTTCTTCGTCGATGATCACCAGGCCCAGATTTCGAAAGTCGAGATCCTGCTGGAGCAGCCGATGCGTGCCGATGACAATGTCAACCTTGCCTTGCTGGATTTCGCTGACCAGCGCGGCGTTGGCAGCGGGTGTTTTAAACCGCGAGAGGCACTCAATCCGCACCGGGTAGTCCGAAAATCGCTCGCGAAAGATATCGTAGTGTTGATTGGCCAGCAGGGTCGTCGGTGTCAGGACCGCAACCTGGTGCCCGTTGTGCGCTACGGCGAAGGCGGCGCGAAGGGCGACTTCGGTTTTTCCAAAACCGACGTCGCCACACACGAGTCTGTCCATAGGCGTGGGGTCGCCAAGATCCGACAAGACTTCGTCGATGGCCTGGTCCTGATCAGGTGTTTCGTCGTAGCGAAAGCCGCCACGGAAGGCAATATATTCCGCCTGCGGAACGTTATAGACACGCCCCGATCGAAGGGTACGCAGCGCCTGTGTCTTCAGTAATTCGGCCGCAGCGTCGTGTGCCCGCTTTTGAGCCCTCGTTTTCGCTTTATTCCATTGGTCGCTGCCCAGGCGATGTAAGGGCGCGTTTTCGGGGTCGCCGCCAATGTACCGGGAGAGTACGTTGATATTGATAGCGGGTACATACAGTTTCCCATTATCGAAATACCGGATGACCAGGAACTCATTTTTCTGCCCGTTGATATCCAGCCATTGCAGGCCTCCGAAACGTCCAACCCCATGATCCAGATGAACCACAGGGTCGCCGCGGTGCAATTCTGCAAGGGAGCGGATGATGCTCTCCGGATCCTGGGTTTTTGCCCTGCGCCGCTGGTGGACGCGCTCGCCGTACAGTTGGGATTCGACAATAACTTCGATATCGGGCTGTCGTATCAGCAGCCCTCGGTCCAACGGTGAGACAGTGATTCCCGTGCGCTCAAGATCGTCACAAAGAAACTCCTGCCAACTGCTGAACTCGACAGGATTCAGGGCGTGACCGGAAAGAAGCTCTATCAAGGCTTGGGCCCGACCTGGAGTTTCGGCATTCAATAGCGTACGAGCGCCTGATGGGTCGCGGAGGCGCTTGACCAACGCCGAAAACGGTGTCCTGGACTTGTGGTCAACAGGATACTGTGGAGGGGCTTTAGTGAGGCCAGCTTCGGGCGAATCGTCTGGCGAAGTGTCCGTTTCAATAATTTCGGCCCGGGCGATGGTATCGATGGCGAATTGCGGGGTTACACAAAGAAACTCCGGTGAAAGAGGGGGTCGCTCAGGATCGAGACTGCAGTGCTCGAAACGATCGACTACGTTGGCCCATTCGGCCCTGATCTTGTCCCGCCAGTTAGCGGGGAGCACCCACTGGACCCCGCCTGGAAGGTAATCAAAAAGCGTGCCCGGGGTTTCAAAAAACAAGGGAAGATAAAATTCGATGCCGGCCGGAAAACGCCTTTGTGACACCTCTCGGTAGATGATCGAAGACTGGGGATCGCCGGCAAGGGACCGGCGGTACGCCTTACGGAACTGCTCGGCGGCCTCCCGGTCTGTCGGAAATTCCCGGGCGGGAAGCATACCGAAAGACTGAGTCTCTCCAGTGGATTTTTGCGTGTCGGGATCAAAGAATCGGATGTTTTCAATCTCATCACCAAAGAGATCCAGTCGAAACGGCGACTCGGCCCCCATGGGAAAGACGTCAATGATGCCTCCGCGAATGGCGTACTCACCCTCTGCGACGACCTGGGAGACGCCCAGATAGCCGGCATCAGACAGCCGGTTGCGCAGTTGAATAGGGTCAACTGCACTTCCTCGCGAAAGATTGAAACTTGAACCGGAGATGAAGCCCATTGCCGGCAGACGGAGCAGAATCTGCTCGGCACAAAGCAGCAGGATGAGAGGATCAGGTCGGCACAGCCGCTCTAGCGCCTGAATTCGTTGTGATGTAATTTCAGGATGCGGGGAATAACGGTCATATGGAAGACATTCCCAGCCCGGAAGCACGCAGACCCGGTGATCGCCGTCGGCGAGAAAGAAACGGAGTTCATCCTTAAGCAGACCCAGTTCGCGTGCCGATGCGGCAACCACCACCGTGTGCGCCCGGGTCTCGCTTAACTTCGCGATCCTGAGAGCGAGGGCCGATCCAGGGATATGCGGCCAGCAGATCGCGGGCTTTGCATCCCCCGGGGCCAGCGGTGCGGCAGATAGCAGTGGCAAGGATTAAGGCAGCGCAGGCTAAAACGGCATTTTATCGTAAACTCGTCAATGACCTGCCTTGCTTACAACGTTGGGGAATCTGGAACCGGTGAATACGAAAATCTGGGCAATTGTTGCCGCGGCCGGGGTTGGCGCGCGGTTTTCCAGCGGTCTTCCAAAACAATATTGTGAGCTTGCCGGGACGCCAATCATCGTCCGTACGTTGCGCCGGCTGGCAGAGGTGGCCCGTGTTGCTGGGATTGGCGTCGGCATTGCACCGGGTGATTCAGCCTGGGCAGGCCTCACAGCGGCTCTCCCTCCCTCGGTATGGTCGTTTACAGGTGGTGCGACCCGGTCGGAAACGGTGCAAAATGGCCTGGCCGAGCTGATGAAACGGGGCGAGGGTGATGCCTGGGTGCTGGTCCATGATGCGGCGAGACCCTGTGTTCAGGCGGAGGATATTAATCGGCTGATTGACGCGGTGAACTATGAAGCACCCGGCGGACTGCTCGCGACCTTGATAAGCGATACCGTAAAGTCCGTAGACGATACCTTGAGGGTGGCGAAAACGGTGCCAAGAGCAAATCTGTGGCGGGCGCAGACGCCACAACTGTTTCCAGTGGATCTTTTGCATCGGGCTTTAACCCAATGCTGCGAGCGGCAGCGCGAGTGCACTGACGATGCGCAGGCTATTGAGCATCTGGGAATGCAGCCAAGTATCGTTCCCTGTGCTGGTCATAACCTCAAGATCACCCGCCGCTCGGATCTTGCCCTCGCTACCGCAATTCTGCAGGAACAGGAATCGAACGCATGTTCCGGGTAGGCCAGGGTTACGATGTTCACCGCTTGGAGCCTGGATGTGCTTTGTGGCTTGGCGGGGTGCAGATTCCCTTTCCACTGGGACTAGCGGGGCACAGCGATGCGGATGTCCTGATCCATGCAGTCTGTGACGCGCTGCTGGGTGCCGCTGCCGCAGGAGATCTTGGATCTCACTTTCCCGATTCAGATCCGATCCACCGTGACCGTGCAAGCCGGGAGTTTCTTCAAGAGGTCCGCAATATCGTCCACAGTTACGGTTGGTCGGTGGCAAACGTCGATGCCACTGTGGTTGCGCAGGAGCCGAAACTGGCGCCCTATATCGACGGGATGCGGGCAAATATTGCAGCAGATCTGCAGTTAGACGTGTCGCGGGTGAGTGTGAAGGCGACGACGAGTGAGGGTCTTGGAGTCACCGGCAGGGGCGAGGGAATCGCGGCCCAGGCGACGGCGCTGCTCATGCGCGGAGCTTCTGGGTAAGGACGTAAAATGCGCCCGTACCACCGTCTTCAGGGCGTGCCCAGCAGTAGGCCTGTACCGCAGACAGTGTTTGCAGCAGATTAAGCGCCGCCAGCCGTACCGGCGAATGGCTGTCCGGAGAGTGGGAGCCCTTGCCGGTAATCACAAGCAGGCATTGCCGGTCGAAGTCAGCATTTGCCTGAAGAAAGTCGCGCAAGCTTTTTGTCGCCTCGTTAACCGTACGGCCGTGAAGGTCAATCGTGGCACAGGGTCTCGGGTGTCCTCGGCGCAGGTCCTTCAGCACTCCTGGAGAAAGGTTGGATCGGTGGAACAATTCACCTTCTTCCCTGCAGATACCTTCCGGTACCCTTTGGTCAGCCTGCAGAGTCGTTTTTTTTAACTTCAGCTGCGGCGACGTGGCTCGTGGCTCGTGGTCAAGCCGCCGAACTTTGGCGACGGCCGCCTGAAACAACTCAGCATCCTCGGCGGAGACTTCGGGGTCAGATTGGGTTTTCTTACCCATCAGATTATTTCAATCTGTCTGATCCAGGAAGCGTTTTGCATCCAGCGCCGCCATACATCCGGCAGCCGCGGAGGTGACTGCTTGCCGGTAGACATGGTCCATCACATCACCCGCTGCAAACACGCCGGGAATACTCGTTGCTGTTGCATCGCCGTCGATTCCGGACTTGACCCGGATATAGCCGCGATTAGTGTTCAACTGGTCAGAAAAAAGCTCCGTATTGGGCGTATGCCCGATGGCGATGAATACGCCGTGGACGTCCAGCGTACTCTGGTGCTGAGTCTGGGTGTCCTCAAGGCGGATACCGGTCACCCCGTTTCCATCGCCAAGCACTTCGGCCAAGGTATGGTTCCATGCAATTTTGATTTTGCCGTCGTCGCCGATGCGCGAGAACAACTGGTCCTGAAGAATCGCCTCTGCACGCAAACTGTCCCGGCGGTGTACCAGCGTGACAGTTGAACAGATGTCGGAAAGATATAACGCCTCTTCAACCGCAGCATTGCCACCGCCGATTACAGCGACGGGCTTGTCCCGATAAAAGAAGCCGTCGCAGGTAGCGCATGCAGATACGCCTTTGCCTTTATAAGCCTCTTCCGATTCCAGGCCGAGGTACTGCGCGGAGGCACCGGTGGCAATGATCAGGGCATCACAGGTGTAGGTAGCCGCATCACCCTGGAGGGTAAACGGACGCTCATCCAGCCTTGCGGTATGGATATGGTCAAAAACAATCTGCGTCCCAAACCGTTCTGCGTGGGTCAGCATCCGTGTCATCAGATCAGGCCCGGTCAAGTCATGGGGGTCACCGGGCCAGTTGTCCACACCTGTGGTTGTCATCAACTGCCCACCTTGGGCAATCCCGGTTATCAGTACCGGCGACAGATTCGCACGCGCCCCATAGACTGCAGCGGTGTACCCGGCGGGTCCCGACCCGAGAATCAGTAGGCGGCAGTGCTGCTGCGAATCCATTTTGGGCTCCATCAGTAAATGGTAGCCCATATTTTCCCAAGAACCCGCCCTGAAATCCATAATAGAGGGCATCCGGGGCCTGAGTTTTTCTGAATAAAACCAGGATTCGATATAATTCATGTTTCACTTGGTCGAGCGACCAAGAGGTCGACCTCCTTTGGCTCAGGTAAAAAAGAAAAACACCCGTAACGCTGCTGAGCCTGGTATTCCTCCGCGACTTATCCGTCTTGGCCGCGAGGTGCTCGTGATCGCCCTCGCGGCGCTGACGGGATACCTTCTGATCTGTCTTGTTTCCTACTCCGCTAACGATCCTGGCTGGACATCCACGGGGGACGGGGCCCCAATCCGAAACCTTGGGGGCCGGTTTGGCGCCTGGTTTGCGGACCTTTTTCTGCATGCGTTCGGGTATTCCGCCTACCTTTTTCCGCTGATCTTTGCCTTGCTGAGCGCTCGAATACTGAAAAATCGATCTGCACCGCTAAGCCCGCAGGTTCGGGTGGTTCATGGGATAGGGCTGGTTCTGGCGGTAGTTGCCACCTGTGGCATCGGCTTTCTTCACTTCAGCAATGCCTCATCAGCGTCGGGATTCTCTGGCGGGGGCTGGCTCGGCCTGGAGGTGGGTGTTTGGTTGCTGGAAGCCTTCGGGTCGGTTGGGGCAACCGTACTGCTTCTCGTAGCCCTGGTTGCGGGAATTTCCTGGGCGCTCGATATTTCATGGTTCACGGCAATGGATCGCTTGGGCGAACGCGCCTGGCAATGGACCGATCAGACGAGGTTTTTCCTTTCGCAGTTAGCCGACAAGACGCGAGGTGTCAAGTCGCGAAGGCAACGCCAGGAAACGGTTGCCGAAATCCGGCGGGAGCGCGAGCACAAGGAGCCGCCCCGCATCGAGCCAAAGGTGCCAACGGCAAAAGAAGGCGTCCGCATCCAGAAGGAAAAGCAGGCCTCGATACCCCTTTTTATCGATGGTAAAGCCCCCCAGGGAGATTTGCCCGCTCTCAAGTTGCTTGATCAGCCCGGCGAGCAGGCAGGAGGATTCAGTAAGGAAACCCTGGAGATGATGTCCCGACTGGTTGAAAAGAAGTTGCGTGATTTCAACGTTGACGTGACCGTCGTTTCAGTTCAGCCCGGACCGGTGATCACCCGTTTCGAGATTGATCCTGCCGCTGGTATTAAAGCCAGTCAGGTTGTCGGCCTGTCCCGGGATCTGGCTCGGGCATTGTCTGTTGTTAGCGTCCGCGTCGTCGAAAACATTCCTGGCAAGACTTATATTGGCCTTGAGATCCCCAATGAGAGCCGCGAGACGGTATTTCTTCTGGAGGGGCTTGCCTCACAAGTGTATGAGAGCAGCAAGAGTCCGCTGACGGTGATCCTCGGGAAGGACATCGCTGGAGAGGCCGTGGTCTCCGATCTTTGCAAGATGCCGCACCTGCTGATCGCCGGCACCACCGGCGCAGGAAAATCAGTCTGTGTTAACGCTATTGTGCTCAGCATTCTTTACAAGTCGACACCTGAAGATGTACGGATGATTATGGTCGACCCCAAGATGCTGGAACTGTCGGCGTACGATGGTATTCCGCACTTGCTGACCCCGGTTGTGACGGACATGCAAAAAGCGGCGAACGCCCTGCGGTGGTGTATCGTAGAAATGGACCGCCGCTTCCGTCTTATGGCTGCCCTTGGGGTGAGAAATATTGTCGGTTACAACCGCAAGGTCGAGGCCGCCATCAGCAGCGGAAAGGCGCTGGATGATCCCCTCTTTGAAGCTGCCCCGGGGGGGGAGTCGACACCGCCGAAACTGGGGAAAATCCCCTATGTCGTTGTTATTGTTGATGAGTTTGCCGACCTGCTGATGGTGGTGGGCAAGAAGATTGAAGAACTGATCACCCGCATTGCGCAACGCGCACGAGCGGCGGGAATTCATCTTGTTCTCGCCACTCAGCGTCCCTCTGTAGATGTCGTGACGGGACTCATCAAGGCGAATATTCCTACCCGGATCGCATTCCAGGTGTCCTCGCGCGCGGACTCGAGAACCGTTCTGGATCAGATGGGAGCAGAACAACTCCTCGGTCATGGCGACATGCTGTTCCTTCCGCCGGGGACCGGGTTTCCCGTGCGCGTCCACGGGTCATTCGTTTCCGATCAGGAGGTTCACCGTGTCGCGGAAGAACTTAAAAAGAGTGGTCAGCCGGAATACCTGGAGGCGGTCATCGACAGTTCCGCACTGAGTGGCGCAGCGGCCGCTGAGGATAGTGATGAGGCCGGCAGTGGCGAGGACGATCCGCTGTATGACAAGGCCCTTGCGTTTGTCACAGAGACAAGACGCGCCTCGATATCCTCCATCCAGCGGCACCTGCGAGTGGGTTACAACCGGGCTGCAAGAATGATCGAATCAATGGAAGCGGCGGGCGCCGTAGGCCCGCTTGAAAATGGCAAGCGGGAGGTTCTGGTGCCGGAAACGGCGGAATGATGATACGAAATCCAAGACAACTGGACCTGAATCGGCGCGCCTTCTGCGGGCTAGCGACGTTCGGGTTGGCGGGATTTCTTTTTCCGCTCTCAGGTATTAGCGGAGTTGCCAGTGCTGATCCTTTGGAGCGATTTTTTTCCGAAGTGCGCACGCTCCACGCGACTTTCCGACAGACCGTCTTGACCGACGACCTTAAACCTATCGACGAGAGTGACGGCGAATTATGGCTTTCCCGGCCCGGACGCTTCCGCTGGAACTACGGAAACCCCCTGGAGCAGGTTGTGATGGCCGATGGCGAGCACCTATGGGTCTACGACCCGGGTCTGGAGCAGGCGGTGGTGCGCGATCAGGATGACGCCCTGGGCGACACGCCCGCCGGCCTGCTCGCGGGCGATACAGACCTGAACCGCTCCTATCTTGTCGAACGACTGGGTCATCAGGCAGGTATATACTGGGTTTCACTCTTTCCAAAAGACGCCAATGCGGCGTTTTCACAGATTCAATTCGGGTTTGAGTCGGATACGTTAAGGTTGGTACAGATGCTGGATCCGTTGGAACAGATTACCCGAATACGATTCGCCGGCGTGAAAGTGAATACGGAATTTGCCGCTGAGCTATTCAGACTTTCGCTTCCGCAGGGAACCGATGTGATCCGGGAGGATAATCGGTAGTGATGGGTCAGTATCTCGCGGTCGGAGCCGGCGGGGCCTTAGGCGCAATGCTGCGGTATTGGTTAAGCATGCGGGTAACCGGGGTGATGGGCTTCGCGTTTCCGTGGGGGACACTGACAGTGAATGTCCTCGGATCGTTCGTTGTGGGCATCTTCATGGTGTTGATTGCGGGTAAGACTCCCGGTGCAGAACTATGGCGACTGGGACTCGTCGTAGGTGTCCTGAGCGGGTTTACCACGTTCTCGGCATTTTCCAGTGATGCATTAAGTTTGCTTGAAGCCGAGCAGTGGTTCAGGGCGATGGTTTATATCGCCTCCAGCATCTTGTTATGTTTGGTGGCAGCGGCCTCGGGCGTGGCGGCCGCACGCCAGGTTTTCTAGTCAGGAATCAGGGTATGCTCGATCCTCAGTTGTTGCGCAGCCAGCCGGAGGCGCTAGCACAACGTCTGGCAATCAAGGGGTTCACTCTCGACGTGCAGCGACTGCAGTCACTCGACGACCAGCGTAAATCGCTGCAGACACAACTGCAGGAGCTGCAGGCACAGCGGAACCGTTCCGCGAAAGAAGTCGGTCAACGGAAAGCGGCTGGAAAGGATGTCGCAGCGCTTATTGAGCAGACCTCCGGGATTGCGGGACGCATCAGTGAAATTGAAGGCGAGCTCGACGCTGTCCGCCGAGATCTTGATGCGCTGATTCATGGAATACCCAACGTTCCGCATGAGACCGTGCCTTCTGGAGACAGTGATGCGGATAACGAGGAAATCCGACGATGGTCAGAACCTACCGCATTCGATTTTGAGCCCGTCGACCATGTGAGCCTCGGATCAGGTCTCGGGATGATGGACTTTGAGACAGCGGCGAAAATTACCGGAAGCCGTTTCGTGGTGATGTCGCGGGAGATCGCAAAGCTGCATCGGGCGCTTATTCAATTCATGCTGGATCTGCATACGACAGAGCATGGATACCAGGAGACCTACGTACCCTATCTTGTCAATTCCAATTCGTTATTTGGCACGGGGCAGTTACCCAAGTTTGCCGAGGATCAGTTCATGACTGCAGGTGATCCCGCGTATTACCTGATTCCCACGGCAGAGGTACCGGTAACGAACCTGTATGCCCAGAGTATTGTTTCGGAGGAGGAATTACCCATTTGCCACGTCTGCCATACGCCCTGCTTCCGAAGCGAGGCAGGGTCGTACGGGAAAGATACCCGGGGCATGATCCGCCAGCATCAGTTTGAGAAAGTCGAGCTTGTGCAACTGGTTCGCCCCGACGACTCGTGGCAGGCCTTGGAGGAGTTGACGGGACATGCGGAAACCGTCCTCAAGCGCCTCGAGCTTCCGTACCGGGTCGTTACGCTGTGCGGCGGCGATCTCGGATTCTCTTCCGCCAAAACCTATGATCTTGAGGTTTGGCTTCCAGGTCAAAACCAATATCGGGAGATTTCTTCCTGCAGCAATTTTGAGAGCTTCCAGGCGCGCAGGATGCAGGCCCGCTGGCGAAACAGTGAATCGGGAAAACCTGAGTTACTGCATACCCTTAATGGTTCAGGCCTGGCGGTAGGACGGGCTCTGGTTGCGTTGATGGAGAACTACCAGGATGAGAACGGTGCGGTTGTGGTGCCTGATGTTTTGCGCGACTACATGGGCGGCCTAGGGAAGATTTCGCCATAAAAAACCCCGGCCTGTAGCCGGGGTTCTTCAGGCCTTACAGCCGTTAATCGTCGCCACCGAAGATGCCCAGTATCTGCAGGAGGCTTAAGAAGAGGTTGTAAATGGAGACGTACAGCGTGATCGTCGCCATGATGTAGTTGGTCTCTCCGCCATGAATGATGGCGCTGGTCTGGTAGAGAATCATTCCGCTCATCAGAATGATAAACATTGCCGATACCGCGAGCGAGAGCGCGGGAATACTGAAGACCGCGGCGCCAAGACCAGCCAGAAAAGCGACCAGAATACCGGCGAACAACATGCCCCCGATGAAACTGAAGTCTTTGCGCGACTTAAGAGCATAGGCCGACAGTCCCAGGAAGATAACGCCGGTCCCGCCCAGCGCCGTCATGACGAGTTGATCTCCATTCGGAATTGCGTTGATGTAGAAACTGATGATCGGGCCGAGCGTGAGACCCATAAAGCCCGTTAACGCGAATACAAAGACGAGACCGAGGCTTGAGTTGCGAAAGCGGCCCGCCAGGAAGAGCAGGCCAAAGTATCCCACCAGGGTCATGACCAGGCCCGGGTGCGGCCAGTTCATCAGTATCGAGAGTCCTGCGACGCCAGCACTGAACAGGAGCGTTGCCGAGAGCAGTGCATAGGTGTTCTTCAACACCTTGTTGAATTCCACACCTTCGACAACTGGGCGTGGGGTGCTTAAAGTCTGACGGGTAATCATCGTAAGAATGTTCTCCGTGTGTTTAACCAGGATGGTTGCAATGAGAATATGGGGTAATTATGCCAGAATTCAACTGCCCGGAATGCGGTTTGAAGCTTCTACGGGCCTGATTAAGCCTATAATTTATGGTGCTCAACTGACTTGAAACGTTAACATTTTCTCAGCAAGCCACGGAGAGGTGGCAGAGTGGTCGAATGCGGCGGTCTTGAAAACCGTTGTACCGCAAGGTACCGGGGGTTCGAATCCCTCCCTCTCCGCCATCTTCCACCTGTTTGGGAGTAAAGCACGCAGTGACTCACAAGATATGTCTCAAGCCAATGTCAGCGGCATCGTTCCCGGGTTTAATGGTGTGGGCATTCTGATGCAGCTATGGAGGGCGATTTTCCTCGGGATCACCCTGTCGGTGCTGCTTTCCGGTTGTGGAAGCAGTTCCAGCGCCAGTGAAGCTGTGAGCGCCCCTGGGCCTGAGTGCAAACCCGCAAGAATCATGCCGTTGGGTGATTCCATTACCCAAGCGAATACAGTTTTGGCAAGTTATCGACGACCCCTGTGGATCAAACTCCAAGGGGCGCCGTTCAAAAGCGATTTTGTAGGCTCAACGAGATCTAATCACAATGGCCCAAATCCTTATCAGGATTTCGATCTCGATCACGAAGGGCATTGGGGCTGGACGGCTAACGAGGTGATCTCAATGCTCAATATCTGGGCGGCCGCCGCCCGGCCGAATATTGCTCTGATCCATCTGGGGACAAACGACCTCCATGCAGGGCAGGGGGCAGATGGTGTGGTCTTTGAACTTGGCCAGATTGTAGGAATTCTGAGAAAGCAGCGGCCCAACATCGGCATTGCCTTAGCAGCCATTATTCCGAGCTCCGGGTTGGATGTCAGTGGATTCAACAGTAAAGTCAAAGCGGCTGCGACTCAGTTGGACAGCCCAGGTTCACCGGTGGTATCGGTGGATATGCAAGCGGGATTCAGCATTGCGACGCACAGTTGGGACGGGGTCCACCCAAACGCTGCGGGAGAGAACTTCATGGCCGAACGCTGGTATCCGGCGATCATAAAATTGGCCCAGAAATCTGCCGCCGTTGTATGCGGGTGAAGTTTTCTTTGCGTTGCAAGAAGTCGATGGGGCCACCGATAATACGCGGCTGGAAATCGATCCTGAGACAGCAGCATGCGCGCAAAACTCATCAGCGCTTCCGAATTGCAGCGGCAATGCCGCGAGGGGTCAGTTGCGATCTTCGACTGCCGCTTCGCATTAAATGATCCGGATGCAGGCGGGGCAGCCTTTGAGGGCTCTCACATCCCTGGGGCCCGGTACCTAGACCTCGAGCAAGACCTCTCGGGAGCGATCTCCTCGGAGACCGGAAGGCACCCGCTTCCGGCATTCGCCGAGTGGTTGCAAACCATAGCGAAGCTTGGGGTCGACAACAGCAGTCCAATAGCCCTATATGACAGTGGGCCAGGTGTTTTCGCCGCACGTCTTTGGTGGATGCTGAACTGGGCGGGGATTGAAGACCTAATGCTGCTGGATGGGGGCTTTTCCCAATGGCGCAAGGAGGGATTGGCGATCGAATCCGGGGAAGTGGGAGGAGATCATCCTGCAACACCTGCCAAGATATCTTCTCACGATACCGAAAAGGCATTACATATCAATGCGCAGTTTCTGATGGAACACCTTCAAGACCCGCAAGTGTTGATCCTGGATGCACGGGAGGAGGAGCGGTTCAGCGGGCGAAAAGAGCCTTTGGATAAAAAGGCCGGCTGTATCCCCGGTTCGGTCAACCGGCATTTTGCGCTGAATCTTTCTGCGGGTCTTTTCAAATCACCAAAAGCGCTGAGGACGGAGTTTGAGGAGGTACTGCAGGGCCTGCCGCCAGAATCCGTGGTGCATAGTTGCGGCTCGGGCGTTACCGCCTGCCATAACCTCTTTGCCATGGAATATGCCGGTCTCAGTGGATCGCGGCTGTATCCGGGCTCCTGGAGCGAGTGGATAGCAGATCCGACCCGGCCAATCGATGTCCGGGGATAAATTTCGGTTGGGTAGGGTATTTCCTGGCACTCATGTCTTAATGGAACAGGTGTAAATGAAAGTACACGAATATCAGGCAAAAGAAATTTTGCGTAGCCGCGGCGTGCCGGTACCGCGTGGGGGGCCTTGCTTCAGCGCGGGGGAAGCGGTCAACGTGGCCCGGGAGCTTGGAGGCAGCCGCTGGCTGGTCAAGGCCCAGATTCATGCGGGAGGCCGGGGCAGGGGCGGTGGTGTTAAGGTCGTCGACTCCCTTGAAGCGGTCCACAACGCGGCAGATGAGATTTTGGGGATGACGCTGGTCACCCATCAGACCGGGCCGGCTGGGCAGCAGGTCAGCCGACTGCTGATCGAAGAGGGTGTCGATATCGCACGCGAGTTGTACGTCGGTCTTGTGATCGACAGGAGTTCGCAGCGTGTGGTGGTCATGGCGAGTTCAGAAGGGGGTACCGAAATTGAAGAGGTAGCGGCCCGTAGCCCGGAAAAAATTCTCAAAACATTCGTTGATCCCAAGACGGGTCTGGCTCATGACGAAGCGCTCGATATGATGCGCAAACTGGAACTCGATCCGGCACAGGCCGAGGACGGTGCGCGTTTTCTGAGCCTGCTTTTCGAGGCATTCTGGGAGACCGACGCTTCGCTCGCAGAGATTAACCCGCTGGTGATAACCGCCGATGACCGGGTGATCGCCCTGGATGCAAAATTCAATTTTGACGATAACGCGCTTTTTCGGCATCCCGAAATCGTCGCAATGCGTGATACAGACGAGGAAGATCCGGCAGAACTCGAAGCCTCAGCGGTCGGGCTGAGTTATATCTCCCTGGACGGCAATATCGGCTGCCTGGTCAACGGCGCCGGCCTCGCCATGGCGACCATGGATATCATCAAACTGTATGGCGGGGAACCGGCCAACTTTCTCGACGTCGGTGGCGGTGCCACCACGGATCAGGTCACCGAGGCGTTCAAGATTATGTTACGCAATCCCGATCTTAAGGCCATTCTGGTGAATATCTTCGGCGGGATCATGCGGTGTGACGTCGTGGCTGAGGGCCTGGTTCAGGCCGCGGCTGTGGTCAAACTGAAGATTCCCCTGGTGGTCCGCCTTGAGGGAACCAATGTGGAGCGCGGACGCGAGATCCTCGAGAAATCGGATCTCGACATGATAACGGCGACGACCATGGCCGATGCGGCAGAGAAGGTCGTTGCGGTGACAGGGAACTGATTCATGGCAATACTGATCAACGGCACGAGCAGGGTGATCACCCAGGGGATCACAGGGAAAACCGGTCAGTTCCATACCCGCAATTGCGTTGAGTATGCCCGCGGAGCGGATTGCTTTGTCGCCGGGGTGACGCCAGGAAAGGGCGGACAGGAATTTGAAGGAATCCCGATCTTTGACACCGTCGAGGAGGCCCGGGCCGAGACCGGTGCGGATGTCTCTGTAATCTACGTACCCCCGCCTTTTGCGGCGGCCGCAATCGACGAGGCCGTTGCGGCGGGCATGGGCACCGTGATCTGTATTACTGAGGGCGTACCGGTCAAAGACATGATCCTGACCCGGGACCGGATGCGCAGCAGTGACACGGTCCTGGTAGGCCCGAACTGCCCTGGTGTCATTACTCCCGGGGAGATCAAGATCGGCATCATGCCGGGGTACATCCATACACCGGGTCGGATTGGGGTTGTATCACGTTCGGGGACGCTGACCTACGAAGTGGTTGATCAACTGACCAAGCTGGGTCTGGGTCAATCAACCTGTGTTGGTATTGGCGGTGATCCGGTGAACGGGCTCAAACATCTGGATGTCATGCAGATGTTCAACGAGGACCCAGACACCGATGCAGTTGTGATGTGCGGCGAAATTGGCGGGTCAGACGAAGAAGAATGCGCGCAGTGGATTCGCGAACACATGAAAAAGCCGGTGGCCGCCTTTATTGCCGGAGTGACGGCACCGCCGGGCAAACGGATGGGACACGCCGGGGCCATCATCGCGGGTGGCCGCGGCACAGCCGACGACAAGATCCGCGCACTGGAGGACGCGGGCGTTACGGTAACAGCCAATCCGGCTGAGATCGGCCTGGCAATGCGCCAGGCAATCGGCAAGGATTAAGCGGAGGCTCGGCAAGGCCGGCTATAGGCCGGCGAGAACGGCGCTGATACTCTCTTTGGCGTCGCCAAACAGCATCCGGGTGTTTTCCCGGTAGAAGAGGGGGTTGTCCACTCCGGCATAGCCGGTCGCCATGCTGCGTTTCAGGACAATAGTGGTTTTTGCCTTCCAGACTTCAAGGACCGGCATTCCGGCAATCGGGCTGTCGGGGACTTCCTGGGCGGCCGGGTTGACGATGTCGTTCGCCCCGATGACGAGAACAACGTCGGTGTCAGGAAAATCGGCATTGATCTCATCCATCTCAAGCACAATATCGTAGGGAACCCGGGCTTCCGCCAACAGCACGTTCATGTGACCCGGCATTCTCCCGGCAACCGGGTGAATCGCAAACCGTGTTTCGATGCCGCGGTCTTTTAAGGCTTTCACGAGTTCTGATACAGGATGCTGGGCATGGGCAACCGCCATCCCGTAGCCAGGAACGATAACCACGCTTTTCGAAGAAGTCAGCAGCTGCACCGTTTCCTCGGTTGACGCCGCGACGGCCTCGCCTTCGATCTCGGGTCCGGAGCCGGCCGATGCTTCCCCGCCAAAGCCGCCCAGGATGACCGCGAGAAACCGCCGGTTCATCGCCCGGCACATGATGTAACTGAGAATGGCGCCGCTTGAGCCCACCAGAGCACCCGTGACGATGAGGAGATCGTTCGCCAGCATAAAGCCGGTGGCTGCAGCTGCCCAGCCGGAGTAACTGTTCAGCATCGAGATTACGACCGGCATGTCGGCGCCGCCGATCGCAAGCACCATGTGCAGGCCGAAGATAAATGCCAGCCCGGTCATGATCAGAAGGGGCCAGATGCCGGCATCGATAGAATCCGCCCCCACAAACAGGATTCCCAGCCAGATACAGGCGACCCCGATGCCAAGGTTGATCAGGTGTCGCCCGGACAGCATTAAGGGGCGGCTGTGGAGAATCCCCTGGAGTTTGCCAAATGCGGCGACAGATCCGGTAAATGTGACGGCGCCGATCAGGACACCGAGGAAGATTTCGATGTCATGAACGACTTTCTCAGCTGCCGTGAAATGGGCGCCAGGCTCCAGCAATGAACCGAAACCGACGAGCACCGCGGCAAGCCCGACAAAACTGTGCAATATGGCCACCAGTTGCGGCATGGCGGTCATTTCCACGCGGACCGCCAGGGTGCTCCCGGCAGCGCCGCCGACCGCCATAACGCCGAGAACCAGGCCATAACTGGATGGCGTGAACGCCAGCAGGGTGGCGCCGATTGCAATCGCCATCCCGGCCATTCCAAAGAGGTTTCCGCGGCGCGCGCTCTCCTGATGGCTGAGCCCGCCGAGACTCAGGATGAAGAGTATCGAGGCGGCGATATAGACCGCAGATGTCAGCCCCTGCGTCATCATGTGTCTTTCCGAAACATGCGCAGCATTCGCTGGGTGACCCAGAAACCGCCAAAGATGTTGATGCTTGCGACGAACAACGCTATTACCGCAAGCAGCGTTACCACGCCAGACGCCGAGCCCATCTGCAACAGGGCGCCGATGACAATGATCCCGCTGATCGCATTGGTGACGCTCATCAGCGGGGTATGAAGGGCTGGTGTCACATTCCAGATGACCTGCCACCCCACGAACACCGCGAGGACAAACACGGTGAAGTGGCCCATGAATGACTTGGGAGCGACCGCGCCCATACCGAGAATCAGCGCGATTACGACGATGAGCCCGGCGACGCTGCCCAGTGCCGAGCGTTTCTTGGGCTCGGCCTCAGCGACAGGCGCAGGAGTCGACGGCTTTTCTGCTGCCGGCGGCGCGGCAAAAAGGCGCGGCGGTGGCGGAGGCCAGGTGACCTCATGGCCGTTGACTACGGTCAAGCCCCGAATCACTTCGTCTTCCATATCAATATTGAGTTGCCCATCTTTTTCCGGGCAGAGATCGGTCAGAAGATGGACGACGTTGTTGCCGTAGAGCTGGCTGGATTGGGCGGCCATCCGGCTCGGGAGATCAGTGAAGCCGATGACCGTAATCCCGCTATCAGAGACAACCTCTCCGGGGTGGGTCAATTCGCAGTTACCACCCTGTTCAGCGGCGAGGTCTACGATGACGCTTCCCGCGCGCATGAGCCGGGCAGTCCCGGCGAGGATCAGTTTCGGAGCAGGCTTTCCGGGAACCAGCGCCGTGGTGATGATAATGTCGACATCCCGCGCCTGCTCCTCAAACAGTTTCATCTCCGCTGCAATGAAGGCCTCGCTCATCACTTTTGCGTAGCCGCCTTCCCCGGATCCTTCTTCGTCGAAATCAAGCATGAGGAACTCTGCACCCATGCTCTCGACCTGTTCCTTGACTTCTGGCCGGGTATCGAAGGCGCGAACCACGGCGCCCATCGCAGTAGCCGCGCCAATGGCGGCGAGGCCAGCGACTCCCGCACCGATGACGAGCACTTTGGCCGGAGGGACTTTTCCCGCAGCGGTGACCTGGCCGGTAAAAAAGCGTCCAAAATGGTTTGCCGCCTCGACCACGGCCCGGTATCCGGCCACATTGGCCATAGAACTCAGGGTATCGAGTTTCTGGGCGCGGGAGATTCGAGGGACAGCATCCATCGCAAGCGTTGTTACGCTCTGCTGTGCCAGTCTTTCGAGCAAGTCCGGATTCTGTCCGGGCCCGATCAGGGAAATCAGGGTCTTGCCAGAGCCCAACAGCGAAAACTCGTCCAGTTCCCCGCCGGCTCCACTCAGCGGTGCGCGGACCTTGATAATGACATCACTATCCTGATAAAGGCGGTCAGTTGAATCAACAATAACCGCTCCCTGGTCGCGGTAGTCCGCGTCAGAAAAACCAGCGGTACTGCCAGCGCCGCTTTCAACATGCACCTCGAGCCCAAGATTGATCGCACCCGGGATGGAAGCGGGACTGAGTGCAACGCGCTTTTCATTACTGGCCTGCTCAGTGGGGATGCCGATAATCATTGTGTTTCTTAGGTCGGGAACTCATTCAGAGGTGATCGCGGGATTGTCGTTGAACCCTAAATGACAGACAAGTTTCTGCTGGTGATCTTGACTCTCTCATTGGGGGTATTCTCCAGAGTCGCATGGGATACGGGAGCCAAGGGATTACGATTCACGGGAATTTCGGTATCCTTCGGGTATTCAGGGTTTCTGGTAAGACCACATGATAGAAACAGGAGAGCTTTCCCAGCGATTGAAAGATATGGCCGAGCGTATCGAGACGCTCAGGGGGTATCTTTGACTACGAGGGGCGTAAAGAACGGTTAGCCGAGGTGCTGTTGCGGCTGGAGGACCCCAATGTCTGGAATGATCCGCAACAGGCCCAGCAACTCGGGCAGGAACGGGCGAGCCTGGAAGCCAGCACCACGGCACTGGATGAACTGGCGCTGAAGACGGAAGAAGCATCAGAACTTTTGTTGTTGGCTCGTGAGGAAGAGGACAGCGAATCCGTTGATCTTATTGCTGTTGAGGCCGATCAGGCGCTCGCGGACCTTGAGAAACTCGAGTTTCTCAGGATGTTCTCGGGCGAATTGGACGCAGCCAACGCCTTCCTCGATATCCAGGCAGGATCGGGCGGAACCGAGGCACAGGATTGGGCCGACATGTTACTGCGCATGTATCTGCGTTGGGCAGAGGGCGAGGGCCTTGCCACGGAAGTCGTAGAGCATTCTGATGGGGAAGTGGCGGGAATCAAAAGTGCCACGATTCATGTGCAAGGGGAATACGCATTCGGCAAACTCAGAACCGAGACCGGTGTCCATCGCCTGGTTCGCAAGTCGCCATTTGATTCCGGGAACCGAAGACATACGTCCTTTGCGTCAGTGTTTGCTTATCCCGAGGTAGACGAGAGTGTTGAGATTGAGATCAACCCCGCTGACCTGCGGATTGATACTTACCGTGCCAGCGGTGCTGGTGGTCAGCACGTGAACCGCACGGATTCAGCCGTCAGGATCACGCATTTTCCTTCGGGCATTGTTGTTCAGTGCCAGAATGACCGCTCCCAGCATCGCAACCGCGCAGAGGCGATGAATATGCTGCGCGCCCGCCTGTACGATGCCGAGATGCGGGAGAAGCGCGAAAAACAGCAGCAACTTGAGGACGCCAAGGCAGACATCGGGTGGGGCAGTCAGATACGATCCTATGTGCTGGACCAGTCACGGATCAAGGATCTTCGCACCGGTGTTGAGACCGGGAACACACAGGCGGTTCTGGATGGAGAGCTGGGGTTGTTTATTGAGGCCAGCCTGAAGGCAGGCTTGTAACGTAGACTCAAGAGTTATGAATCAGAAGAACGAAAGCGGCAGTGAGCAGGTTGCCCAGCGAAGGGCCAAGTTAAAGGCGCTTCGCGAGAGCGGAAACGCCTTTCCGAATGACTTTCGCCGAGACGCCGAGGCAGCGGAACTCCTCGCGCAATATAACGAGGCCGAATCCGAGGCACTGGAGTCGCAGCAGATCGAGGTTCATATCGCCGGACGCCTGATGAGCCGGCGGGTCATGGGCAAGGCCGGGTTCGCCCATGTCCGCGATGAGTCCGGGGATATCCAGATTTATGCCCAGCGCGATGCGCTGGCAGAGGGCGTATACAACAGTGTTTTCAAGAAACTCGATATCGGCGATATCGTCGGTGTGTCGGGAGTGCTGTTCAAGACCCGCACGGGTGAACTGACCGTCAATGTCCGCAGTCTCAGATTGCTGGTGAAGTCTTTACACCCGTTGCCAGAGAAATATCACGGGCTGACTGATATCGAAACACGCTATCGGCGCCGCTACCTGGATCTTCTGATTAACCAGGAGTCGCGGGAGGTGTTCCGTAAGCGGGCGGCTACCGTGAGGGCATTGCGCCGGTTTCTGGATCAGCGGGGTTACCTCGAGATTGAGTCACCGATCATGCAGTCGATCCCGGGCGGGGCAAATGCCCGGCCGTTTGTGACGCATCACCACGCCCTCGATGTGGACCTTTATCTGCGGGTGGCTCAGGAGTTGGCGATCAAGCGGTGTCTTGTAGGCGGGTTCGAGAAGGTCTATGAACTGAACCGGAATTTTCGGAACGAAGGCCTCAGTGCGCAACACAACCCGGAATTCACGATGTTGGAATACAACGAGGCGTACGTCGATTTTGTCGACTACATGAACCTTACCGAGGAAATGCTTCGGCAAGTCGCAGGCGAGGTCACCGGCAAGACCGCCCTGAGGTATCAGGGAGAACAAATTGATTTCTCAAGGCCGTTTGCCCGATTATCGATGGCCGAGGCGGTATGCCAACACAATGGATCACTTTCCATCGATCACTGCTCAGATCCCGAAGCACTCGCAAGTCACGCCCGCTCGATGGGCCTTGAAGTCCCGGAAGGGTGGACAGCGGGCGAGTTGCTTCTTGAACTCTTTGAGGAGACGGTTGAGAGCAAACTGATTTCGCCGACGTTCATTACGGGGTATCCTGCCGCGGTGTCGCCGCTATCCCGGCGTCAGGAGGCTAATCCAGACTTCACCGACCGTTTCGAACTCTTTGTTGCCGGGCGGGAACTGGCCAATGGCTTTTCGGAACTGAACGACCCGGAGGATCAGGCGCAGCGGTTCCGTGAGCAGGTCAAGTCAAAGACGCAGGGCAACCAGGAAGCCATGTTCTATGATGCGGACTACGTCACGGCGCTGGAGTACGGATTGCCGCCGAATGCCGGAGGGGGTCTCGGTGTCGATCGTTACGTCATGATCCTCACGGACAGCCCATCCATTCGTGACGTGCTGCTATTCCCCCATATGCGTCCCGAAGCGGCCGACTGACACTGGAAAGCCGGTGAGGCTGAGATGATCCGTCCTGTCGCGCTGTTGGTCGGGCTACGCTATACCCGGGCTCGAAGGCGTAACCATTTTGTCTCCTTTATCTCAGGTGTTTCGATCCTGGGTATCACGGTCGGTGTGTGGGCGCTGATTACGGTGCTTTCCGTCATGAACGGTTTCGAGCGGGAACTGCGTGAGCGGATATTGAGCGTGGCGTCACACGCGACGGTGAGTGCGCGAAACGGCTGGCTGCAGGACTGGCCGGAACTGACGCGCACCGTCACCGGTCATCCCAAGGTGCTGTCTGGTGCCCCGTTTATATACGGCCAGGGCCTGCTGACCCGTGCAAACGCAGTTTCCGGGGCGCTCATCCGGGGGGTACTTCCGGAACACGAGTCCGAGGTTTCGACAATCCTTGAGCACCTAAAGGCGGGCGAGCAGAACCCGCTCAGCGCAGGTGACTGGAAGATCGTCCTCGGTTCGCAATTGGCGCAATCCCTGGGAGTTGGCGTGGGCGACCGGGTCACGCTCATTGCCCCCAAAGGCAAGATTACTCCGGCGGGATTGCTGCCACGGATGCGCCGCTTTGAAGTCAGCGCGATCTTCGAGATGGATATGTACGAGTACGATTCCGGGATTGCATTGATTCACCTCGATGATGCCGCGCAATTGCTCGAGACGGGTGGCGGTGTTACGGGTGTCAGGCTTCGCCTCGAGGAGATCTATGAGGCACCCTTGATCAGCGCCGAGCTACAGCAAAGTCTCGGTGGCGCCTTCAGACTAAGCGACTGGACGCGCGAGCATGCGAATTTCTTTACTGCGCTCAAGATTGAGCGTCGTGTGATGTTTGTCATTCTCCTACTCATCATTGCGGTCGCAGCCTTTAATATTGTTTCTACTCTGGTCATGGTGGTCACCGACAAACGCGCCGATGTTGCTATTCTTCGGACATTGGGACTTCCTCCTTTGCATGTGATGGCGGTATTCATTGTTCAGGGTGTGGTCATTGGCTTTGGAGGAACCCTGGTTGGCGGCGTACTCGGCGTAGTAACAGCACTCAATGTAGAGACACTGGTGCCCTGGGTGGAAAATCTGCTGGGAATCGAGTTTTTCCCGGCGAGTGTTTATGTGATCAGCGATTTTCCCGCAGAACTTCGCTGGCCCGACGTCTATCTGATCTCGGGAGTTTCATTTCTGATCTGTCTCGCGGCCACTTTGTACCCCGCATGGCGAGCCTCGCGTACGCAGCCGGCAGAGGCCTTGCGCTATGAGTGAGATCAAAACCGTTCTCGAGTGCCGGAACCTTCGCGTCAGTTTCTCCGAACCCGGCCTGTCGGTGGACGTGCTCCGGGGAATCAGCCTCAGCATCCAACAGGGTCAGAGCATATCGATCGTCGGCGCTTCGGGCAGCGGCAAAAGCACGCTGCTGCACACGCTTGGGGGTCTTATGGCCCCGACCGCGGGGGAGGTGTCACTTGCCGGTCATGCATTAAACGGACTTTCCGCGCGGCGTATCGGAGAGGTCCGAAACCGTCATCTGGGGTTCGTATACCAGTTTCATCACCTGCTTCCGGAATTCTCTGCGCTTGAAAACGTCGCAATGCCATTGCTTATCCGTGGGACCACGGTGCAGTCGGCAAAAGAACAGGCGACAGCCATGCTGGAACGTGTCGGACTTTCACACCGGATCAGGCACAAGCCATCTGAGCTTTCCGGAGGCGAGCGCCAGCGCGCTGCCGTGGCTCGGGCGCTGGCCACAAATCCGGACTGCATCCTGGCGGATGAGCCTACTGGTAATCTGGATCAGAAGACCGCGGGACAGCTTCAGGAACTCTTGTTGGAACTGGTCAGGGGAGAGCGGCTTGCCATGGTAGTGGCCACACATGATCTGGGATTTGCGCGGCGTCTGTCGGGCCAATACGAACTGCGCGACGGAAAGTTGACCGCGGCGGGCGCTTAAACAGCAATACTTTCGCAAGAACCCGTCTGGCCCCTAGCACATCCGATGGCGGGCTGAACTGTAAAAACATCACAGCGACGCGAGGCTTTTCGCGGCTATATTTTCTGGACCACAATCTGGGTCCGGTTAAGCTGGGATGGAAAAGCGCCTCGCGGTCGCGGTAGCTTTTGCCGCCGGCATCTGCATAGTCATGCTGCAGATGTCATTGACGCCGAAGGTGATCCTGGCGGCGCTGGCGCTGGTCAGCATCGGCCTCGCCATCGGCTGGCGTGCTGTGGTCCCGGCCGCATTTCTTCTCGGATGGGTGTGGGGCAGCATGGCCGCCCATCACGCCTTAGCGCAGCGGCTCGTGGACGCCGATGTGGACGTTCCCCGGATTATCTCCGGAACAATCGTCGGAGTTCCCAGAAGAAATGCTCGCGCCGTTCGCTTTGATTTTCACCTGGACAGTGCATCATCCAACCAAGGTCAGACGATTTCAGGCCGTAAAGTTCGACTGAGATGGTACGACACAAGCCATGTTCTACACCCCGGCGATCAATGGCAGTTGAAAGTCAGGCTCCGCCCGCCACGAGGGTACCGCAACCAACACGGCTTCGACTATGAACATTACCTGCTGCGCAATGAGATCAGCGGTACAGGATATGTCCTGCAAGGCAAAAGGTCCGCGGACGCGAATCAGGATGGTGCAAAGGGCATAGATTTTTTCCGATCTTCGTTTAGGGCGGCGCTTAAGGCATCGTCCAATCGCCTTGATAACGAAGGCATCCTGATGGCGCTTGCGATTGGTGAGCGATCTGACCTTGGTTCCGAGACAAGAAGGCTTCTTCGGCAAAGCGGGCTCAGCCACCTGGTAGCGATTTCAGGATTGCACATAGGACTTGCTACTGTATTCGCCTACGGTATCGCTGCGGGGTTATGGAGGATCTTCCCGCGTGGCTGTCAGCGAATACCGGCCCGCTATACCGGTTGGGTCATCGGTATTACGACAGGCCTGGGGTACTCCTTTGTTGCAGGGTTCCCAGTGTCAACGATTCGGGCGTTCATTATGGTGTTGATCGGGGCTTTTCTTGCCAGCTCCTGCACGCGAACTTCTCCTGAGAACCTGCTTGCGGCCACGATGCTCCTGGTCGCACTGCTGTGGCCATTGAGCGCATCATCGCCGGCGTTTTGGCTGTCTTTCAGCGCGGTCTGGCTGATGTTCAGGTTCTTGCCAGACCGACTGCCAGCGGAGCAACGGAATGACCCGGTGGGTGATGAGGGTCGGGCCTCAATAAAGGCGCGGTGCTTTCGCTATCTCTTTACTCTGGTAAAACTGCAGCTGATACTCCTCGCCGGAATGTCACCCCTTCTGGTTTACTTGTTTGGTGAAATTCCGCTATCGGCACCCGTCACCAATTTGATCGCGGTTCCCGCGTTTGGATTCATTGTCATCCCGTCTGTGCTGACTGCCCTGGGCGTTTACGTTGCGGGATTCAGTGGCTGGGTCCCCGGGGTGCTTTGGCCTGCGGATCAACTGGTCAGCGGCATTTTGTGGATCGCACAATCTGTCTCCGGTTTCAAAGTTTCGGTGGTTAAGGCGGGCCCGGTCACAGGAGTGATTCTGCTGCTGGGGCTTGGGATGATTTGTATCATCACATCGGCCGGGAAAAGACTCGCAGTCCCGCTTCTGGTTGTTGCTGTGAGTTGGGGAGGCAGCCTCATTGCGGATGGTCGGCGGTTGGACGATGGGGAGTTCAATATCGCGATGCTGGATGTGGGCCAGGGTCTTGCGCTGGTTGTTACTACCCGAAGACACCTCCTGGCCTATGACTTTGGTCCGCGATATGGTGAGTTCAGCCTCGGGGAAGCGGTGGTGCTGCCACACCTCACCGGAGAAGGGCGAAGCAGGATAGACGCGGCCGTAGTCAGCCACGGTGCCAACGACCACGCCGGGGGCTTTCGTTCGGTGACGGACCGGGTACCGATAGAACAGCAGTTCAGCGGCGAGCCCTATGAGACGGGAGGATTGGATTGCGCACGGTTAACGTCCCCTGGTTGGACGTGGGACGGTGTCAGCTTTACGTTTCTAGATGGCAGGCCCGTTAAGATCCGGAATGTTAATGATGTTTCCTGCGTTATTCGGATACAGGGAAAATACGGAAGTGCGCTGCTGACGGGAGATATTGAGGCGGCTGCTGAGCAGACACTCGTGGATCGTTATGGATCGGCACTTAAGGTTGATGTTTTACAGGTACCGCACCACGGGTCCAGCACTTCCTCAACGGCGGGGTTCCTCAAGGCAGCGAGCCCGCAATATGCGCTGCTGAGCCGGGGAAGGGGGAACCGATTTGGTCACCCGGCAGCAGAGGTAGAGAACCGATATTCCAGGGAACAGGTCAGTATCTGGGATACGGCGAAACATGGGCAGATCGATCTGCAAAGTAGTGCAAACGGATGGCAGATAAGGACATTTTTGGACGCGCATGCCAGATTCTGGCACTAGTTTCCGGGCCGGGAATGTAAGAAAACCCGAGCAAAGGTAGAATCCGGTGCACGGCTCGGTTCCGTAGCCTCATATTCTTTTTCGCCTCTGAAGGTAGACAGCGTGCTTGAGTTTCTGCGAAGCGGGGGGTGGCTGATGCTGCCGATTCTCGCCTGTTCGGTAATCTCGCTTGCGATCATCATCGAGCGGTCCTTAGCACTGCGGCGCAGCGTGGTTACTCCCGCGGGTCTTTCCGCTGATATTGATCGGGCAATCACCCAGGGAAGGTTGGATGTTGACCGGATCGCGGCACTCAGAAGGGGATCGGCCCTGGGACATGTTCTGGCAGCGGGACTGGCGACGGCCCAGAGCGATCCCGGACGGGTTCAGGAGGCAGTGGAAGACGCCGGCAGACATGTCATCCACGGACTTGAGCGGTATCTCAATGCTCTGGGCACTATCGCTGCAACCACCCCGCTGCTGGGACTGCTGGGAACCGTTATCGGCATGATTAAGGTATTCGCGGCAATCACGACTTCAGGGGTGGGTGATCCGCAGGTGCTTGCGGGCGGAATTTACGAGGCGTTGATCACGACCGCCGCGGGGCTCTCGATTGGGATCCCGAGCCTGATGTTTCACCGGTACTTCCGGGGCAGGATCAACGAACTGACGGTCGAGATTGAGCAACAGGCGCTTCGACTTCTGGATCTTTTACGTCAGAGAAACCTTCGATGAAGTTCGCAACACCGGTTACCGAAGAGGTGTCGATCAACCTGACACCGCTTATCGACATCGTTTTTTTGCTTCTGATTTTCTTCATGGTCTCGACCACATTCCAGCGCGAGACGGAACTGGAGATCGCATTGCCCGAGGCGAGCGCCCAGTCACAGTCGCGCGAGTCTGTGAGTGCGGTCGTGCTCGAGATCAATTCACAGGGCCTGTACCGACTCGGAACACAGTCCGCTGACGGAATATCTGAATTCATATCGGTTGAATTCGAGAATTTGGGGGAGATTCTCGAAGGTATCTCTGGAAAATACGCAACCACAACGCTGGTGATCAAGGCAGATGCAAAAACCAGCCACCAGGCAGTTGTACGCGCACTTGACGCTGCGCAACGGGCGGGTCTTAAGAAAATCAAGTTTGCAGCAGAGATGACGTCATCGTGACGGGCAACCAGCCCCAGGCCAAAGGTTTTGCCCTCTATCGGCGCCTGCTGGGGTACGTCTGGCCGTACAAGGGGATTTTCCTGATCAGCGTGCTTGGGA
The DNA here is from genome assembly GCA_002327725.1 of Proteobacteria bacterium UBA2133. Classification (GTDB taxonomy): domain Bacteria; phylum Pseudomonadota; class Gammaproteobacteria; order Arenicellales; family UBA868; genus UBA868. The sequence continues at coordinate 27,089 of DCXP01000013.1, forward strand.
TGGCCATTGTGGCGCTGGCAGAAGTCGCATTTGCCGCCCTGCTTAAGCCGATAATGGATGGCGGATTTGTTGCGCGGGATCAGGAAATCATTTCCCTGACCCCGTTTCTGCTGATGGGCGTTTTTGTCGCAAGAGCGATCGGTGCGATTGCCGACGAATACTGTATTGCCTGGGTTAGCCGCCGCGTCATTTTTGATCTTCGCGAACTGCTCTTTGCCAGGATACTGCGACTGCCTGCCCGGTATTTCGACCTGAATCCGACGGCAGATCTGATCTCGCGTCTGATCTACGATCTTGAGCAGGTCTCCACCGCCTCAACCATGGCCGTACGCGTGATGGTCAAGGACATTCTGCTGGGACTTGGACTCGTGGTCTGGATGTTCATCCTCAGTTGGCACCTGACGCTGATTTTCCTGCTGGTTACGCCCTTGGTGGCTCTGGTCGTCGGTAAGGCTTCCAAGCGATTCAGACGCTCGAGCAAGGGGATTCAGGACTCCATGGCCGGAATTACCCACATCACCAAGGAAGCGTTGCAGGGGCAGAAGGTGGTTAAGGCCTACGGAGGTTACGCAGAGGAAGAAAGCGCCTTTCTGGAGGTCAATCAGGCCAACCAAAGGCGATCACTGCGAAGAGCGGTTGTCGCCGCCGTCAGCGTGCCCATGCTGCTCCTGATCTCCGGCGCGGGGGTCTCCGGAATCATCTACCTTGCGCTCACTGACACGATTGGGCAATTTGTGAGCGCGGGTACCTTTGTGTCCTATATGGGCGCGATTCTGCTACTGATGAGCCCCATCAAGCGCCTTGCACGGATCAACGAATATATCCAGGCGGGCATCGCAGCAGCAGGCAGTGTTTTCAGCCTGATGGATGAGCCGGAAGAGTACGACAGCGGGATTGACTCCGGCAGGAAGCTCTCGGGAAAACTCGCGCTTCAGGATGTCACCTTTGAATATCCAAGAGGGCAGCAGCGTGCGCTTGATGGCGTGTCATTTGCCGTGAATCCCGGCCAGACCATCGCGCTCGTTGGCGAATCCGGCAGTGGCAAATCGACGGTCGCATCGCTGCTGCTTGGGTTTTATGCCCCCACCACGGGACAGATCCTGCTGGACGGCAATTCGATCAATACTTACTCAAAGAAGGCGCTGCGAGAACAGATTGCACTGGTTCCGCAGGAAGCAATCCTTTTTGATGGATCAATCGAGAAGAATGTCTACTATGGTTCAGGCCATGATCCTGATATCGATACAACAGCCTTGTTGCATGCGACCGGAATCGATCTCTTCTCAGCGACCAACGACGGAGTGGGGGAACTGGGTTCGCGACTGTCCGGCGGCCAGCGCCAGCGGGTCGCCCTCGCCCGGGCGTTATCTCGTAAAGGGGCCATGCTGGTGCTCGATGAAGCCACCTCGGCGCTCGACATGTTGTCGGAACAGGCCATGAAAGCGGCCATCTCGCAGTTTCGGGGGAATCGGTCGGTACTGCTAATCGCCCACCGGTTGAGCTTTGTCACCCATGCGGACCAGATTCATGTTTTTGCGTCTGGAAAAATTATCGAGTCCGGCACGCACGATAGGCTTCTGGCCCAGCAGGGGGCCTATGCCAAGATGTGGCATACCCAGCAGGCGCAGTCAGACGAGGACGCTTGCTACCCCGTATGAGCCTGTCGGATCAGTTGCAGAAGCACTGGCAGCGGGTAGACGCTGTCGGTATTTTGCTGCTGCCTTTGAGCCTGGTCTACTGGCTGGTGATTACCGCCAGGAGGTGGGCATATGCTGTTGGTGTTCTTAAGGTCCACCGATTCCCTGTCCCGGTCGTGGTGGTGGGGAATCTCACGGTTGGCGGGACCGGCAAAACGCCTTTTGTGATGGCTCTCACCGAGCGGCTCGTGGGGCGAGGCTGGCAGCCCGGCGTGGTCAGTCGGGGGTACCGAGGCGCGTTCTCTCAGGCGACGCTGGTGCCGCCTGATGGAGATCCGAGGCAGTTTGGTGATGAGCCTGTGCTGATCTCCCGGAAAACCGGTCTTCCGGTGGTAGTGGCACGAAAGCGGGCCGAGGGGGTCAGGCAGCTCATCCGGGAATCTGTCGACATTGTTGTCTCGGATGATGGCCTTCAGCACCGGGCAATGGGGCGTTGCGCGGAGATCGCGCTGATTGATGAGATGGAGGGATTTGGCAACGGTTTTCTCTTGCCGGCGGGGCCCCTTCGGGAGCCGTCGAGTCGACTCGCAACAGTAGACATACGGGTGCGTCGAGGTGGCAGGGCGCGCCCCCGAGAGTATTCCATCGAACCACGTTTGCGGTCTGCGCGTAACCTGGTAACCGGAGACGAGGTGCCGCTCGCTCATTTTCAGGGCCAGCCGCTGGTAGGGGTTGCCGGTATCCACCGACCCGGGCGGTTTTTCGAGATGCTGAAACAGCAGGGCTTAACGGTTTCCGAGCAAAAGTTTCCCGATCATCATCGGTTCTCACCTGACGACATCGCCACGGACACAACCGTCCTGATGACCGAAAAGGATGCCGTCAAGTGTGGTACGTTTGCCAAAGAGAACTGGTGGGTGGTACCGCTTCTGATGGAAATCCCGGAGGCGCTCATGGAGGATCTGGAGCGGCTGATTGGCAAACGCTGAGATGGCGGAAAATTACACAGTCATTATCCCGGCCCGGTTCGCCTCTGAAAGGCTGCCCGGTAAACCGCTGCGGGATATCGCCGGCAGACCGCTGATCCAGCGGACATTTGAATCTGCGGCTCAAAGTCGCGCCTCGAAAATTGTGGTCGCTACCGATGATGAGGGAATCGCCCAGACGGTTCGCCGGTTCGGCGGCGAGGCCTGTATGACCGCTGTGACGCACCAGTGTGGAACGGACCGGGTCGCCGAGGCGGCACAGATACTTCAGTTGGCCGACTCGGAGATCGTGGTAAACGTTCAGGGAGATGAGCCTGACATGCCGGGAGAGCTCGTTGACCAGGTAGCGGGTTTACTCAGCCAGGACTCCGCGGCGAAGGCCGCAACCGCCTGCTGTGCGCTGGATAACCCGCAGCAGTACTCGGACCCTTCAGTTGTGAAGGTCGTCACCGACGCTCACGGACATGCCATTTACTTCTCGCGCGCTGCGGTGCCGCACACCCGCGAGAGTTCAGAGGGTCCCCCGGACCGGGTACCGTGGCGCAGCGTACGCCGTCACATCGGTATTTATGCCTACCGCTGCGACTATCTCCAGGTACTCGCGCAAACGCCGCCGTGCGATCTTGAGACCACGGAAGGCCTTGAACAGTTGCGGGTGCTGTGGATGGGGGACAAGATTGCGGTTTCTGAGGCCGGCCGGGCTCCAGGACCTGGAATAGACACTGTCGCGGACCTTGAGCGGGCAATTCGCGACTTTTCAAGCGACTAATACAGTATGGCCCGACAAGACAGGATTTCAGTGCTGTTTGTCTGTATGGGCAATATCTGCCGCTCTCCGACGGCGGAAGCGGTCTTTCGTGAACAGGTGAAGGCAGCGAATCTTGTCGATCATTTAAACATCGATTCCGCGGGCACCCATGCGTATCACGTTGGGGAGCCGCCAGACAGCCGCGCACAGGAGGCTGCTGTTGAGCGTGGCCTCGATCTTTCGAAAATCGTGAGCCGTCAGATCACGGTGACGGATTTTCTCGAGTTTGACTACATCCTTGCCATGGACCGCGACAATCTCGATGTCCTTCGTCGGCGTCAACCGGACGAATCCAAGGCGCGTGTCGAGTTGTTTCTTGACTATACAGCGGAATTTGCAGGTCACTCTGTACCTGATCCATATTTCGGGGCGGCAAACGGCTTTGCGCTCGTTCTGGACCTCGTCGAGACGGCCGGCCGGGAACTGCTTGAGAGTATCCGCGAGCAGCGTCGCTGACCTGAGCAACATCCGGAAACAGACAGCACATGCCTGGCCAATTGATGGTGAGTATCGAGGGGACCGCTCTCGATGCCGCAACCCGAAAGCGCCTCTCACATCCGCAGATCGGCGGCGTCATTCTCTTCGCCCGCAATTTTGTCAGCCCGGACCAACTTTCCGACCTTACTGCCGAGATCCGTGCCCTAAGGAGCCCCTCGTTGCTTGTCGCCGTTGACCAGGAGGGTGGACCGGTTCAGCGTTTTAAAGACGGTTTCACCCGGTTGCCCGCGATGGGCATGATCGGGGAGCGCTACGACATTGATCCTACTGCTGCATTGGCGCTGGCGCGAGCGACCGGGATCGTTCTCGCGAATGAACTGCGGGAGTGTGGTATTGATTTCAGCTTTGCGCCTGTGGTGGACCTCGGTTTCGACAACCGGGCAATCGGCGCGCGGGCCTTTCACCGGGAGCCGAAGGTGGTTCAGGAACTCGCTCTTCAGTTGGCCGGCGGGATGGCGTTATCCGGTATGCGGGCGGTTGCCAAACACTTTCCGGGGCACGGGGGCGCGACGGAAGACCCGCATGACGAGCTTCCCTGGGACGAACGATCGCTGGATAGCCTTCGAGAGCACGACCTTGGTGTGTATGAGCATCTTGAGACCGGAGCATTTACCGGAGTGATGACCTGCCATGTCCTTTTCCCCAAGATTGATACGGTTCCGGCTACGTTGTCACGCAAGCTCATCATCGATGAGCTCAGAGGCCGTATCGGCTTTACCGGTCCTGTTTTTTCAGACGACCTGATGATGGGGGCGCTTGGCGCTTACGGAGAGGCATCGTCCCTGGTGCGATCAGCCAGGGAGGCCGGCTGCGATATGGTGCTCTTATGCAATAACGACGCGGTTACCGACTCGGTGCTTGAGCGTGATGATTTTCCATCCTTGAACGAAGACGCAGCCTTAAGGTTGGAAAGGATGCGGCCAGCACAGGCCGCGTTGCCTGATACGCTGACCGTCGAACAGGCGAGAGAAGAAATCAGGAAATACCCCTGAGGTTTACAGCCTCGCGCCGGTCGGCGGCTAAACCTCGGCCCGCTCCATGTATTCTCCGGTATCCGTATTAACCCGGATTTTGTCTCCGGTATTCACGAAAGGCGGAACGATCACGCGAAGGCCCGTCTCGACGATCGCGGGCTTGCCGGATCCCGCGGCGGTCTGACCCTTAACGACGGTTTCTGTCTCGGTGACTTCGAGGACCACGCTCGCCGGGAGCTCAAGGCCGATCGGCTGCTCGTTATAGAAGTTGATCTGGACCTCCTCGTTCGGCAGCAGAAAATCCGACTGCCCGTCAAGGTCCTCCGTAGCGATCGGCAGCTGTTCAAAAGACTCCAGGTCCATGAATACGAAATCACTGCCCTCGGGATAGAGATACTGCATCTGCCGCGGCTCGACATGGGCCTTTTCGAGCTTATCCTCCGAGCGAAAGCGCTCGTTTAACTTGGTATTATCCGAGATAGCCTTCATCTCAAGCTGGGCAAAGGCGCCGCCTTTTCCCGGCTTTACGTGGGCCTTTTTAAGGACCCGCCAGAGTTTGCCCTGATACTCGACAAGATTGCCAACGCGTACGTCTGAGGCGGATATCTTCATGAAACTGGTAAAAGGTCATATTTCGGGGCTCGGAATTTTAATGGTTTGCACACAGGGCAACAACTGAACCAGCGGTTTCATGCCAGGCAAGAAAAACATCGACAAGCCTCGGCGCGCCTTGGCCAAGCGCTATTACAACGCCGGCTGCCAGCGGTGCCCGCGTCTCGCCGGGTTTCTGAGCTCGGTTCGGGTCCGCCATCCCGAGTATGCCTGCCGGCCAGTACCGTCGTTTGGTGCGTTGGGGTCCCGGCTTCTTATCGTGGGGCTTGCGCCGGGTCTGCATGGCGCTAATGCAACGGGGCGCCCGTTCACCGGGGATCATGCGGGCATCCTGCTGTACAAGACGCTCTACAAATTCCGATTTGCCTCGGCCCCGGAATCGAGCCCTGGAGATGATCTTGCTCTTAAGGATTGTGCAGTAACCAATGCAGTGAAGTGCCTGCCTCCAGAGAACAAACCCTCAGCGGCGGAAGTCAACACGTGCCGAGACTTTCTTGTCCACGAGTTGGAGACTGTGCCGGCGAATGGCGTGGTTCTTGTGCTTGGGAAGATCGCCCATGACAGTGTGGTCAGGACTTTTGGCCTGACACCGGGCGCGCTTCCGTTTCGGCATGCCGGAGAACATGCCATACCCGGCGGCCGGACACTGCTGTCGAGTTACCATTGCAGCCGCTACAACACCCAAACAGGCCGCTTGACGCCGGAGATGTTTGATCAGGTGTTTGAGCGTGCGAGAGCAATTCTGCGCTGAGCGATGCCGCTAGATAAGAACAAGATCGTTAAAGGGTTGAGCCGGGGCCCGGGGGTCTATGTCATGCGCAACGAGCACGGGAGTGTGCTCTATGTCGGCAAGGCAAGGAACCTGAAGGCGCGCTTGTCCAGTTACTTCAATGCGCCGGAGGAGAACAGCCGGCTCAGGCTTATGATGAGTCAGGTTGAAGGGATTGAGATTCAGCGCACACGTACAGAAACAGAGGCACTGCTGCTCGAATGCAATCTCATCAAGGATTTACGGCCCAAATTCAACATCCTGCTGCGCGACGACAAAAGCTACCCCTATCTCAAATTGTCGACAACCGAGCGCTTCCCGAGGCTCTCGTTCTATCGTGGCAGCACAAAGGTTGAGGATCGCCTCTTCGGCCCCTACGCAAACGCGGGATCGGTGCGGATCATGCTGGCGCAGCTTCAGAAGATCATCCCAATCCGTCAGTGTGACAACAATACCTTCCGAAACCGCAGTCGCCCGTGCCTGCAGTACCAGATTGGCAGGTGTTCCGCGCCTTGTGTAGGACTCATTTCTGAGGACGAGTACCGCGAAGATGTCAGGGAGCTCGTGCTGCTGCTGGAAGGTAAAGAAAGCGAGATCAACGGAACCTTTGCCCGGAAGATGGATGAAGCGGCCGCGAATCTCGACTATGAGTCAGCCGCGCGATACCGCGACCGAATACTCGCGCTTCGAAAACTTCAGGAGCGCCAGTACGTTTCCAGTGGCCAGCATAACGCCGATGTCGTGCTGCTTACCGAGCAGGATGGTGCGGTGGTGTTCTCGGTGATGAAGATCCGAGGCGGACATAATCTCGGCAGCCGACACTTTTCGCACAAGAACCCGCTGGATCGTCAGGCGGGCGAGGTGCTTCAGAAACTGCTGGTCCAGCACTACCAGAACCACCCCGTCCCTGCCGAAGTGATCGTTATGCCAGCGGCGCCAGAGCCGGGGTTGCTTGAGGCCGCGCTCAGCGATATTGCGGGGAAAAGGGTCCGGGTGAAGTTTCGCGTCCGTGGTGTCAGGGCACAGTGGCTTGAGATGGCGAACCTCAATGCAACCGATCACCTGAAACGTAAGCTTGCCTCGGACGCAAACCATCTGCAACGGCTGGAGGCGCTGAAAAAGCTGCTGGGCCGTACTGAGCGACTGGAGCGTATCGAGTGTTTCGATACCAGTCATAGCGCAGGAGAACATCCCGTCGCTTCCTGTGTGGTATTTGATGCATCGGGGCCGGTGTCGGGGGAGTATCGGCGTTTCAATATCAAGGACGTAACGCCGGGAGATGATTTCGCCGCGATGGAACAGGTTGTCGGCCGGCGGATTGCGCGGGTCAACGAAGGGGAGGGGATACGGCCGGACCTTATGGTGATTGATGGTGGTCCAGGACAGGTCAAGCGTGCCCAGAATGCGCTCGAAGAAAACCTGGCGACTGACGTTGCAGTAATCGGTGTTGCGAAGGGCTATGGCAGAAGGTCCGGTCGTGAGAGCCTTTATCTTCCCGGCCGTAAAACTCCGTTGCTGCTCGACCCGAGCTCGCCCGCACACCTGCTGCTGAGGCAGATTCGCGATGAAGCGCATCGGTTTGCGATTACCGGCCACCGGAAAAAGAGAAATGCGTCGCGCACGAGGTCGAAGGTGGAAGACATCCCCGGGATTGGAGCCAAGAAACGTCAGGCCCTGCTGCGCCACTTTGGGGGGATCAAGCCGCTGCAGCAGGCGACCATTGAAGACCTTGTCAAAGTAGACGGAATCAGTGTTAATCTCGCGCAGCGTCTTCGGGACCATTTTCGCGCGGGCTAATTGATGCGCTGGACTATCGCCAACATCCTAACGCTGTTTCGGGTTGCTCTGATCCCGGTTATCGTGACCCTGTATCTTGCCGGTGCTTCGGGCTATCTCACCGCCGGCGTCTTCCTGTTAGCGGGTTTGACCGACTGGGCGGACGGCTATCTCGCCCGGCAACGCAACGAAGAATCACCCTTTGGTGCTTTTCTCGACCCGGTAGCCGACAAGTTGATGGTGTCGGCTGTGCTGGTGTTGATGGCGGCAGACCCTCAGATGCGGCAGCAGATATTCAGCCCGGCACTTTTCACGATCATTGTTGCCATCATTATCGGGCGTGAGATCACCATTTCTGCATTGCGCGAATGGATGGCCGAGCTTGGAAGTCGGGGAGTGGTTGCCGTCGGCTGGATTGGCAAGGTGAAGACCACCCTGCAGTTTGTTGCGATCACCGTCCTGCTCTTTGCCCAGGCCGGACTTCAAAAGGGAGCAGTGGTGTTCGGTGAGCTGCTGCTGTACACAGCCGGAGTGCTAACGCTGTGGTCAATGTTTATCTATCTGCGCCGGGCGTGGCCCTCATTGCTTGAGCAATAGCCGCATCAACTTGACAAGGTGTTCCGGCCCGATAGAATTCTCTGTCCTCGTGCGGGAATAGCTCAGTTGGTAGAGCACAACCTTGCCAAGGTTGGGGTCGCGAGTTCGAGTCTCGTTTCCCGCTCCAGACAATCAAAAAAATAATCTCTTAGAAATATCTCACCTGTCGGTTCTTTGACTAGCGGCAATATTCTTTAGAGTAACGGCGCGACCTTTTTGGCGAACTTCTCCATTTGCCTCATAGCAAATTGGGGTGTCTCAAGCCCGTGGAACTGAAATTCAACCACGAAGTGCCAGACGCCAGCCTCATGCAGTGCGTGGATCCGCTCAGCGCAGGCCTCCGGTGATCCCGAAAGGGTCACTTGCCCGGGATCGATATCAGGCTGGTTGAAGGCTACAGCGGTTTGCAGTTTGGGCGCGTAAGCTTCCAGATCGCGTTTGCTGTCGGCTACATAGGCAAATGTGAAGCTGGCAAGTTTGGGGTCGGTGTTGTATTTCTTCCCTTCCTCCTTGAGCTTTGGAATCCACAGATTTCTGACTTCGTCCGCATTCGGCCAAAAAGCCAGGATGCACTCACCATAGCGTGCTGCTCGCCAGATAGATTTCACGCCGCCGCCGATCCAGATCGGAGGATGCGGAGTCTGCAGCGGTTTGGGTTCAAGCGGGATGTCTTTCAACTGATAGTGCTCACCGTCAAAGGTAACCCGATCCTGGGTCCAGAGCTGCGTAATCACTTCAAGCTGTTCGTCGAATAGTTTTCCACGCGCCCTTCGGTCTACACCCACGGAAGTGAAGTCCTCCTCCCACCACCCCATCGCGGCGCCTGCGATCAACCGTCCATCAGAAATCACATCCAAGGTTGACAGATACTTTGCCCATTGATAGGGCGGTAGGAGTGGCGGGAGAATGGAGTTGAATCCGATCTTCAATCGCGACGTGGCCGCAGCAATGACTGGAACTATTGCCAGCGCATCCAGCACATCCCGGTTGGGAAAGGTCTCGAATAGCCAACTGGGCGCCATCGTCATGTGGGTGGGCATCGTTGCTGAGTAAAACCCAAGGTCTTCCGCCAGTTTGGCAATCTCAACAATTTCGCCCACCGAGGTCTTCTGCGCACCCCACGGGAAGAGCATGATGCTTAGATCTGAGATGTTGGGCATCTTTTATCCTGTAGTCAGTAGTGTGATCTATTCAATAGTCTATTCCCTGCAAAAGACATACTCGCTCTGAGTGACTTTTTGTTGATCAGGGTCATTTTGCCTGGACACACAAGCATGGCACGGTTGAGGCTGACTTTCTCAATCGTTGGTCGGAATCTCTCCGAACCCGGGCCTCAATATAACCCAGGAGTTGAGCAAAGAAGTCCAGGCCGTTACCACAGACTGCTTGAAGAGGGTGCCGAGCCAAACGAGTCGGCGTATGCATGGCGCTCCGAGTACAATCGAGGGAGTTTAAGGCGGTTGACTTTCTCATGGAAGAGGTCGTCAATCCTGGAAAATGTATCGGCTGCACCGCGTGCCTGGCGATCTGTCCGGCCGACCGGTTATCATGCCCTGCATGGCCGGGTTCTGCCGACAGCGACCGGAGCCAAACCTGCGAATCCTGATCTTACGGTTATCGGCGTAGGAGGTGATGGCGACGGTTATGCCATCGGCGGTGGACATCTGGTTCATGTGTTCAAGCGAAACCCTGGGCGACGTATATCGTTATGAACAACGGCACGTATGGTCTGACGAAAGGGCAGGCGTCACCAACCAGTGCGATCGGATGCCAAAGCAATATCGAAAAGACCTTGACCCGATCATGCTGGGATTGAACACTGCTCATTCGACCTTTCTTGCCCGTGGATACAGCGGTCAGCCTGCCCATTTGCTGCCGCTCGGCTTGATTTTTCAGGGGAGCCGTACGGCGCTTGAGTCCGTGGCATTAAATCCTGAATTTCCCAACCCCGCCCGGCAGGATTTGCAGGACCTGAATCTCATCGACCGTTGTCGTGACGCGGTGCAATCGTTCACCAGATAGATGGATCGGTCGACTGGCCTCATTCTGACTGCGGTACCAGGAATTCCGCTGGTCCGCACCGGTGACGATATTGTGGCGTTGATTCTTTCGGCATTGGCTGCCCAGAACGAGACCCTGTGTTCCGGGGATGTTCTGGTGATCGCCCAGAAGATAGTGTCCAAATCCGAAGGCCGGATGGTCAGTCTGAAGGATGTCGAGGCGGGGGAACGTGCTATTGAGTTGGCCCGCTCCACAGGCAAGGACCCCAGGCTTATTCAGTTGGTCCTGACAGAGTCCAAAGAAGTCCTGCGGGCTGTCGATCAGCTCATCATTGTTGTCCACCGGCTGGGCTTCGTGCTTGCCAATGCCGGAATCGATGTTTCAAACGTCGGCCCTGAGGGGTCTGACGGGCAGGTGTTGCTGCTGCCGGAAAATCCCGATAGAACTGCTCAAAACTACCGCGCATCCATCCTTAGCGAGACCGGTGCCAACGTCGGGGTGATTATCAACGATAGCGTGGGCCGGGCCTGGCGTATCGGGACAGTGAGCCTGGCGATCGGTGCTGCCGGTGTTAAGGCGCTTGAAGATCACCGGGGAAAGGTGGACCTTTTCGGTTTACCACTGAAAGCCAGTGAGGAGGGTGTTGCAGATGAGCTGGCCAGTGCCGCGTCTCTGGTCCAAGGGCAGGCAGGTGAGGGCCTCCCGGTGGTATTGATACGCGGATTCAAAGGGCCTTCCGAGGTGCAGTCCGCTGCGACCCTGGTGCGGCCTGTACAGCAGGATCTTTTCCGGTGAGTGCCCCGGCCTTTGCTGCCAGAAAATGCCGGTACGTCGTTCTGTCCGGGGGGGTTGGTGGAGCAAAACTCGTACAAGGACTTGCCCTTTGCCGGCCGGCGGAGGAACTGATGGTGGTGGCCAACGTGGGCGACGATTTTGAGCATTGGGGCATGCACATCTCTCCCGACCTGGACACACTGATGTACACCCTGGCAGGAGTCGCTAATGGGGAAACTGGCTGGGGCCGGGCCGGGGAAACGTGGCGTGTGCTGGAAGAGGTTTCGTTACTCGGCGGCGAAAACTGGTTCCGGCTGGGAGACCGTGATCTCGCTGTTCATATCCAACGTACTGCACGGCTCAAGTCGGGGGTTCCGTTATCGAGGGTCACCATCGATCTGTGCCGGGCAATGGGCGTACAGATTCCGATTCTGCCGGTGACTGATAATCGCCTACGGACGATCGTGGATACGACCGATGGTGCTCTGGATTTCCAGACCTATTTCGTTCACCGGCGGTGCGAACCTGTGGTAACCGGCCTGCGCTTTGACGGGGCTTCGAGATCAGTTTTGTCAGCCGGTATTGGTGCAGCTCTGGAAGACCCGGGTCTTAGCGCGGTGATTTTGTGCCCCTCGAATCCTTTTCTGAGCCTGGATCCGATCCTCGCAGCAGGGGATCTTCGCCGGCGTTTGCAAGACTGTTCGGCGCCGGTGGTTGCCGTGTCGCCGATGATCGGCTCGAAGGCTTTCAAAGGACCTACGGCAAAGATCATGCAGGAACTTGGGCACCTGCCATCCTCGTTGGCGATCGCCGAATACTATGCAGATCTACTTGATGGTTACGTGATCGATCGTGCCGACGCCAGAATCTCTGATGAGGTTGAGAAACTCGGCATCAGGGTCAGGATTACCGGCACATTGATGGACACCTTGGAGCAGAAACAAAAACTCGCTGCTGGGGTGATGGCGTTCACTGAGATACTAGGGTAGGAGCAGACCAGGATGACAGCAGTGACCGCTCAGCTGGATCACTTCATTAACCGAAGACCCGATCCCCGGGAGGCCAGGGCGCTTCACCCAAACATTTCAGATGAATCCCTGGTACAGCTCGCAGCCGCCTTGCGCGATCGGGGCCACGGCGATCTGGTGACCTACTCACCCAAGGTATTTATCCCGTTGACCGTTCTTTGCCGGGATGTCTGCCATTACTGCACCTTTGCCAGGCAGCCCCGTGGACACGGCCAGGCTTATCTCTCTGACTCACAGATACTTGAAATAGCAGGATCCGGCGATCAGCACGGTTGTCATGAGGCCCTCTTTACCCTCGGCGACAAGCCTGAGCTCCGCTATCGTGCGGCACGCGACGGGCTTCGCCGAATGGGGTTTGGAAGTACCGCCGAGTACCTGGTGCACGCTGCTGGCCTTGTGTTTGACCAGACCGGACTACTGCCGCACATAAATGCAGGTATTCTGAGTTTCGATGAAATGTCGGCACTGCGCGAAGTCTCGGCATCTCAGGGCATCATGCTTGAATCGGCTTCAGAGCGGCTGACAGAGCGGGGCGGGCCACACTACGGCTCCCCAGACAAGCAGCCGGGCGTGCGGCTCGCCAATATAGAACTCGCCGGCCGGTTGAAGATCCCATTTTCTACCGGAATCCTCATCGGGATTGGTGAAACACGTCGCGAAAGAATTGATTCGTTACTCGCTATACGGGAACTCAATGATAGTTACGGCCATATACAGGAACTGATCCTTCAGCCTTTCAGGCCTAAGCCGGGTACGCTGATGGCGGCCCATCCACCCGCCAGCGGCGATGAACTGGCCTGGACAATCGCCGTGGCGCGTATTCTTTTCGGACCCGAGATGAGTATCCAGACCCCGCCGAATCTGTCACCGGGAGCTGAGACACAGCTGATCGCAGCCGGGGTCAATGACTGGGGTGGTATCTCCCCGGTGACGATCGACCATATCAATCCAGAAGCGCCTTGGCCGCAGATCAAGCTGTTAAGTGAAAAGACTGCCCGGGCGGGAAAGATACTGGCGGCGCGCCTACCGGTTTACCCCCGGTTCATCAAAGAAGCCAAGGCCTGGATTTCACCCCGGATCTCAGATCGAGTCCGGCTTCAGTCGGATGCGTCGGGCCTGGCCCGGGCCGACCGCTGGTATCCGGGAGAGTTGACCGAGCCCCCCAGTGGAGCCGAATCGTTCCTGTCCTGCGGCGTGCGGGGCGCAATCGGGCAGATTCTCGGTCGCGCTGAGAACGGCCGGAATCTCTCTGAGACCGAAATCATCCGGCTGTTTCTAGCCCGAGGTGAGGAATTCACCGACGTTTGCGGTTTTGCCGACGGCTTGAGAAATGAAGTCAATGGCAGCGATGTCACCTATGTGGTTAACCGTAATATTAATTACACCAACATCTGCCATTTCCGCTGTGGATTCTGTGCTTTTGCCAAGAGCAGCACACGGAAAGGCTTGCGGGACCGACCGTATCTGCTGGATACGCAGGAAATCACGAGGCGTTCGGTAGAGGCCTGGGAACGGGGGGCGACCGAAGTCTGCCTACAGGGTGGAATTAACCCGGACTTCACTGGAAACACATACCTGTCGATCTGTAGGGCGATCCGGGAGGTACTGCCAGATATACACATTCATGCTTTCTCTCCGCTGGAGATACAGCAGGGAGCAGAAACTCTCGGAATCGGGATTCGGGAATTCCTTGCGGCGCTCAAGGAGGCTGGCCTGTCAACCCTTCCGGGAACGGCGGCAGAGATTCTGGACGACGGGATACGTCAGATTATCTGTCCTGACAAGATCAACACGGCTCAATGGCTGGAAGTGATCGAAACCGCGCACGGCCTGGGATTGCGGACGACCGCCACCATCATGTTTGGACATGTGGAACATCCCACACACTGGGCACGGCATCTGCTGTTAATCAGAGAGCTACAGTCGAGGACCGGTGGCTTTACCGAATTCGTACCGCTACCGTTTATTGGCAAGGAAACACCGCTCTTCCTTCGTGGTAATGCGCGATGTGGGCCGACCTTCCGCGAGTGCATATTAATGCACGCCGTCTCACGGATCGTACTTCACCCGCACATATCCAACATTCAGGCATCTTGGCCAAAGATGGGGCGAAGCGCGGTATCACTGCTGCTTGCCGCTGGGGTCAACGATCTGGGAGGCACTTTGATGAACGAGTCGATCTCCCGCGCCGCAGGCACACGCCACGGTCAGGAATTACAACCCGAAGAAATGGATGAATTGATACGCGAATGCGGTCGTATTCCGGCCCAGCGAACGACATTGTATGACAGACCCTCGTCTGGACGGATTAGTTGCTCCTATGACGCAGCCGAGTTGTTGTCAGTCGGGGCCACGGCGGCATCTATACCACCCGGAAACCGTGGACCTGCTGCCTGGCCTTGAGCCGTGCGAAGGATCGGGGCATGGTCCGCGCAACACGTTCCGTGAGTTAATCATTCCCGGCAAGACTCTTTCTCGGGGGTGTCTGTGTCATATCCCGCGTGGTATGATTCGTCCCGTCGCCGAGGTTTCTATTTGAGATGAGAGCATTAAAGCGCGTGTCAAACCTTGGCACTCTGGGACACTCGGTATCCATCAGATCTATGACTTACCAGCGGTAAGACGGTATCGCCGAGGTTGGGGTCGCGAGGTCGAGCCTCGTTTCCCGCTCCACAGTTTCTTTCCCCTTGGCTGGGTGGCAGAGTGGTTATGCAGCGGCCTGCAAAGCCGTGGACGCCGGTTCGATTCCGACCCCAGCCTCCAATTTCATTTTGACGGCTCACTCAACGTGATAACGATGAATCGGGCAATTGTCCTGTTCGTAGGCGCAGATCATCATCGAGAAGTTGAGGAAACACTGCAACACGATGAGACCACATTCAGCATTGGGGTACAGACCGCCGGCACCGGAAACCATCGCACCTGTGGACGATAATATACCCATGCACTAACATTCAATTCGCGGGTTATGGCAATATCCAGACCAGGTTATACAAAGCCGTATATCATGGGTTTAACAGTGCGGGATGTTCGGGAAATCCTGGCAAGAGCACTGCTTCAATAACGAACTCCAGTGCAATAGGCTTTTCGCTGGTCAGTTACTAACTACCCGACAGCGCAGAAAGAGCAGAAGCGTTTACAGTATTTACGGGGTGTTGAAATCGTTCTATTGAGACCGGGAGACAGAGATGAATCAGCTGCCCCCAACTTACCGGAACCGTATACGGCTCTTGGTTGGGCGAATGCTGTGTTGGACCGGCCTACATGACAATCGGGTCATCAGTGTCACGGGTAGTTTCGGGGCGGGCGGCAGTGTCGAAAAGCGGGAATGCCGACGCTGCCAAGAAGTGACCGTGCGACGCAAGCGTTAGGCTGTTATTGGCAGTGACCCGCATCCTTATCCGGTTGGCTAGTTTGTTTTTGTTGGGTCGATCCATGCTAATCTGATAGGTGGTTTTCTTAACTGACGGGAGAGTCCTCATGGGAATGAGTCAAAGGAAAAAGAAAGGGAAGGTGAAGAACTACAGCCGTCCTGTTAACAAGAAGAACGCATCGAAGAACCAAAAGCGTATCAGTGAAAATAACGCTGTACTACGGACGCTAGCCAAAGGGTAGCCGCGTCTTAGTTGGAAAAATGCTCTTAGCTGCCATCCTCTGAATTTGGCAGATCGGGGAAGTTCATACGCCAATTCGAGTAACGATCAAGTCCTTCTGCTCCTGATAATCATGCTGAGACCTAAACTTCTCAATATGAACACCAATGAACTCATCCAATAGGCCGACAAGTACTATATCGCCACAACTCCTGATTTGAATCAATAACCGGTTGCCCCGCACCCGTAACAGTGTGACTCTTCCCTAAGGCCCCGCTAAAGCGGTGCTGAGTTATAACCCAATCTGGTGTTTGAGGAGTTGAAAAAAAGCGGCGTATCTGGTTGATTTGTTGTTGCAAGACATCAAAACAACCATAGGAGATACGCCACCATGGACAAGACTAACGTTTTTGAGTTTCAAGGTCGAGAGCCGATTGCAGATCCATTGACCGAATTGTTGAGAACTGGGGCAGAGCAGTTGATCTACCAGGTGGTGGAGGCAGAGGTACAAGAACTGCTCGCCGCCCATTCAGGCCGGCTGCTCGAAGACGGCCATGCCGCCGTGGTGC
>DCXP01000013.1:44046-47677 GCA_002327725.1 Proteobacteria bacterium UBA2133
TGGTGCCACCGTATGTCAGAAAGACCCGATCACTCGAAGCAGCACTGCCCTGGCTGTACCTTAAAGGGGTATCCACGGGGGAGATGGGCGAAGCGCTGAAAGTCCTGGTGGGTCCAGAGGCGAAGGGTCTGTCAGCGAGTACGGTATCCCGCCTGAAACGCATCTGGGCACAAGAATACCGGAGCTGGTGCGAGGATCGCCTGGATAAGGACCGCTGGGTGTATATCTGGGCTGATGGCGTCTACAGTGGTTTACGGGCCGAGCAGACCAAACTCTGTGCCCTGGTGGTAATCGGTGTGAATGAGCGTGGCCAGAAGCACTTTCTCACCATCGAGGACGGCATCCGGGAATCCACCCAGAGTTGGCGTGAGGTACTGCTGAAGCTCAAGAACAGGGGAATGAATACCACCAAACTGGCCATTGGCGATGGTGCCATGGGCTTTTGGGCCGCTTTGGAGGAAGTGTATCCTGAGACCCGTCAGCAACGCTGCTGGGTGCACAAGACCGGCAATGTACTGAACTGCCTGCCCAAATCCAGCCAGCCCAAGGCCAAGCAGGCGCTGCATGCCATCTGGCAGGCCGAGACCAGGGTGGAAGCTGAAAAAGCGTTCGACCTGTTCATCACCACGTATGAGCCCAAATACCCCAAGGCCGCACTGTGCCTGGAAAAGGACCGGGAGGAACTGATGGCTTTTTATGACTTCCCGGCACAGCACTGGCGAAGTATCCGAACTTCCAATCCGATCGAATCGACCTTCGGCACGATTCGCCATCGAACCAGGCGCTCAAAGGGCTGCCTGTCTCGCGATAGCATGCTGCATATGATGTTCAAACTCGGACAGTGTGCTAAGAAGAAATGGAGACGATTACGCGGTTTCGATTATCTCGCCAAGGTGATAATCGGAATCAAATTCAAAGACGGTGTTGAGGTGACAGAAGTCGATCAGGTCGCCGCTTGATTTAACTGGCTAAACACCAGATTTGACGATAACTCTGATTCGACATCCCAGACGTACACCCAGACACATTAGATTCCCTTCAGCAGTAGGGGCATTATTTGAGAATATGACCGCCCTTACATTTTCCGGTACAGTCTGGTGCGCGACTAGAAATGAGCGCAAAGTTTGTTTGACTTTTAGTAGAGCCCCCCTCTGACGGAGAGTCACCTTTGGTTATCCCCAGCGCGACAGAAATCACCCGCGATCTTGTCCGGATTGACAGTGTCAATCCACCCGGTAGAGAGGAGCATTGCGCCGATTATCTTGGTACGTTACTACAGGCCGGGGGTTTTGAGGTAGACCGATACGAGCATGCCGCTGGGCGGACCAGTTTGGTCGCTAGACTGGAGGGAGAAAGTCGTAAGAAACCAATCTGCTTTGGTGGCCACATCGACGTGGTGCCGCTCGGTGAGAAACCCTGGTCGGTGGAGCCGTTTGCAGGTGATATCATCGACGGCAGACTTTACGGGCGCGGCAGTTGCGATATGAAGTCCGGCGTTGCTGCCTATGTACACATGGGTTTGAAGTTGGCGCGAGAAAAGTGTGCCGCCGCTGATGTTGTCCTGATCATGGCGGCTGGTGAGGAAACTGGCTGCGACGGAAGCAAGTATCTACAAACATTGGGTGTGTTGCCTGATGCTGGCGCTATGATCATTGCCGAACCGACGTCGAACTACCCAATTCTTGGGCATCGTGGGTCACTCTGGCTAAATGCAACGGTGCACGGCAGGACGGCGCATGGATCGATGCCGGACTTGGGCGACAATGCGGTTTACCGTGCCGCACGGCTAATCACGAATCTGGAAGACTTTAAATTTGACGTAGCACCGAATGCTCTGTTGGGAACAACCACCTTAAATGTGGGAACCTTTCATGGCGGTATCAACATTAATTCGGTGCCCGACAAGGCAATTTTTTCGATCGATATCCGTAGCATTCCTGAGCATGGGCATGACGAGATCATCGACTCCCTCACACGAAAGTTGGGTGAAGAGGTCGAGTTTGAAAGATTGGTAGATGTCGCATCAGTGCTGACGACTGCCGATGAGCCGTGGGTTGTAGAGGTTTTTGACCTCATGGAAGAATTTCTTGGCGAGCCACCGGATCAGCGCGGGGCCCCTTATTTCACCGATGCCGCAGCGCTAGTACCTGCCTGTGGCGATCCGCCGATGATTATCCTTGGGCCGGGTGACATGAACGTAGCTCATCAAACTGATGAATATTGTGACGTCACCAAAATCGAAGAGGCGGCTCAAATGTTTGAGGCTATCACCCGTCGATGGTGTGAACTGTGATTGGTCAGATGACAATCAAACCTAGCGATATTGAATCAGCCACCACAAGGGTAGGTGTCTACGGTGAATATGGCATATTGCGGGAGGTGGTAGTCGGCCATTTCCATGACTTTAGCTATGCGGAGTGGAGTTCAAGTGTCCGTTATGTCCATCCGGAGCTAAGGAATCTTCTTGAGGTTCAAGACGGCAAAACACTTAACGTAAAAGAGGTTCTTCCACAGCGCTATGAGCAGACGGTGCATCAACTTGAGGCGCTGGTGGCAGCCTATGAAAAACACGGCGTTAGGGTGCACCGGGCGCGGCGTTTTACCGAAGACGAAAAGCATTATCTGGATCATCTACAGGGTGGTCACGCGTTGATCTATCCGGCAGATCCGGTGTTCGTGCTCGGCAGCCATTTCATGGAACTTTGTATTCGTCGACCCTATCGACGCAAGGAGGTGTTTCCACTGCGGGACCTGATCTACCCGATGATTGCGGATGACAGTAAGGCCCATCATGTGGCGATGCCGCAATCAGCGCCGCGTTACGAATTCGGTGAAGGGCCCGGACCTTTCCTGGAAGGGGGCGATATTATCGTCCAAGGCAGGGATGTCATTGTCGGTCAGGGTGAGGTGTGCAGTAATCAGGCCGGTGCCAACTGGCTCGGGCGTTACCTTGCTCCTTACGGGTACCGTGTTCATCCGATGGTCATTGACGGACTATGGTTGCATGCGCTGGGTGTAATGTGCCTGCTGCGTGAGGGGCTACTGATGGCTTATCTGCCGGCTCTGGCCCAAGGTCTACCGGCGCCGTTGAGGGACTGGGAGGTCATCGAGATCACCGAACAGGAATGCCTTACGCTGGCTACGGTGGGCATCAGTCTGGACCCCCAGCGTTACATGATCAACCACCGACATAATCGCATCATGGAGGAGTTGGACAAACGTGGTATTGAGCCGATCCCGCTTGAAACCGAGCACATTTCTTTCTGGGGCGGGGATATCCGCTGCTCAACACTACCTATCGTTCGCGACCCCCCAGGCTGAGCACCGCGAAAGGCACATGGTGACTGTGGACGGGGTTACTGGTAGATCGGACGCAGATTGAAGAGCGTCCGCAGATCAGCTTCCAGATGGCCGAGCTTCTAGGGCCAATGTCAGTGCTAGAATCCGCTGTGATTTGACGGATTTTTTCTCTTTGGAAGTGCAAGGAAGGTGCAACGCGAAAACCGGGAGACTATCCATTCAAAAATCCCTTATAAATCAATGAGCCCGGGTGGCGAAACTGGTAGACGCAAGGGACTTAAAATCCCTCGACCTAACGGTCGTGCCGGTTCGAGTCCGGCCCCGGGCACCA
>DCXP01000049.1 GCA_002327725.1 Proteobacteria bacterium UBA2133
GGTAACCACTGCAACTCAACGGTCAACAACCCGTCTGAGCAACTGGGCTTCTACGAGGCCGGCAAGACCCGTGCCATCGCGTCGTTTACGCCGACCCGTCTTGAGCTGTTCCCGGATGCGCCGACCTTCCGCGAGCTTGGCAAGGACTATGTCTATTTCATGCAGCGCTCGGTGGTGGGCGCCCCCGGCATGAGCGACGAAGCGGCTGCCTACTACCGCGATGTCTTCGCCCGGGTGTATGCGAGCGACGAGTGGCAGGCCTACATGAAGAAAAAATCCCTGATGGGCGGCTTCCTGACGGGTGCCAAGCTCAAGTCGTACTGGGTGCGCGAGAAGGCCATCCACGAAGTCATCCTGAAGGATATCGGGGAGATCTGATAGCGCGTTTTTTCGCTAAAAGCAGCAGGGGGGACTGCTGTGCGTAGAGCCGAACTGATCATGGCCCTGGTGCTTGGGGTCTTTTCGGTCTACTTGATGGTTAAAAGTGCGGAACTCCCCATCGGCTGGATTCCCCAAGAGGGGCCAGGCGGTGGGGCGTTTCCATTCTGGCTTGCCGCCGGCATGCTGGCCTGCTGTATCTGGACCATCGTGCGCTGGTTCAGGCGGGCATCCCCGCCATCGCGCTCCGACGAGCCGTATCTTGGCGCCAATGCGCGCAGACTCATTATCTCGGTAACGGTTGCGATCTTTGTGATGGTCGGCGCCGTGCACTTTATCGGTATGTATTTGGCCATACCGATCTTCATGATCTATTACATGGGCATTCTCGGGCGGCACAGCTGGCCGCTGACCATCGCGGTGGCTGTGGCAACGCCGGTGGTGTGTTTCTTTTTCTTCGAGATCGCCCTTCGGATCACCCTGCCCAAAGGCTATACCGAGCCGCTTTTCTATCCGCTGTACGATATCTTCCTGTGAGGCAAGATGGAGATTTTTGATCTACTGATCCAGGGGTTTGGTATTGCGCTCGAGCCGCTGAACCTGGGATTGGTGATTCTGGGCTGCGCCTTGGGACTCTTCATTGGTGCCATGCCGGGACTGGGCTCGGTCAACGGCGTAGCGATCCTGCTGCCGATGACCTTCCTCGTGCCGCCCACCGGCGCGATCATTTTTCTGGCTGCCATCTATTACGGCGCGATGTACGGCGGGGCGATCTCCTCGATCATGCTGGGGATTCCCGGCGCATCGACCGCGGTCGCGACTACTTTTGACGGGCGTCCGCTGGCGCTCGCGGGTAAAGCTGACAAGGCGCTGATCACTGCGGCCGGCGCGTCCTTTATTGGCGGCACGATTTCGGTGGTGCTGTTCACACTGTTTGCGCCGCCGCTGGCCGAAGTGGCGCTGGCATTCGGCGCGGCCGAAGAGTTCGCGCTGATGCTGCTGGCCTTTGCAACTTTTGTCGGACTGGGCAGCGACGATATTCCCAAGACGCTTTTTTCGATCTTTATCGGTCTCGCCTTGAGCGCGGTGGGCCTTGATATCATCAGTGGAGAGCCGCGGCTGATCTTTGGCGATATTCCGGGCTTTTTCCACGGCATCCACTTTCTGGTGCTGGCCATTGGGATATATGGGGTTGGGGAAATGCTCTGGACCATCGAATCCAGCCACGAGGGCATCAAGGTCTCGCAGGCGTCTTTTGGTCTGGGCCGTATCCTGGAGCACATCAAAGGTCTGAAGGACTCGATCAAATCGACCCTCATGGGCTCCTTCCTGGGCTATTTTGTGGGGATTCTTCCGGCTGCAGGGGCGACCCCGGGTTCGATCATGGCCTACGGGGTTGCCAAGCAGATCTCCAAAGCGCCTGAGACCTTCGGCAAAGGTAACCCCGAGGGTGTTGCCGCGCCCGAGTCTGCCAACAACGCAGCCAGCACCGGCTCGATGCTGCCGATGCTGACACTCGGGATACCGGGGTCGCCGACCACGGCAATTCTGCTCGGCGGTATGGTGATCTGGGGGCTTGAGCCGGGACCCATGCTGTTCATTGAGCACCAGGACTTTGTCTGGGGCCTGATCGCGAGCCTTTATGTGGCGAACCTTTTTGCCATGCTGATCAACATGGCGTTTATTCCGGCGTTCATTGCGGTACTGCGGATGCCGTTCACGATCCTCGCACCCATCATCTTTGTGCTCTGCATCGTTGGGGGTTTTGCTCCAACGCAGGATATGCACGATGTCTGGCTGATCGTAATCTTCGGTGTGGCCGGTTACCTGATGCGAAAACTCGACTACCCGATGGCGCCTGCAGTGCTCGCCATCGTGCTCGGTCCGCTGGCGGAGACCTCTATGCGGCAATCGTTGATCATGAGTGATGGTGAGTTCTCGATCTTCTTTACCCGGCCGATCTCCGGCGCGATCATGGTCGTTGCCATACTGTTGATCATCTGGCCCGTGATACAGTTGCTGCTGAAAAAACGCAAAGCCGCAAGGGCTGCGTAAACCGCGCGTCTGACAGGCGCCGCAGCAAAAGCAGATGCTACCGGCAGTGCGAGCCAAGGCACCGGGCCGGGGTGTGCATGGGCTGAACGACAAGAGGACGCCTTATGAGTAATGAACTCTGGCAGTTAAGTGCCTGCGAAGCGGCGCAGGGAATCCGCGACAAACGTTTCAGCGCGCAGGAACTCGTGACCTCCGTGAGACAACGGATCGCGGAGCACAATCCCCGTCTCAATGCGATTGTCCTGGATCTTGGCGACGAGGCGCTGGCCCAGGCGCAGGCGGCGGATGCACAGCTTGCGGCCGGAGAAGTCAGCGGGCCTTTGCACGGGGTGCCGGTCACGATCAAGTCGAACATCGATGTCAAAGGCCAGCCCACGCCCAATGGCCTGCCCGCCTTTGAAAAGCTGATCGCGCCCGATGACTCACCGGTAAGCGCAAACCTGAAAAAGGCCGGCGCCATTATTGTCGGGCGCACCAATACGCCGGAGCTGTCGATGCGTCTCACCACCGACAACCCGCTGCATGGAAGAACGCTGAATCCCTGGGATGACGATGCCAGCCCCGGCGGATCATCCGGCGGCGCGTCATCAGCCGCGGCCGCAGGCTTTGGCCCGATTCATCACGGCAACGACATCGGCGGGTCGCTGCGCTGCCCGGCATTCAACTGCGGCCTCTCCACCGTCAAGCCGACCTTCGGCCGCGTCCCTGCATTCCTGCCTTCGGCCACAGAAGAAAGGGGCATCCTGGCGCAGCTGATTTCGGTGCAGGGTGCGATCTGCCGCGAGGTGCGCGATGTGCGCCTCGCCCTTGGCGTAATGTCGGGTGCCGACGCAAGAGACCCTTTCTGGATGCCGGTGCCCTTTGCGGGCTGGCCGGCCGAGCCCGGGCCGGTCCGGGTCGGCGTGACGGCCGAATCTTATGGCCATCCCCTGCACCCGCAGATTGCCGAAGCCGTAGACCGGGCCGCGGGTTATCTGTCGGACGCGGGCTATGCGGTTGCAGCCGTGACTACGCCTTCGGTTGATGATTGCGCCAAGGCCTGGTTCAGATATCTCGGTGCAGAGCTCGAGGCCTTTTTGATGCCGCTGGCACGCGAGTACGGCAGTGAGACCATCCAGCAGATCTTCGAGTGGTACTTTGAGATGGGTGAGACCGCAGATCCCGTGGATTATCGCCTGGGGGTCAAAAACCGCTCAGCGATGACGCGCCAGTGGAACGAGTTTCTGCAGGATACCCCCCTGGTGCTGGCGCCGTATTTTCTGCAGCCGACCCCGGACTGGGACTGCGACCAGAAAAGCCTCGCCGGTACCCGGGATGTGTTCAATTCGGCCATCTACAGCACCGGTATCAACTGGGTCAGCCTGCCGGCGGGGGTAACGCCCATCGGTATGGTGGCGGGACGCCCGGCGGGCGTACAGATCATCGGCCGGCGTTACCGCGAGGACATGGTGCTCGACGCGATGGAGGT
>DCXP01000065.1:0-3075 GCA_002327725.1 Proteobacteria bacterium UBA2133
ATGAGGCACCTGCTGCTGGCCATTTCGCTTATCACGCTGGGGCGGATGCGCTGCGGTCAGAAATGACGGCCCGGGAACGGTGCAGGACTTCGCCGCTACGGCCATGATGTCCGAACAGGTCAGCAGTAGAGAAGATTCCGCTGTTGATCGGGATCAACAGCGTCGCGGGCTGGTCCCTGCTAGTATTCAAATGTTCGTTTGAATATTGGATTATTGATATGAGCGACCAGGGACGTCAGTTCAAGAACAGGATTTACGACGAGTTGTCCCGGGTCGGCAAGGCGCTCGCTAGCGGGCCACGACTGGAACTGATCGACCTGCTGTGCCAGGGGCCGCGGACGGTAGAGGAACTGGCCCGTCAGGCCGGCCAGACGGTGGCGAATACCTCTCACCACCTTCAAGTCCTGAACCACTCCCGGCTCGTGGAGCGCGAGAAGCAGGGAGTCCATGTGACCTATCGCCTCAGTGATGAACAGGTTTGCACCTTGTATCGTGACTTACGGCACCTGGCCCAGGCCCGCCTGGACGAAATCGACGCCGTTACCCGGCAGTTTCTGCTCTCACGCGATGCCATGGAAACCGTGGATCAGAAAACCCTGATGGCGCGGCTGCGCAGCGGTGAGGTTACGGTACTCGATGTCAGGCCGGCAGAGGAATATTGCGCTGGCCATATACCCGGCGCACTGTCGGTCCCTTTAGCGGAACTCGAAACCCGGCTCACCGAACTGCCCACGGATCGGAAGGTTGTCGCCTATTGCCGTGGCCCCTACTGCGTTCTCGCCATCGAGGCAGTGGCAACGCTTCGCCGCCATGGCTTTGATGCCGAACGCCTGGAAGAGGGTGTCCCGGACTGGCGTTCACGCGGCGGCGAGATTGCCGTCGCACCCTGACATTATGGAGAAACACCGCGTCGCCATCATCGGGGGGTCCTTTGGCGGGCTGACGGTGGCACACACACTACGCCGGTTACTGCCCCGGGCACAACAGGAGATCACGCTTATCTCCCGCGAGGACAAATTTGTCTTCATCCCATCGTTACCCTGGGTCGCAATGGGCGAGAAATCGCTGGCGCAAATCTCGATCCCGATCCGCCAGAGCCTTGAATCCAGGGGAGTTCGGTATCTTCAGGGCACCGTTGAGCACATTGATCTGGCCTCACAACGACTACACACAGGCGACGGGGAGTGCGAGTACGACTTTCTGGTCATCGCCACCGGTCATCGCAGCGCCAACGAGGCAGTGTCCGGCCTGGGACCCTTCGACGGCCCCGGGCACTCGTTGATGTCGGCGGATGAAGCGCAGGAAGCGGCTGACGCGTGGCAGGCATTTTTGTCCGATCCAGGCCCGATGGTAATCGGCTGCGCTCCGGGCGCCAGTTGCATCGGACCTGCTTATGAG
The DNA here is from genome assembly GCA_002327725.1 of Proteobacteria bacterium UBA2133. GTDB lineage: Bacteria > Pseudomonadota > Gammaproteobacteria > Arenicellales > UBA868 > UBA868. The sequence continues at coordinate 1,399 of DCXP01000065.1, forward strand.
TTTGCCTTCGAGGTCGACCACGCCCTTCGGCGCCGGAAACTGCGCCACAAAGTTCCTATTCAGTTTGTCACACCCGAGCCGTTTTTAGGACACTTCGGTGTTGGTGGTGTCGATCGAGCCCGACGGTTCTTCGAAGACGAACTGGACCGCCGTGAGATTGGCTACCACACATCGGTGGCGGTCTCAAAGATCAGCACGGATTCGGTCCAACTGGCCGGTGGCGAGGAATTTGAGTCCCGCTATTCCCTGGTCCTGCCGCCGCTCGCCGGTGTCGGTGTGGTCCAAGACACCGAGGGGCTGACCAATCCTAAAGGTTTCATACCCACCGACGCCAGTTTCCGCCACCCCGACTTTAAAAACGTCTACGCGGCGGGAGTTGCGGTAGCTCTACCGCCGATCGGAGACAGCGCGGTACCGGTGAATTTTCCCAAGACCGGGCAAATGACAGTGCAGATGGCCCGCGCCGTTGCCCACAACATCGCGGCAGACATCAAAGGGGGGTCACGGCGCGAGAAACCGCTGTCTGTCCAGTGCATCCTCGACCTCGGTGACAGGGCAGCGAAGTTGCTGGCCGACCCGGTACGGCCACCGCGCAACCGGACCAAGGTCAGCATCGGCAAGCGCTGGCTCTGGGCCAAGCAGGCGTATGAGCCCTGGTTTTTGTTGCGCACCCGTCTCGGCCGCCCGCCCGGCCCCTGGTAGGGGTGCGGGCAGACAGGTACAGGCTATCCGACTCACAAAACGGAGCAAAAAGTGAAAATTCTGATCATCCTGAACGATCCGCCTTACGGAACCGAGCGCAGTTACAACGGGCTGCGACTCGCCAACAGTCTGCTCAAGGCTGACGAGACCCTGGAATTGACCGTCTTCCTGATGGCCGATGCGGTGGCATGTGCCAAACGTGGACAACAAACTCCGGACGGCTACTACAACCTGGAGCGCATGCTCAAACAGACGGTGCGGCGGGGATCCGTATTGTTATGCGGCACCTGTCTGGATGCACGCGGCCTGCAACCGGAGGAAATACTCGATGGCTGTGCCCGAAGTACCATGCCCGAATTGACCGAGTTGACCCTGGCCAGCGACCGGGTGTTGGTTTTCTAGCAGCAAGAACATGATGTGAATCGCCCCCGACTTGCGAGACACCATCACCATCCGCGGAACCCAGATTTGCCTTCACGGTATTGATGCACCGGAGAAAGATCAGGCCTGCAGAGCCGCTGGTGTTATCTGGAAATGCGGCTATGAGGCTGCCGGAACCCGAGGCTGTCAGAACCCTGTGATATTACTGTTTAACGACGCGGATGAAGATGAACCGCTGATACGATGATGTGTGGATTTAGAATTTCGCAAGACCCTTTGGAGGCACGGTCTTGACTATGAGACACTTGTTGCTGGCCATTTCGCTTATCACGCTGGTTGGATGTGCTTCGGTCAAATACGACGGCCCGGGAACGGTGCAGGATTTCGCCACTGCCCGTACAGAATGCTATAGCGCACTTCGGGGTACTGCAGACGGCGAACCGACGGTCAATTGCGGGGCGTGGACGGCGTGTTTGACCTCGAAAGGTTATCTCAGAGACCGGTACGGCCAATTCGATGTAGAAGAACTGGGAATGACAATCTCCTGCAGCGATTAAGCGTCCACCTGCCAGCATGATTAAGATAGTGACCTAC
>DCXP01000065.1:3391-19785 GCA_002327725.1 Proteobacteria bacterium UBA2133
GTGACCTACAACATTCAGTTCGGCCAGGGCCGTGATGGCAAGGTAGACATCAGCCGAATCGTGGATGCAGTTCAGGGGGCAGATGTTATTGCCCTGCAGGAGGTTGACCGGTTCTGGGCGCGCTCACAGATGGCCGACCAGGTTGATGTTCTGGTGAATGCATTTCCCGGCTACGACCATGCTTTCGGTGCAGGCGTCGATCAGGCGACAGGGGGCCATGGAGCAGACGGTCGGCCCCAGCGGCGCCAGTTCGGTAACCTGTTTTTGAGCCGTGAGCCGATCGAATACTGCCGTCATCATCTGCTGCCGAAAAGCGCGAGCATTGGCCCCTTGAGTATCCAGCGTACCGCACTGGAGTGTGCCGTGACCTTTTCCGGCACCCGCATCCGTTTTATCAATACGCATCTTACGCATCTTTGCTCCGAGACCCGTGTGCCGCAGGTCAAGGAGTTGCTGCGTATCCATAAACAAGCACCGCATGAAGGCCTGCCGGTGTGCGGGGCGATCGAGGTCAATCCGCTTCGCGACGGCGGCAATTACTGGGCGGAGGGGCTGATGTCCGAAGGTGTATCCGCGAATGCCATCATGCTTGGCGACTTCAACTGCACACCCGGTGCGCCAGAGTACGAACTCATCACCGGCCCGATCTCACCTTACGGCGGTCGGGTGACCCATCCTCTGGGCTTTGTGGATGGCTGGGGCTACGCCGGGGGAGATCCCGACGGGGGCTTTACCGCTGATGTCAAAAAAGAACCCGCGCGCCTGGACTACGTGTTTGTCAGCGCCGGGTTGCGTGAACGCATTGCAAAGTGCTGGGTCGATGACTCAGCACAAGGTTCCGACCATCAGCCTGTCTGGCTGGAACTCGCCGACTGATCGTCAATTGTTTCTGCCCCGATTTGCCGTTGTCGTGCGAAAACCGAGCGCTCGTAGATCGTCAGCAATGACGGCACCAGGAACAGCACCAGCAGCGTGGCAAAGGCGAGGCCAAAGGCGATAGAGGTCGCCATCGGGATCAGAAACTGTGCCTGCAGCGAGGTTTCAAAGAGCAGTGGTGTCAGCCCGGCGATGGTGGTTAATGAGGTCAGGAGTACTGCGCGGAGCCGCTGGCAGGCGGCTTCAACCACGGCGCGCTCGACAGTCATACCTTCTCGCCGTAACTCCTTGTAGAACGTGACCAGAATGATCGAGTCATTGATGACAATTCCGGAGAGGCCGAAAAAGCCGAACATGGAGAGGATCGTGAGGTCGATCCCCATCAGTACGTGACCCCAGATGGCACCGATGAGGCCGAAGGGGATGACCACCATAACCAACAGCGGCCAGCCATAGGATCCGAATACCCAGGCCAGCACCAGATAAATCAGGATCAGCGCCACCAGGGCGCCGCGTTTCATGTCGGCCAGCGTTTCGCGCTGATCAGCCTGGCGGCCCTCAAAGGAAAACTTCACGCCATGGCGGGCTTCAAGCCCGGCCAGGGTATGCGCTTTCAGGTTGGCGATAATGCGGTTGTCGTTGTTGACGGTGTCGTCGACGTCGCCGGTAACTGTTACTGCCAGTTTGCCCTCGACATGGCGGATTGAGTCAAAGCCCCTTCGCGGTGTCATACTGACGACATTATCGAACGGCACCGCGCCGCCGCCCGGCAGCATCACTTCGAATTCTTCCAGGCTGTTGATGCGGTTACGCTCGCTGTCCGGCAGCATCACGCGCACTTCGACTTCGTCTCCGTTATCCGCCATTACCTGCACCAACCGGCCTTCATATCCTGCCCGCAACTGCCGGCCCAGGTTCTCGACGGAAAGCCCCAGCGATTCCCCGGTCGGTGTCAGGCGAAGAATCCGCTGCTCACGCCCGTAGGGCATGTTGTCCTCAACACCCGAGACGCCGGGGATCTCACTCAGGGTGTTCTTAAGATCGATCGCGGCAGATTTGACGCTCTCAAGATCCGGCCCAATGATGCGGGCCTCCAGGTCCTGCCCGGGCGGCCCCGCGGTAGGCTCTTTGATGGAGAGGTTTTCTAGCCCGGGGGCTTTGGGGATCCGGGCGTGCCACTCACTGATGAATTGCCGGTTGCGCACCGACCTTTCGTCCGGCTTGACCAGTTCCACCAGCACCGAGCCGATGTTGTCGCTGCGCCGCCTTTCCCAGTCGCCGCTTTCGCCAAGACCCTTGCGCGAGATGGCGGTCCGTACCAGTCCTCCGCCAAGGTGTGCGTCGGTATCCCACGCGGCCTGTTCGATCTCTCCAAGGTATTGCGCGACCTGCGTCTCCGGAGTGCCCGAGACAAAATCCACGTTGGCGAACAGGATAGGCCCCTCTGCCACGGGGAAAAAATTAAAGGCAATCCGGCCTCCCGCGACCCATCCGAAGGTGCTCGTCAGGATCGCAATCGCCAGCGCCACGGTCACCCAGCGCAGGCGAATGCCGGCGGTCACCAGCGGTCGGAAAATCCGGTCACGGAACCGCTCAAAACCGGCATCCAGCTTCTTGCGCAGACCCTTGGGCCGGTAACGCCCCATGCGCGCAAAGGTGCCCCGAAGATGACCCGGCAGCACCAGAAAGGATTCGACCAGCGACGCGAGAATGACACAGATGACGACAATCGGGATCGTGCGCAGTATGGAGCCGATGATTCCGCCGATCAGCAGCAGCGGTATAAAGGCGGCAATGGTTGTCAGCGAAGAGGACACAACCGGCGCGAGCATCCGCCGCGCGCCGCCCTCCACCGAGGTCAGCGCGTCCTCACCCCGCTCAAAATGGGTGACTGCATCCTCTCCGACGACGATCGCATCATCGACAATGATGCCGAGTGTCATGATGAGCCCGAACAGGCTGATCATGTTCACCGAGCCGCCGTATAGGTACAAAACCCCAAGCGCAGCGAGAAAAGAAGTGGGAATGCCGACAGTGACCCACCCGGCTGCCGGCGCATTCAGGAAAAAGTACAGAATCAGGATCACCAGCACCAGTCCCGAGAGCCCGTTCTTCAGCAGCAGCTGGACGCGATCCTGAATGTACTCCCACCTTTCATCGTAGATATGCACTCTGATCCCTGGGGGCAGGCTGGGGCGGGTCTCTTCCACCCAACTGCGCAGAATCCGGGCTGACTCCAGGCTGTCTGCATCGCGGGTCCGGGAAAGCCGCATCTCGACCGCAGGCCGGCCGCGAAAACTGACCTCGGTCTGCGCGCTTTTCGGACGCCGGCTGATGGTCGCGATGTCGCCCAGCGTCAGCAGTCTGCCGTCCTGGGCCACAATCACCGGCAGGTCGGCAAAGGCAAACTCGTGCCGGCGCTGGTCCTTGAATCGCAACTGCAGGGCGGACTCACCGCGCCCGATTATCCCGACCGGCAGGTCACGGGATGCGGCAGCGATCTTTCGGCTGATCTCTTCCAGCGACAGGCCAAGTTCGCGCAGAGTGCCCGGGGCAATCTGGATGGCGATCTCCTCTTCGGGGAGTCCGAAAATCCGGATGTGGGAAATCCCTCTTTCTAGAAGTTCCCGTTCGAACTGGTTCACTAGGGCACGCAGCCCCCGTGGGTCGTTCGGCCCGCTGACCAGAAGGCTCGCCACAAGTTCGTGGTTGCTGATGCGCGAGATCTCAGGACTTTCCGATCCGTCGGGCAGGCTGGTGACCAGATCGACCCGCTCTTTGACGTCATCCAGTGCCGGACCCATGTCAGTGTTCTCGCGAAACTCCAGCGTGATCAGTGACTGGCTGTCAACAGACAGCGAGGCGAGTTCCTTGACGTTTTCGATGCCCTTGAGTTCACGCTCCAGCGGTTCGGTAACCAGGGTCTCAAGATCTTCCGCGCTTGCGCCGGGCCAGGCAACCCGGACCGAGACAAAGTCAATATCAAAACTCGGGAAGAACTGGGTGTTGAGTTGAGACAGTCCCCACAGCCCGGATATCATCATCATCGCCATCAACAGATTGGCCGCCACCGGATGGCGGGCGAAGACGGCGAGCACGTTGTTCTTCACCGTGGTACTTAGTCGCGCAGCGAAATGATTTCGACGCTGAGGCCCTCGACGGCGTTGGGCAGCTGGCTCGCCAGCAGGGTATCTCCTGCTTTAAGCGCGTTGCCCCGGAAGAGGCTCCAGCTTCCCCATTCACCGTTTCGGTATCCGCCGACACGCTGGAGTCGAACGCGTTCGAGCCGGTCGTCACGAATCCGGTAGGCCGAGTCCGTGCCATAAATCGCGGTGGCCGGTAAAGCGAAGACCCCACGTTGGGGGGGCAGGGTGACCAGCACGGCCATGGTCCTGCCGAGTTCCAGCGGCGGCCGATCCTGCGCAAACCTGAAGAACGCATCGACGCCGCCCTCTCCAGCCTCGATTTTTGCCGAAAGCCGCGCCAGCTCAAGCGCAAACGCCGATCCATCCATCATCACGATGGCGTCGATGGTGATGCCTGCGCCAAGGCTCTCGCGGATTACGGCCAGATGACGGTTGGGTACCTGGGCCCGGATTTCGGTTGCGGTGATGTCAAACAGGTCAACGAGGCGGTCCCCGGGATGAACGCGGTCTCCCGGTGACACGTGTACTGCGGTGATCCGCCCGGTAAACGGGGCGATCACCCGCGTACGCTCAAGATCTCTTGCTGCCCGGTCTCGTTGCGCCGTGGCCTGTCGTTGCCGCGCCTGTAACTGGGCCAGACGGGGAGGATGGTCTTCAATGGCATACTGCCGGCTCGAAAGACTCAGCGTCTGCCGCGCGACCGCTTCACGGGCATTGTCGACATTCGCCTGTGATCCCGCCTGGGTCTGCGCCAGTTTTTCAGCGCGTTGAAGCGCGCTCTGGGCCAGCGCCAGCAGCTGTTCCTCTTGTGCAAGCGCACTGAGGTCATTGCGGTATCGGCTGTTTTCGCTTTCGCTGCGGGCTTCAATTTCAGCAAGCTCGGCCTGTCGCTGCGCCAGCGCGAGTTTTGCGTCGACGTCATCCAGTTGCAGCAGCAGCTCGCCCTTATTGACGGCCTGGCCCACCAGAGCGAAGGAGGACCTGACATCAGTTGACAGTGCTGAGCGGATTCGTGACTCGGTAGGGGATTCGACCCGACCGTAAAGTCGTACCGTCGGGCGCAACTCACGGAACTGAACACGCACAGCCTCTACCGGCCAGCGGCGTTCGGTGACGACCGTTGGTACATTTTCAGGGCCTGAGGATTTGAGCTGCATAAAGAGCGCAACACCAGCACCCACGAGCAGCAGTGGCAGCAGAAAACGAAAGGTTCGTGGCATCAGTATGGGCTAAAGCAAAAGCCAGACTATTGTAACGGTTGCCGTGAACGGCCTGTGCATGGGTTCTGCCGGGATTCCGGTCAGTACTTCTGTGCGGATGAGAAAGTCAGTTGCCCGACGTTTGCACGCTCGGCGTCATGGCGGCGCATGAAGGACTCAAGTCTGCCGGCTTCGGCGTGGTGTTGCGCTTCGTTAAGCGCTTTTTCGAGTTCGTCTGGTGTCGCCAGCGCCCATATGGAATCACCGCTGCGCCAGTCTGGGTCAAAAACACCCTCGGCCCTGAAGTAGGCCGAATCCTGCATCACGATCTCAGGGGCCACGGTGTGTTTTGCCGGGCTAAAGCCGGCTGCTTCGAGCAGCTCGCCCAGAACTTGCAGGTCGCAGGTGCGCCGGCAGATACGCTCGATGGCGCCCGGGATCAACTGATAGAACCAGAACCCCGATCTCAGCTGTGTGTGGCTGCAACTGTTGATGACCAGCATGCTCCCCGGTTTCAGTACCCGCGCGAATTCAGCGAAGATCCGCTGATGCGCGGGCCAGCCTTGGGTCGGATCATCTGCCACGTGATGCAGCACCTGGTTGACCATGACGGCGTCAATGCTCTGGCTGTCTATCGGCAACGCATCAAGAGAGGCCTGGTGAAAGACAAGGCGTCCTGATCCGGTTGCACCGCGCAGTTTATCCCTGGCGGTGCTCAGCATATCTTGGTTCAGATCGACCGCCGTGATTTGCGCAATGTCATTGACGAGGGCCGCGGTGTATTGCCCCGTCCCGCACCCTGCGTCAAGCAGCACCTGGGATTCGAGCGGGACCGTATTTCTCGACAGGGCCTCGCGGATGATCTCCACTCCCTGCGCCGCTCGGGTCCTGTCGTAACTCGCGCTGGTTCGGGAATAGTCTTCGTAGCTGCTCATGAACTGAAGTAGTATTGCCTGAGACACTGCAATCTAGTTGACTCGGCAAATGAAGACAACGAGACCCGTGCAGCTGCGTACCCGGGATGTGCGGCCGGTTTGACCGCCACCGGACGGTGGCCGGTTTTCTGGAAGTCATTGACGCGCCGGACCTCCCCGGTCAGGACACCGATCCGGTCGCCCCGAGTTACAACATAGCGCCGTCACAGCAGGCCGCGGTGGTGTGCGTTACCGATACCGGTCCCCGCCTTGCACCGCTGACCTGGGGATTCGTGCCGGCGTGGGCAAAAAATCCCAGGATGCCAAGACCCATCAATGCCAGAGCCGAGACGCTTGCGCAAAAGCCGATGTTCCGCGATGGGTTTCGCACCCGCCGCTGTCTGGTGCTCTGCGACGGCTACTATGAGTGGCAGCGCCGGGCAGACGGCTCCAAACAGCCCTTTCATATCACACTCGAGGATGGTGCGCCTTTTGTGATGGCAGGCCTTTGGGCCCGCAACACGACCTTGACTGCCGAGGTCATAGAGAGTTTCTGTGTGATCACAACCGAGGCCAGCGAGTTCTGTCGGGAAATACACCCGAGAATGCCGCTGATTCTAGAACGCACGCATCACCAGGAGTGGCTCAAAGCCTCTTCACTGGACCTGGACACGGCAACTGCGATGCTTGAAACCTGTCCACAACCCTTGCACTTGTCGCCGGTCAGCCGCTTTGTCAACAGCCCGGCCAATGACGGTCCCGAGTGCATCTCGCCGATTCCCCAAGAATGAACAGCATCATGGGTGCCACGAACACACAATCGATCTGTATTGTCGGGGGAGCGGGCTTTGTCGGGCGCCACCTCAGTGCACGGCTGCTGGCGCAAGGCCATCGTGTAACGATCTTCACCCGGCGGCTATCTGACGAACTCGCGGCGCGGTTGTCTCCGGCAGATGTCGTCGAGGTGGATACCGAGTCGGCCCGGGACTGTGTCAATGCCCTCTCCGGACATAGCGCGCTCATCAACCTTGCCGGGATTCTCCACGAGTCGCGCGCGCAGCGCTTCCAGTCCGTACATGCAGAATTGCCGGCGCGGCTGGTGCAAGCCTGCACCAGCGCCGGGGTCCAGCGCTACCTGCATATGAGCGCGCTACGGGCCGACATGAAAGACCCGCCGAGCGCCTATCTGAGATCAAAAGCGCGTGGTGAGGCGGCGCTGAACGCAGCGCCGGAGTCTCTGGCTGTCGATGTTTTCAGGCCCTCAATCATTTTCGGCGCGGGCGATAACTTCTTCGGGCAGTTCGCCGGTATGCTGCCCTGGCTGCCGGTATTTCCGCTGGTGTGCCAGAGCGCAAAGTTCGCCCCGGTCTGGGTGGATGATGTGACCCAGGCCTTTGCCAGCGTACTGGCCGGGGACGCAGCTCCCGCGACCCGCCGCTCCCATGACCTGTGCGGCCCCAGAACCTATACCTTTCGCGAGTTGATCGAATTCACCGCCACGGCACTGGGAAAGCGCCGGCTGATCGTTGGTGTACCGGATTGGGCAGCCCGACTTCAGGGGCTTGTGCTGCAGCATTTTCCAGAGCCGCTTTTTACTCTCGACAACTACTACTCGCTTCAGGTGCCGAGCACCTGTGAGTGCAACGCGCTCTTGTCCCTCGGCATCGAGCCGAGCACCCTTGAGACGGTAATGACGCCGTTACTCTCGAGTTGAGTCAGGAAAGCGCAGTCCGACGAGGCATGCTTGGGAGTTTCGCCGGCCGCTGTCTAGGGGCGATCAGCCCTCGGCTCGTGCCTCCCGCGAAAGCAGCGCAGTCACGGCATGTTCCGGGTTCAGGCCTTCAAAGATGATCCGGTAGACCTGCTCGCTGATGGGCATCTCGACGTCGAGTGCTTTGCTCTTTCGATAGAGTTCCCGCGCTGTATTGATACCCTCGGCCTCCTGGCCGATGGCCTTAAGCGCCTGGGAGAGATTCTCGCCCCGGCCAATGGCGAGACCTACCCGGCGGTTTCGGGATTGATCATCGGTGCAGGTCAGGATCAGGTCCCCCAGGCCTGTCAGGCCCATGAAGGTATCGGCCCGCCCGCCAAGCGCCTGACCAAGCCGGGCAAGCTCGGCGAGCCCACGCGTAATGAGGGCAGCTCGGGCGTTGGCGCCGAATCCGAGTCCATCGCTGATGCCTGCGGCAATAGCCATCACGTTCTTGATCGCGCCGCCGAGCTGGACGCCCCGCAAATCGGTACTGGTATAGACCCGGGTACGCTGATCCCGGAACCAGGCCGCAATGGCGGCAGCGTCATCGTGGTATTCTGCGGCGACGGTCAGTGCGCTGGGGAGTCCCCGGGCAACTTCTCCGGCAAAACTCGGGCCCGAAACCACCGCCGGAACGGCGTCCCCACCCATGACCTCCTGGAACACGTCGCTCAGCAGCAGTGAAGTCTCTGGTTCAAAGCCCTTGGCCCCCCAGCAGATATAGCGACGCTGATCACCCGGCAACTGTGCTTTCAGTCGTGTCAGGACTTCACGAAATGCGTGGCTGGGAACGGCGAGGACCAGGTGGGCTGCTTTTGCCGCCTGTGTGAAGTCGTCCGATGGTGTCACCCGTTCATCCAGCGGGATGCCCGGGAGATAGGCTTCATTGCTTCGGCTCTGTGCCATGGCTTGGGCGTGGCCGGGCTCGCCACTCCACAGCAGTGTCTGTTGTTCACAGCGCCCAGCGAGCAGGGCCAGGGCGGTACCCCAGGAACCGGCCCCAATCACCGCGACACGGTAGGGCGAAGCGCTCATGGCGCTGCCCGACGCGTTGGGCGAATGCCTGGTGCTCGGCGCAAAGCCTCAAGCCGTGGTGGTCGGTTCTGCCCCACCGTTGGTAGTCTGGCCGGCTTCCTGGTTTTTCTTCTGCAGATACATGGCATCGAAATTTACCGGGCCGAGCAGGAACTGTGGAAAACCGCCCTTGGAGATCAGGCCGGCGACGGTCTCGCGCAGGAACGGAAACAATACGTTCGGGCAGGCCGCTTCGAGCATCATTTCGTGCATTTCCGGACTGCTGCCCTGGACCGTGAAAACCCCGGCCTGCTGAACTTCTGCTAGAAATATCGCCTGCTCCTCATGCCGGGCCGTCACCGTGGCTTTCAGGGTGACCTCGTAAATGTGCTGTTCGGCGTCGACAACGTTCTGCTGCACCTTGAGATCGATCTCCGTTTCGGGCCGGTAGTCTTTCCAGGTAAATACCTCGGGACTCCGGGGAGATTCAAAGGAGGCATCTTTGATGAATACCTGATGCAGTTGAAATGTGGATTTTGCGGATGAGTCGGCAGCTTGGTTCATAGGTTTTCCGTCGGGTTCAGCGCTCAAGCGGCAGGTTCTCTTTTTCCCACGCCGCGAGCCCCCCGTTCAGCGTGTAGACCTTCTTGAATTCGTTCTTGCGCAAGACCGCGGCAGCCCGGCTGGCGCGCTGACCGCTGCGGCACGACAGTACGATCGGCCGGTCCTTGGTGCGAAACTTCTCGAGTTGTCCGAGCTGGTCCTTGATCTGCGAGACCGGGATGTTGATCGCTTTGGGAATATGCCCCTTTTTGAACTCGTCCGGCTCGCAGACATCAACCACAACGGCGTTTTCCTTGTTGATCAACTGCGGCAGCTGGACGGCACTGACCTGATTGGCACTGCCGCCGCCTCGACGAACCGTGTCGAAACCGATGAGCAGTGAAATGACGATCAGGGCGGCGAAAAGATGCCAGTTACTGGTGACAAACGCTAGGTCCATGAGGGCTTACTGAAAGGGCACAGGGAGCGGTAGTCTACAACAGGCAAATGGCGGCGAGGTCGGCCAGTTGCCGTCCCGCCGGGCCTATTCGTGGGTGCTGCAGAAGGCCTCGCGCATCGTCTCCATCAGGGCCAGAATCTTGTCATCACCGATGCGATAGTAGACTTTGTTGGCATCTTTTCGTGCCGCCAGAATGCCCTTGTCGCGCAGGATGGACAGATGCTGGGAGATGTTGCTCTGCGACGTGCCCACAAGGTCCACCAGATCCTGAACACTGGTTTCGTTCCCTTCCGCGAGGATACACAGGATCTTAAGGCGCAGCGGGTGGCCCATCGCCTTGAGTGACCGGGAGGCTATGTACAGGTCCTTCTCGTTGGCCAGAAAAAGCTGTTCCACCCCGACTGCCTGATTACCGGGGTAGTCGATATGTCTCTCGGAAAGCGCCATGCGTTTTAACCTGTTTCCTTGGAATATTAAAGAACTATTATACACTAATGTTCTAAAAACCTGAAGTTTTCCCTCAGGATCGGGTGCTTTTTCAACGGCCAGAACCCCTTTTACGGTCACAGTCTGATCGCAGCCGGGCGGTATACTGAAGAAAACTTAGATAGTTGTTTTAACCCCAGCATGTTCTCCCGCGATATGAAATTAATCAAAACAGTCGGCTTTTTTGCCTCTTTAATGCTGTTCGGGCTGGTGGCAATGCCGCAAACGGCACACACCGATGAGGGTCCAGACGCAACGGCGCTGCCGATCGAGGATCTGCGGCTTTTTGCCGAGATATTCAGCATGATCAAAAGCGATTATGTTGAGCCGATCGACGATGCCACGCTCCTGCGCGACGCCGTGCGGGGAATGCTGGGCGGACTCGATCCACACTCGAGTTACCTCGACCCGGAGTCATTCCACGAGATCAACATCGATACGCGGGGTGAGTTCGGCGGTCTCGGGATTGAAGTGACTCTCGAAGACGGCGTGATCCGGGTAGTCGCTCCACTCGATGGCACGCCCGCCCACCGGGCCGGCATTCAAAGCGGCGACCTCATTATCCGGCTTGACGGCATGACCGTGAAGGGCAATTCGCTGGACAGCGCGGTGGAGCAGATGCGCGGCGAGCCGGGCAGTGAGATCACCCTGACCATTGTGCGCGAAGGGGTTGACCAGCCATTTGATGTCACGCTCAAACGGGCCATTATTCAGTTGCACAGTGCCCGGGGAGAATTACTGGAAGACAGTTATGGCTATGTGCGGGTCAGTCAGTTTCAGTCGGGTACCAGTGCATCACTGCGCCGGCAACTGGAGCGGCTCGAGGAGCAGGCAGGCAGGCCGCTCAGCGGGCTGGTGCTGGATCTTCGCAACAATCCGGGCGGGGTGCTCAATGGCGCCGTCGAGGTGAGTGATCTTTTCCTGCGCGACGGGGTTATTGTTTCTACCCGGGGACGCACCGCTGATTCTGATTACACCTTCAGCGCCACCGGCCGCGATGTGCTCGATGGCGCCCCGATGGTGGTTCTGGTAAACCGGGGTTCGGCTTCGGCCTCCGAGATCGTCGCCGGCGCGCTGCAGGATCATGGCCGGGCGCTGATACTCGGGGCCAAGACGTTCGGCAAGGGTTCCGTGCAGACCATCCTTCCCATGAACAACGGGGCAGCACTGAAACTGACTACCGCCCGCTATTACACGCCGAACGACCGCTCGATCCAGGCAACCGGAATCGAGCCCGACATTGTGAGCCGACGGCTGCAGTTTGCCGATGCGCCGGCCCACTCGGGAACCCGCGAGGCTGATCTTGCGGGGCACCTGGAAAACGAAACCGCGGGTAGCGACGACACAGCGGGGAAAGGCGGCTCTGAACGCCTGCAGGATCGGGACTTTGAGGTGGGTGAGGCGCTGAATCTGCTGAAGGGAATGGTGCTGGCCCGCCGTCCGGCCGGCTGACCGGTCCCCGGGTATGCCGGCTCTCAGGAGTCGACCTGACAGCGCCACGATGCGACCTCGACCTCGCGTCCTGCTTCAAAGAGCCAAAGTGACCCTGGCGTGATCAGTGTGGTGGGCTGGTTTTTGTTCGGGTCGCTGCGGGAGTGTTTGCCTGACCATCGCATGACCAGCGTCGCCTCATCGGGGCAGTCGTTCTCGGCAAACACCATGCACTCTGAAAACCCGATCTGGGCGACCCGGTGAACCTTGAGATCAAGCGGCATATTATGGCAGCCCGGCTCCTCACGGCCCGGAACGAGTGATAACTCGGACAGCTGGCCCATGCTGTTGATGCCGTAAAAGCGGATATGGGCGCCGGGAACTGTCTGTGCCGGCGTCTGGGCACACCCGCTCAGCCACCCGAGCAAAAGTGCGGCCACGATACGGTTCCAGAATCTCATTAGCCGCTTTGCCGTCTGGTCCGGGGTGGTGGGAAAAGGAGCGAGGCGCATGGGCAAGTTGCGAGTGCAAAAGACCGCGGGATTGCACAACGATCATCGCCCCTAAAAGGGTTGAGTGCAAGGCCTACAGACCCAGGTCAGGAAACGTATACTGGCCCTCGTTCAACCAGACCCCGTAGACCGCAACCTTAACGGATACGCCCGCACACACTATGTCGAAACAGCTGGTACTTGTTGACGGCTCGTCGTATCTGTATCGGGCCTTTCATGCCATGCCGAATCTCGCCAACTCACGCGGCGAGGCCACCGGTGCGGTGTACGGTGTCGTCAATATGCTGCGTCGACTCCTGCGCGAATATGACACGCCTTATTTTGCAGTCGTGTTCGACGCGCCGGGCAAGACCTTTCGCGACCGGCTTTACAGTGCGTACAAGGCAAACCGCCCACCCATGCCGGACGAGCTGCGCTCTCAGATCGATAAGGTGCACACGGTCATCCGGGCGCTCGGCCTGCCGCTGCTGTCAGTACCCGATGTCGAAGCTGATGACGTGATCGGTACGCTCGCCCGGATGGCGACCGCACACGGTATGGAAACCCTGATCATCAGCGGCGACAAAGATCTTGCGCAGTTGGTCGATGCGAGCGTACGCATGTGCGACAGCATGAAAGACGTGGTCTACGATGCGCAAGGTGTGGAAGCAAAGTTCGGCGTACCGCCGGAACGGATCGTGGATTTTCTGGCGCTGGTCGGCGACACCTCAGACAACATCCCCGGAGTCCCCAAAGTCGGGCCGAAGACCGCGGTACGCTGGCTCAAGGAATACGGCTCACTGGGCCAGTTGGTGGCGCAGGCCGACAGTGTCTCGGGAAAGGTCGGTGAGAACCTGCGCGCTGCGTTGGATCAGTTACCGCTGTCACACCAGCTTGCTACGGTGAAGTGTGATGTAGCACTCGAGCAGGGGCCCGCCGACCTCAAGGTCGGAACACCTGATGATGATGCATTGCGCCAGCTGTACGCCGAGCTTGAGTTCCGGACCTGGCTGGCAGATCTTGGCGGTCTTAATGAAGCGGACCAGGAAGACGGCAGGGACAGCGCCCAGTACGAGATCGTGCTGGATACAAAAGTCCTGTCCCGCTGGCTCAAGCGGCTGTCCGAGGCGCCGCTGTTTGCCTTTGATACCGAGACCACGTCCATCGATGCGATGCGCGCGCGGATTGTCGGGGTCTCTTTTGCGGTAGCGCCCGGTGAGGGGGCTTATGTACCGCTGGCGCACGATTATCTCGATGCACCGCAACAACTGAACCGCGAGGAAGTGCTCGAAGCGTTGCGCCCGTTGCTGGAAGATCCCGACCAGGAAAAAGTCGGCCAGAACCTCAAGTACGACTGCACCGTGCTCAGCAACCACGGCATCTCACTCGCCGGAATGCGTTTTGACACGATGCTCGAGTCCTATGTGCTTGACAGCACCGGATCGCGTCATGACATGGACACGCTGGCACTTAAGTACCTTGGGCACAAGACCATCTCTTACGAGGAGGTCGCGGGCAAGGGCAAGAGCCAGTTATCGTTCAACCAGGTGCCCCTGGAGCAGGCAGGCCCCTACGCCGCTGAGGATGCCGAGGTCACGCTGAGGCTGCACCAGTTACTGTTCGAACGGCTGCGGCAGGAGCAGGGCCAGCGGGAACTTTTTGAACGAATCGAGATGCCGCTGGTGCCGGTGCTGTCGAAGATCGAGCGCACCGGTGTGCGCGTCGACTGCGACATGCTGGCAGCGCAGAGCGCCGAACTGGCCGAACGGATTTCCGAGCTTGAGGCAAAGGCGTACGAGGAGGCCGGGGCCGCCTTCAATATTGCTTCCCCAAAGCAGATTCAGGAGATCCTGTTTGAACGGCTGGCACTGCCGGTACTCGCCAAGACACCCAAAGGCCAGCCGTCGACGGCCGAGAGTGTGCTGGTGGAACTTGCCGAGCAGCATGAACTGCCGCGGTTGGTTCTGGAGCATCGGGGACTCAGCAAACTGCGCTCGACCTATACCGAAAAACTGCCCACCCTGGTCAATCCCGATACGGGACGGGTTCATACCTCCTACCATCAGGCTGCCGTTGCGACCGGACGGTTGTCCTCCAGCGACCCCAACCTTCAGAACATCCCCGTGCGAACCGCTGAGGGCCGGCGTATCCGTGAGGCCTTCGTGCCGGCTCCCGGCATGCAGCTGATCGCCGCTGATTATTCGCAGATCGAGCTTCGTATCATGGCGCACCTGTCGGCCGATGAAGGGCTGCTGGGGGCTTTTGAGAAAGAAGAGGATGTCCACCGGGCGACGGCCGCCGAAGTGTTTGGCGCAGCGGTGGAGGAGGTCTCCGCTGATCAGCGGCGCAGTGCCAAGGCCATCAATTTCGGACTCATTTACGGCATGTCCGCGTTCGGTCTGGCCCGCCAGCTGGGCATTGAGCGAGGCCAGGCGCAGGAATACATCGACCGCTATTTTGAACGATACCCCGGGGTGCGTACCTTCATGGATACGATCAGAGCACGGGTGCGCGAGCAGCGCTTCGTCGAGACGGTTTTCGGCCGCCGGCTTTTTCTTGCAGACATCAGTTCGAGCAACCATGCCCGAAGGCAGGCCGCTGAGCGCGCCGCCATCAATGCGCCGATGCAGGGAACGGCCGCTGATCTGATCAAACTTGCGATGCTGTCGGTGGATGAGTGGCTGCGCGAGGACAACAGCGGTGCATGCATCATCATGCAGGTTCACGACGAGTTGGTGCTGGAAGCACCTGAGTCAGATACCGCCCGTGTGGCCGGTGCGGTGTCCGAACTGATGGCTTCGGTGGCTGAGCTGGCGGTCCCGCTGAAAGTCGATGTCGGCGCCGGTCCCAACTGGGCACAGGCGCACAGTTGACGCTGATGTTCAGCCCGTCTGCGAGAGCAGATCGGCTATCCGCTGACGCGCTTCATCGATACCGATGCCGTGGCTCGCAGAAAAAAGCTGCGCCGTGGCGAGCGGCATCTGGTTGAGGGACTGCTGGGCTGCGCGCAAAGCCTGCAGCCGTTTTCCCTGACCGAGTTTGTCGCTCTTGGTCAGCAGGATGTGTATCGGTAGGTCGGCCGCGGCACACCACTCGATAAGTTTCCAGTCAGGTGCGCTAGGCTCGCGCCGGCAGTCGACCGGCAGGACCAGTGCGCGAAGAGACACACGCTCTTCGAGATAACGCTGGACAGTCTTCTGCCAATGCTGCTGCAGGGCTGCCGGGACTTTGGCGTAGCCGTAGCCGGGCAGATCCACCAGACGAAAATGCGCATCCACCCGGAAGAAGATAATCTGCTGGGTCCGGCCAGGGGTCTTGCTGGTGCGGGCCAGCGCCTTGCGCGAGGTGATCGCGTTGATGGCGCTCGACTTTCCGACATTCGATCTTCCGGCGAACGCAACTTCTGCACCGGTATCCTCTACCCAGTCGCGCGGGTGGTGCGCGGCGCAGTGATACTCGGCCTTTCGCAGCAGTTGCGGTTCGCAGGTCGTTGAAGTCACAGGGTATAATCGCGCTTTCGTTTGATCGCGGGTACCGCCGGCATCAGCGCGGACCTGTGACCCAATCCTGCACAAGGCGTACTGGTCTGCAAGGCGCGCGCGACCCCCGGTAGCGGGCTCGTCAATAACAGGAGCAGTTTAATGAATCGGCTGGTATTCATCATTACGAGCAGTTTAATGACAGGCGCATCGGCTTCGACTGTTGCGGGTGATCCGGCAGCCGGGCAGCTCAAAGCGCAGGCCTGTGTGGCCTGTCACGGGGCCGATGGTAACAGCACCACCTCCGATTTCCCCTCCCTTGCCGGGCAGGTGCCCGGATACATTGCCGGGCAACTGGCGGCTTTCAAGTCCGGTAAGAGAGCCAACCCGATCATGATGGGTCTGGCACAGCCGCTCAGTGCAGAAGATATCGACGATATCGATGCATGGTATGCATCCCAGACCATTGTGCCGCGCAGCATCAATGAAGATCAACTTGCGTTGGCCAGCGAGGGCGAGTCGCTTTACCGTGCCGGATCGGCAGAACTCGCCATCCCGGCGTGTATGGCCTGTCACGGTCCGGCAGGACATGGGATTCCTTC
>DCXP01000065.1:20183-20590 GCA_002327725.1 Proteobacteria bacterium UBA2133
CCGGCAAAATCATGGGGCCGATCGCCCATCGACTTTCGGCACCGCAGATTCATGCTTTGTCCGTCTACATGTCGGCGCTGCAATAGCGAAACCGACCCGAATCCGGTTGTATGCAGCCGGCACGCCTGCTGACTGCCGGCAGCCAGGCGGTGGAATCCGGAGACGATTATGGCTACAGAAAAAATCTGGGGCGGGCGCTTTAGCGGCAATACCGACGCGACGGTAGAGGCATTCACAGCCTCCGAGCACATCGACCGGCGTCTCGCCGAATACGACATCGCCGGCTCGCGTGCCCACGCGTTCATGCTGAAGGCCTGCGGAATCATCAGCGATGCCGATTGTCAGGCGATCATCGACGGCCTCGACACCATTGCGCAGGAGATCTCGGCAGGCCGCTTTCACTGGAG
>DCXP01000065.1:20979-21227 GCA_002327725.1 Proteobacteria bacterium UBA2133
GGCAAGAAACTGCACACCGCGCGTTCGCGTAACGATCAGGCGGCGACCGATCTGCGGCTTTTTACCCGTGATGCGATCGACCAGTTGCAAGCCGACCTCACCGCACTGCAGCGCCCGCTGATCGAACTGGCCGAGCGCGAGGCGGAATCGATCATGCCGGGGATGACCCATATGCAGACCGCCCAGCCAGTGACCTGTGGCCACCACCTGCTGGCGTGGAATGCCATGCTGGAACGCGACTGGCAGCG
>DCXP01000005.1 GCA_002327725.1 Proteobacteria bacterium UBA2133
GCCATTTAGGGCAAGTTGTGAGTTGTGGATAAAAAACAGAAGGGATGAGGGGATGAAATGGCGGTTAGGGATGACCGGAGTGATGTGAAACAGACAACGACAAGGTTTCTGGGGCCATTGATGGCACAAAGTCTCGCATCTGCCAAAAGCAAATTCCTATCCTTGGCCGCTTCTAAATAACCTAATGTTTGTTGATGCCAGGGAATTACCCGATGGGCACGTGGTCGATGCCGATTTATGCATCGTCGGGGCGGGTGCCGTGGGCATCGCGATGGCCCTTCAGTTTGACGGCGGCAATGCCCGGGTGGCGGTGTTGGAAAGCGGCGGCTACAAGTTAGACCACGAGACGCAATCCCTTTACGAAGGCAGTCATGTGGGCCGCCTGACCTATCCGCTGGAAACCAACAGGCTGCGGTATTTCGGCGGAACCACCGGTCATTGGGCGGGCCACTGCCGGCCGTTCGATGCGTTTGATTTTTCAACGCGGGAATGGATACCTCACAGCGGCTGGCCGATCACCATCGAAGAACTGGATCCTTACCTGGCGGAGACCCAGACGGTGCTCGAACTGGGCAAGTATCGGTACGACGAACTGGAAAACTATGCGCGGCAGCTGAAACTGCCGACTCTGCCGCTGGACAGCAACCGGCTGATATCCGTGATGAAACACCAGAGTACCCCGACCCGATTCGGCACTGTGTACCGGCCGGCGCTGGAAAAATCACGCAACGTCTCGGTCTACCTGTATTCGAACATCCTCGAGTTGATCTCGAACGAAACGGCTTCGCGGATAAACAGCGCCGAGGTGGCTTGCATCGACGGGCCTCGGTACAAGGTTCGTGCGCGTCACTTTGTTCTGGCGACGGGGGGTCTGGAAAACCCGCGATTGATGTTGTTGTCGAATCGGACCGCAGCGGAGGGTTTAGGCAATGATAATGGCCTGGTAGGCAGGTTCTACACCGACCATCTTCTGATCAGGCCGGCGATGGATATCTCCTTGTCGCGGACAGATCTCGATTTTCGCCTTTACACGGACAAACACGATATCAATGGGGGGCTGATATTCGGCATCATGACTCCCCCGGCTGAATTGACCCGTAGAGAGCGGTTGACCCGTTTTCGGTTCCACCTCTACAACGTTGGACCGCGCTATGGTTCTCCTGTCGGAGGGGTTTTTTCTGACCTGGACGGAGGACCCGAACCCGCTCCCCTGACGAAAGAGCCAGGTACCTATATTCAGGTGCATATGGCGATGGAGCCGATCCCGAATCCCGATGCCTTCGTGCGGCTAGGCGATGATCTCGACCGATTCGGCCAACGTAAGCTGGAGTGCAAGTGGCTGGTGACCGAGCAGGAGTTGGCCAATGCCCGGCGGGCGATCGAGATCGGGGCGCTGGAATTTGCACGCATGGGCTTTGGTCGTGCCCATGCTCAGATTCTTGACAGGCCGGATGAGTGGCCTGATGCCTTTACTTCGGGTAAGCACCATTGCGGCACTACCAGAATGGCGGATAACCCGAAACAAGGCGTCGTTGATCGTAACTGCAAGGTCTTCGGTATCGATAACCTGTTCGTTACCGGCAGTTCAATTTTCCCCAACATCGGACACACCAATCCGACCCTCAATCTCATCGCGCTTTCCCTCCGGTTGGCCGACCATATAAAGGGCCGGCTGGCGTGACCGGTTCCTCGCACCTGGGCGGGCGACGGCGTCTTATCAAGCTCAGCTTTTCCGTCCCGGCGGTGTGCCTGTTTGGCGGTTTGGTGCCGGGTTGTGGATGGAATAATCCGGAGATTGACGATGCAGCGGAGCGTATGATCGGGACGCTCAACTATCCAGAGCGCGCCAGACAGATTGCAGAGCAGTTCCTGCGCCAGTATCCAGACCAGCAGTTCGATTCCTATCAGAGCCTCACACGAAGCCTTCTGCAGTCGCTCGGCCTGGACCCTGAAGAATTAGGTGCTCACACAATCCACGCTCTGCCTGATCTGCTCGGCGAACATGTCCGTTCCGATTTCGTTGAGGAGAACGTGGTGACGGTGCGCACGTGGATGCTGTCGCGCACGGAAGTGCTGCTTTGTGTGTTGCTTACCCTTTACCTTTGAGACTCCTGGCTTCCCTGAGCGGTTGATTTTGCCGGACTGATAAGAGTCTCCTGAGGGATAGGCATTTGCTTTTAGTTGATGCGGAGTCCATTGAAGGTGCAATCCCTCACAACTGCCAAAAACAAATTCCTATCCCTCTCTTGATGAAAGTCCGTTTCCCATAAAGCCTGCTCAAGTTCCGCAGAAGGTCGCCTGGACGATCTCTTCCGGCCGCGGCGGCCTCTGGTATTCGATATCGCTTTCCTGCTCATCATAGGGTTTTTGAAGCACCCTATGAAGTTTCTCAAAAGGCGCGAAGTCACCATGATCCTCAGCGGCGCGTATCACCTCTTCGACCCGGTGATTTCGGGGGATATAGGCCGGATTAGCAGCGAGCATTCGTTGTTGCCGCCCCGACTTCCCATTTACTTCATCACCCAGCCGGACTCGCCAACGCGCTGCCCATTGGTCAAACGCGGCGGGGTCATCGAAAAGCGCACGCACAACGCCATCGGCTGAACTGTTGTCCGTCTTAACCAGGCACAATCGTCGGAATACCAGCGTGAAATCAGCTTGGTGATCGGCCATAATTGTGAGCAGGTCTGCCATCAGGAGCGGATCTTCTGCTTTGCTTGATTGAAAGCCGAGCTTTTCTCTGACACCGGCGTTATAGGCCACCTCAAATTTAGCTGGGAAGGTGTTAATAATTTCTTGTGCCATCTCGAGCGATTGCGCAGCATCAGAATCGATAAGGGGAATCAGTGTCTGGGCAAATCCGGCGAGATTCCAGTGGGCAATGGGCGCCTGGTTCCCATACGCGTAGCGCCCCCCCTGATCAATTGAGCTGTAGACCATGCCTGGGTAATAGGTATCCATAAACGCACAGGGGCCATAATCAATGGTTTCGCCACAGATTGAGGTGTTATCGGTATTCATGACGCCATGAATGAATCCAATCAACTTCCATGAGGCTACCAGCGCGGCCTGGGCATCAACCACTGCATCAAGCAGCGCCAGATAAGGTCGTGCACTTTTTCGTGCATCGGGATAGTGGCGGTCAATGACATGATCTGCCAGCAGCCTCAAAGCATTGATATCCTGGCGTGCAGCAAAAAATTGAAACGTGCCTACGCGAATATGGCTTTGGGCGACCCGGGTTAATACTGCACCTGGAAGAGAGTGCTCCCGTAGAACCTGCTCACCGGTTGTGACCACTGCGAGAGCACGCGTTGTGGGCACCCCTAGTGCATGCATTGCTTCGCCTACGATGTACTCGCGCAGCACCGGACCCAGAACCGCGCGACCATCTCCGTTTCTTGAAAATGGTGTTCGACCGCATCCTTTTAACTGTACATCGTGTCGGACACCATCCCGGTCTGCTAACTCTCCCAGCAAGATAGCGCGCCCATCGCCCAATTGTGGCACCCATCCGCCAAACTGAAATCCGGCATATGCCATAGCAAGGGGTTCCGCATCTCCCGGCACACGGTTGCCCGCAAGGATCTGAACACCTTCGGGAGAGCCCAGAAAAGCCGGATCTAACTTAAGGCGAACGGCAAGATCTTCGTTGATTCTGACAAGCCGTGGGTCTGAGACTGGCGTGGGTGACAGCCGCGCGAAAAAATGCTCCGGCAATCTTGCGTACGAGTTATGAAAACCAAACAACGTAGCGTTCAAGCGAGATCCTTAAATAATGCTTGGGAATTGACTAACAACCTACTACTCGGAGATTGATCTTTTCAGTTAGTCGGATCCTGCGCAACCCCAGGGTTTTTGTGGGCATGATTGACCCTTGAAAACAGCTGATAATTGGGGCAAATTGTGTGTTGGTGATTGAAAACAGGAGAGATGAGGGGATGAATTGGCGGTTAGGGATGACAGGAGTAATGGAAAACAAACAACGGCAGGGTTTCGGGCACATTGGTGGTGCAATTCCTCACCTCTGCCAAAAACAAATTCCTATCCCTGCCTGCCCCCAGCAATTAACCATTCAATCTATGATCGGTACGTTGTCAGATAATCAACTTACCCGGCGGAGCTGTCGGTGCCCCGTCACTAGGATAGCGCTGGTAACTACCCTGGCCTTGGGGCTGTGGTGCCAGTGCCTGGTCGCTGTTGCCCAGCAACTCACTGGCGCATACCGGCCCAGCGGCCCCGTGGTCGAAGTATTCGGTATCAATGAGGCGATTTCGTTTCCGGAAAAGCTCGAACGCCGTGGGGTCAAGATCGAGGTACTACGTCGTTCTCTGGATCAGCAAGGGCAGGCAGCAGTGCAAGTAGGCGCCCGCTGGACC
>DCXP01000083.1 GCA_002327725.1 Proteobacteria bacterium UBA2133
ATGGACGGGGACGCTGATTCCTTACTAGACAACCAGGACGTGAAGGAGTTTTATCTGGGTGTCAGCGGGGGCAAGAAGAAAAGTTTTCGCGATGTAAAACATTATCGCCGGCGCAAGCGCTGGTTGACTTGATCTGGAGTGGATGGGCTGCATCTCAACTCTCTAGTCTTGTTGGATTGTATGAATCCGGGCATTGAGATGCCGCTATGACAGGTATGGCGTTTTTCGATACCCGCAAGACCGGAATATCTGAGCAGCGGGAAACAGAGCAGTTCGCGCCGCTCGGTTCCCGGTTGTGCCATGTCAATATGAATGCTCAAAGGTATGGTGAGGTACTGTCTGACATTGACCCTAATACAGTCGCTGACAGGTTGGAACCGGCTGAACATGAAGATGCCAAGGAGTTCCACCTCGGCGTGAGTGGTGAGGGCCGAAGAAGTTTCCGCAATACCAAGGCCTACCGGCGCCGAAAGCGCTGGCTCAGCTGATGCCGTATCGGTAATTTCCCCGGATCAGCATCATCACCTCAAGGCCCTAACCTCGGGGTTTTGCCATTTTCAGCAGACACAGGCAATTAAGATGAATGATTTTTTTGATGAGCTCGAAACCCGTGAGCCTCAGGAGCGTAAGGCGCAGCAGTTTGAACAGCTTCGTGAGCAGCTGCGCTATGCCAAGGCCAACATTCCCGCCTACGCTGATCTTTTGCGTGAGGTGGACCCCGACGAGATTACAGACCGAAGCGCACTTGCCGGACTGCCGGTCACGCGAAAGTCAGAGATGGGCCAGGCCCAGGCCAAAGCCCCGCCGCTTGGCGGGTACACGGACCTCAAAGGCAGGTCACTGCCCCGGGTATTTGCTTCTCCCGGCGCTATTTTTGAACCACAGGCAGATTCAGAGAATTTCTGGCGCACGGCACGGGCACTTCATGCGGCCGGCTGTCGCGAAGGCGACCTTGTCTACAACACCTTTTCGTATCACTTTACACCGGCGGGCTTTATGCTCGAAAGCGGTGCGCATGCTCTTGGCTGCACGGTCTTTCCGGCAGGCGTCGGCCAGACCGAGCTGCAGGTGCAGGCCATGGCGCATCTTCGCCCGCGGTTTTATGTGGGGACCCCGTCTTTTCTCAAGATTCTCCTGGACAAAGCCGGTGAGTCGAGCGCGGATGTTTCCAGCCTGAAGTTGGGTCTTGTGTCGGGTGAGGCGCTGCCCGGACCTTTGCGTGCCGAACTTTCTGAAAACGGCGTCGATGTACTGCAGGCTTACGCGACCGCGGATGTCGGTCTGATCGGTTATGAATCACAAAGCCAGGAAGGGCTGCTTCTGGATGAAGAAATTCTGGTAGAGATTGTCCGCCCCGGAACCGGCGACCCCGTTGATGCGGGTGAGGTCGGCGAGGTGCTGGTCACGCCGCTCAAGCCCGGCTACCCGCTTATCCGGTTTGCCACGGGGGACCTCTCGGCCGTCATGGATGGTGTCAGCCCGTGTGGCCGGACCAGCCCCCGTATCAAGGGGTGGATGGGCAGGGCGGACCAGACCACCAAAGTCCGGGGCATGTTTGTGCATCCCTCTCAGGTGGCAGCGGTCGTTGCACGCCATGGCGAGATTCACCGGGCACGCCTTGAGGTAACCCGGGTCGATAATGCCGACGCCATGAAACTGCTCTTTGAAATCACGGCGGGGTCGGGAGCCGCCGACGGCCTTGCTGAGGCGATCGCGGTGAGTATCCGCGAAGTCTGCAAGCTGCGTAGCGAGGTGGCACTGGTTGAAACCGGCCAGTTGCCCAATGATGGTAAAGTGATCGACGATCAAAGACCGATCGATTAAGCCGGACTTGCGGCTGCGATTTCGCTAGCAGACTCGGAATTGACGCTGATTCAGGGCTGGGTCGGCCTTTCGTGACCGTTCCGAAAACAAAACCATACGAGCGATAACCGTGACCGATATTGATATTCAGGATGATGTGTCCTTGTATGCCAACCTCTTCGGATTTCTCGGCGCACCGCTGAGTTCAGACGCGTCAGGAGGTGAGGCTGATGTCGCGGTACTGGGGGTGCCATATGATCTCGGAACTACGGGCCGTGCCGGGACCCGCAGCGGGCCGACCGCGATCCGGCAGGCCTCCGGCAACCTGCGCTGGGAGGAGGCCCGCTGGCCCTGGCGCTATGCCCTGGCCGATCACCTTAAACTGGTCGATTGCGGCGACCTGATGTACCCGCCCGGCGACAGTGCCGGGTTTTCCCAGGCTTTGCACGACCGGGCGCTGGACATTGTCCGCTCGGGAAAGGCGCTCATGAGTTTTGGTGGCGATCACTTCATCACCTTGCCGCTGCTGAGAGCACACCATGCAGTGCATGGAGAGCTCGCGCTGATCCATTTTGATGCACATGCCGATACCTCCCAGAGCGGCGGGGAGTTTGACCATGGCACGATGTTCTATCGCGCACCCCGGGAGGGCCTGATTGATCCTTCGGTTTCCGTGCAGATCGGAATTCGAACAGAGTATGACCCTTCCGATCACGAGTTTCTGGTCCTGGACACCGACGAGGTTCATACCAGTGGCTGTGCAACAGTCATTGAAAAGATTCGCGAGCGCATAGCAGGCCGCAAGGCATATCTGACCTTCGACATCGATTGTCTCGACCCGGCATTTGCGCCCGGCACCGGCACGCCCGTGGCCGGAGGGCTGTCGAGCAATATAGCGCTGCAGATTCTTCGCGGTCTGAAAGGTGTCGATATTGTGGGAATGGACATTGTGGAAGTCGCCCCTGCCTACGACCACGCTGAAATTACTGCGCTTGCCGGAGCCACCCTGGCTACCGAACTTCTGTATCTCCAAGTCGAACGGCCATAAGCGAGGGCCGTTCCGCCGTTGTGCCTGGCATGGGTGGAAAGCAATCCCATGCAGCGCAAAGGGTATAAGCCTTTCTTGATGCGGCGAATCAGTAATCGCTTTCATCGCTGGAACGAACTCGTCGTATCCTTGTTGCCTACAAGAGTTCTTGTTTGGGGACTTAACGATGGAGAACGTTGTCGACTTGCCGGTTCGCACATTACCTATTCGGACACTGATGGGTCCTGGCCCCTCAGAGATTGCCTGATGGGTCATTCCTGCCGTACCGAAAACGTCGAGCGCCTGCTGAGTGCGCTGGAAGGAGTGCTTAGCGACCTGCCGCTAGCGAGCGCCTGCTCCGGTTGAGTCGCGACGACGCAAGAGCGTCCCGCAATTGGGACGCTCGGATAACCTCAGTTCACCAGTTTCCCAAGAAACCAGTTCAGTCCGCTCGCGAACTCGCTCTCGAGCGGGAATGAGAGCATCCCCATGACCGTATAACCCAGCAGCCAGGGCATCAGGTAGAAGCGGATCATAAAGAAGAACCACGCCACATAAAGCGGCACCAGCGGCCGGATCAGGAATTTGGGGGTGATCGGGTTAAACAGGTGCAGTAAGGGGTTGGTGACCCGGATAAAGAATCGGGCGAAAAAGAAGGTGGTCTCCTCGCGTAGAAACAGCGACATGCCGAAACGGCCGATCAGGGTCCACATGATGACCCCCATGACGTAGTCCAGCACCAGTACCCATACGGGAAATGCTTCGGTCATTGTTACCCCTTCGGTTTAATGTAAAAAATGCCGGGACGAAGACTGGCTTCGCCCCGGCACACAGTTTAAGGGGTCAAGGTCAGTGCGTTGAAGACAGCACTGATTCGCCCTTCGGAATCCGGACTTCGTCCACCATCCGCTGGGTTTCCTCGTCAGGTTCGGTTGTTGCCAGGCTGACTACAACCATGGCCACCAGGCTTACCGAGGCACCGATGATGCCAAAGCGCAGGTGGTCGATGTAGAGCCACGGGTCCATTCCGCCCCATTTGACCATGTACAGATACCAGGTTCCCGCGAGCAGGCCGAAGAACATACCGGCAATTGCACCCTGGCGGTTAGCCCGCTTCCACCAGACGCCAAGGACCAGCGGGAAGAACAGGCCGGACATTGCAAAGTCGAAGGCCCAGGCTACCGCGCCAAGGATACTGGTGAGTTTCATGCTGGCGACATAAGCACCGCAAGCACCGATGACGATCAGCAGCACACGGGCTACGATCAGACGGTGCTTGGTATCCGCTTTGGGATCGATGATCTTGTAGTACAGATCATGTGACAAGGCATTGGCAATCGCCAGCAGCAGACCATCAGCTGTTGACATTGCAGCTGCCATGCCACCCGCCGCGACCAGACCTGAGATGACGTACGGCAGGCCCGCGATTTCAGGCGTAGCCAGCACCACGATATCCCCGCGCATGAAGAACTCATTGATCTGCAGGATGCCGTCACCGTTGCTATCAGAGATCGCCAGGAAGCCGACATTACTCCACTTCTGTATCCAGTCCAGCGCATTAACCTCGGTGATGGCCTTGCCAATGATGCCGGTTGCCAGATTCGGATCAAGCACCTGCAGTTTGGTAAAGGTCGCCAGCGCCGGCGCGGTGAAGTAGAGCAGGAAGATAAAGAACAGTGACCATGCCACCGATTGGCGGGCCGCCTTGACGCTCGGTGTCGTGAAGTAACGCATCAGAATGTGCGGCAGTGATGCGGTACCCGCCATCATGCAGAACACCAGAGTGACGAACTTCCACTTCGCGGCAAAGGTTGTGCCAGCTTCATAGTGCGCTACTGTCAGTGCCTTCAGTCCAGCGATAGGGGAGGCTATCGCTTCTTTGGCGCCCACCCCATGCAAGGTTTCGAGTTCACCTAATCGCATAACAGCATCGCCGTAGACGAGTTGTGGAATAAGGCCAAAGCCCTGCTTGTTGGACATCCAGATCACAGGTACCAGATAGGCGATGATCAGCACGATGTACTGCGCCACCTGGGTCCAGGTCACCGCACGCATACCGCCCAGCATGGAACAGAGCAAAATGCCCAGCAGGCCGAACCAGACACCGACCTCGAAGGGAATCTGCAGCGCCCGCGAGGCGATTGTGCCGGTCGCGTTGATCTGCGCCGTCACGTAGGTGAACGAGGCCAACGTCAGTACACACACCGCTAAAAAGCGTGCGAGGTTGCCACCATAGCGGGTCCCTATGAAATCCGGCACGGTATAGCAGCCGAATTTACGCAGGTACGGCGCCATCAGCGAGGCTACCAACACATAGCCGCCGGTCCAGCCGACGACGAACGCAATGTAGCCATGGCCGCCGAAGTAGATACCGCCCGCCATTGCGACGAAGGAAGCACCCGACATCCAGTCGGCCGCGGTCGCCATGCCGTTGAATACTGCTGGGACCTGGCGTCCTGCCACGTAGTAGGCGTCCACCTGCATCGTCCGCGAAAGCCAGCCAATGGTCGCGTAGATCACCACGGTGAAGGCCACGAACAGAATGCCGATCGTGTCGGCCCCTAGTCCGGCCTGCTCCAGGATTGCCATCAGCAGGATAAAGACGACAAAACCACCGGTATACAGCCCGTAGACCTTCGGCAGATTGTCTATAAAGTCACCTTTGATAATAGCCATATTGTTTCTCCTTAATTCTGCTGGCCGCTGGTTTCGTCCTCGGCCACGCCGTGCTCTACGTCAATCGCGTGCTGGCGTCTGGCAAACCAGAAGATCAGTACCACGAAAATGACTAATGAGCCTTGGGCCGCCATGTAGAAGCCCAGCGGGAAACCAAGGAAAGAGACGGCGTTCAGGCTGTCAGCAAACCAGTGAATAAGGTATGAGAAGATGAACCAGATTATCAGGGTTGTGATCATCAACCCTTTAGTCTTGGCCCAATGCGCTTCACGTGTTGATTGATCCACGTCTGTCATAAGTTGCCCTCCTATTTACCCCTGGCGATGTTGAAAGGATCCAGCCAAGGGCAAACTGCAGTTTTGGTTAAGCCTCCGCGCTAACCCGTTAACGCGTTACTCCTTTGCTAAGCAAAAATCATGCCAAAATGACGATATGGAAAAGCAGGGGGTTTTGGCCCAAAAAACCAGTTAGAGGAGTTTTCGTGGGAAGGGGCGTTACGATACGTAACACGGTGTAGTATTGCGTAACAAGGCCCCACGCCGGGCAATTGCCCAAGGCAGGCGGGGGTGTCCCGGGAGGAATCGGGCTAGTCGCTGACGCCTGGGCGGGTGCGGGGTATGCCAAATTTCTGCCGGCGTTCCCACAGGGTCTTTCGGCTGATGCCGAGTTGTCGCGCCAGCTCGGTCTCGGTCATCTGCTCCTGATTCTGAAGGACGAAGTCGATAAAGTAATCATCCAGAGACCCTTTTGGCGCGGCTGTTCGGTCTGACCTTGCCGGCGACGTGCCCAAGGGGCGGTCAAAACTCATGAGTTCGGGAATAATCGAATCGCCTTCGGTCAGAATGACCGCGCGTTCGATGGCATTCTCAAGCTCCCGGATATTCCCGGGCCAGTCGTAAGTGAGGATGCACTCAAGCGTGTGCTGCGGCAGGTCGCATAAGGGCCGGTTCAACTTCTCGCAGGCCCGCGCCAGCAGGTGGTGAGCAAGATCGGGAAGATCCTCTCTGCGCTCGCGCAGCGGGGGCAGGTCAATTTCGACCACCTGCAGGCGGTACAGCAGGTCGTCACGAAAGAGGCCCTCGCGCACCCGCTGGGAAAGGTCGCGGTGGGTGGCGGCGAGCACCCTGACATCGACGTGCTTGGTCTGGCTTGATCCAACCCGACGCAGCTCCCCCTCCTGGATCACTCGCAGCAGTCCCGCTTGTGCGCCTGCGGAAAGTTCTGCTACTTCGTCCAGAAACAGCGTTCCGTTATCAGCACTTTCGATCAGTCCCGGGCTGGATTTATCGGCCCCGGTGAAAGCGCCTTTTTCGTAACCGAAAAGTTCCGACTCGATGAGGCTGTCAGCAATGGCCGCACAGTTCATGGTCACGAGCGGTGCATCGCTGCGTTTACCCTGCTCGTGGATTGCACGCGCAACGAGTTCTTTTCCCGTCCCAGACTCGCCGTAGATCAGAACTGTCGAGTCAGTAGCGGCGACTTTTTCAATCCGGGAGAACACTGCCTGCATGGCCGCGGACTGTCCGACCATGCCCCACACCGGATATGCGCGCTGCAGGTCCTTGCGCAAGGCCTGGTTCTGACGAAACAGCAGGCTCTGACGGATGAGTTTGTCTATCACGACCAGAATCTCATCGTGATTGAAGGGTTTGGCGATGTAATCGGCAGCGCCTGCTTTCATGGCGTCCACGGCAGAACTGACGCTGGCATAGCTAGTCATGATCAGCACCGGTGTCTGACCGCATTTTTCTATGACTTCTGTGCCGAGGCCGCCGGGAAGACGCAGATCGGCAATAATCAGATGAAAGGCGTCGAGGCTGTACAGGGATTCGCTCTCGGTGATTGAAGATGCCTCGGCGGTACCGTAGCCCTGTCTTCTGAGCAGTCTGGATAATGCGCGCCGGATAACGGCTTCATCTTCGATAATCAGGATACGCTCCATGCGCGTGCTCTGCTAAGCGGGGAGCGGCAGGGTAATCCGGACCTCAGTACCCACATCGGGAGCGCTATCCACCTCGATGTGACCGTCATGATCACGGATGATCCCGTAGGTCAGCGCCATGCCGAGTCCGCTGCCCTCGCCTGGTTGCTTGGTTGTTACGAAGGGTTCAAAGATGCGCTCACTGATTTCGTCAGCCATGCCATGGCCGTAATCGCGCAGCTTGACCTGAATGCCGGCGGCGTCCTGGTCAGCCAGAATCTGAATGATGCCCCCGCTGTTACTGGCGTCATAACCATTGCTGAGAATATTGACAAAGACCTGGCACAGACGCTGGCGGTCTCCCTCGATATCAAGATCGTGACTGCAGTCAATAACCACATCCATGGTCTTGCCGGGTCGGGACAGGCGGACCAGTTCTTCAGCTTCTTCAAGGCAGTGTCGCAGCCCGAAGCGGTGTTTCTGCAGGAGATCAACCTCGCCTCGGCGGGAGAAGTTCACCAGTGTCTGCACAATATTGTTGATGCGGCTGGTCTGTTCGAGTATGCCCTGAATGTCGGAATAGATTTCAGGATCAGAGGTCTCAGACTCGAGATTCTGCGCCAGGCAGGCGATCCCGGTTACCGGGTTGCCGATCTCATGGGCCACGCCGGAGGCGAAGCGTCCAATAGAGGCAAGCCGTTCACTGTGGGCCAGTTGACTCTCGAGCTGGTGTATCTCGGTCAGATCCTGGAGCAGGACAGTCGTACCGATGGATTCAGAGTCGATCTCAACATACGGGGCGGTACGGGGGCTTCTCATTTCCGTCTTGTACATGCCAAACCAGCGGGTTCCATCCTCCACCTCAAGCACCTGCTTGTGGATATGTGATTGCTCGCTGTCGATACATTGTTCAAGAAAACCGCCCCACGGCTGGGTGAGCTCGGTGATTTGCGAGTCCAGCGCTGTGTTCTTGCTGATACCTGACAAATGCTCCATCACGCGGTTCCACGTGGTCACCATCCCGGTCGAGCTGACCGAGCACACCCCGACCGGAAGTTCCTCCAGGATCTGGCGGTGATATCGGCGCATCGTGTCGAGTTGTGCGGCAAGACCGCGCAGCCGGCTGCGGGACACTTCCAGACGGTCCTCCATCAGGCGCATCTGTTCGGCAGCCGGGGCCTTATTCTCCCGGTCAATCGGCAGGCGCAACTCGACCACATCGCGGGCGAAGTACGGCCCGATCAGCCCGGAGAGGTTGCGCTCGATTCTCTCCCGTAAGCGTCCGAGGGCACGGGGTTCGGTTTCTTCTTCGCGCATCTTCAGGTCGCGTTGCGCCCGGCGCACTTCGTACTCAGCAGTCTGGGTGCCAAGGGCACCGGCCAGGGCGGGGGCGAATTCCCGCGATGAGGCGAGCCTGACCCGGCTGCGGTAGGGGGTCAGGAGTTCCTGTGCACACAGTGCTGCCGCTTCGCGTTCAGAGGAGCTCTGGTGCGTGAGCACCGATACCAGGACAAACAGGCCGGCATTGACAGACAGCGAAGCGAGGGTCGAAAAAGTCCACTTGTTCTGTCCGGCGAGCTCCCACAATGCCGGCGCGGCAGAAGACCCCGCGGCACTGGTGTCGATCAGCAGCGGAAGAATCAAGACGATGAACCACGTCAGACCGCCCCCGGCGAGGCCGGCGATAAACCCATTTCGATTGGCTCCGGGCCAGAACAGCGTTCCGGCAATACCGGGCAGAAACTGTGCTACGGCGACGAAGGAAATCAGGCCGAGCTGCACCAGATGACTGCTGCGCTCAAAAGCCAGGAAAAACCCGTAACCGGCAAAAACCAGCACAGCGATGATGATCCGCCTTCCCCAAAGCAGCCATCGGTAAAGATTCATTCCGGTGCCCGGGGTTCCGGTTGTCGGCAGGATAAGGTGATTGACGGTCATGCCCGCAAGGGCCAGGGTGCTGACAATAATCATGGCGCTTGCGGCCGATACGCCGCCCAGAAACACAAAAATGGTGACGGCGGCAGATCCCGACTGCTGGGCGATGCCGAGCACGTGGTAGTCCGGCACCGTGCCGAGATTCTGTTTGACGGCGGCCCACAGAATGACCGGGATAGCGAGATTCAGGATCAGCAGAAAAAGCGGGAACCCCCATGCCGCCTTGATCAGCGCCCCGGGGGAGATGTTCTCGGTAAACAGCATGTGAAACTGCCGCGGCAGCAGAAAGGAAGCCGCAAAGGCCAGAATCAGTACGCTGACCCAGGGGCCTTCCCGCGCGGGCGTGGTCATGGCCTCAAGGGCTTCGGGATGGGCATCAAGCCAATCAGCGAGCCCGCCGAATCCGCCAAACACCCCGAAGACGGCGATGCCGGCAACCAGGATCAGCGCCAGCAGTTTGACCAGGGATTCAAGCGCAATCGCCACGACCAGCCCTTCGTGCTTTTCTCTGGGAGCAATGTGGCGGGCGCCAAACAGAATGGTGAACAGGACGATCAGGGTACAGAACCCCAGGGACAGATACTGTGGGGCAAACTGCTGTGTCAGCACGCTCGCGGATTCTGTTACGGCTCTGATCTGCAGTGAGAGGTAGGGCAGGGTCCCCGCGAGCATAAAGATGGTGACCAGTACCCCGGCCGTCTGACTGCGAAAGCGAAACGCAAAAAGATCCGCCAGCGAGGTCAGCTGGTATTCCCGGACCAGCCGGAGAATGGGACTCAGCAGAACCGGGGTCAGGATGAACGCGAAGGTAAGACCCAGATAAACGGCGAGGAACATAAAGCCGTTAGAATCGGCGTAGCCGACGCTGCCATAAAAACTCCAGGTCGTGGCATAGACCCCGAGGGACAGGATGTAAACTGCCGGGTGCCGCGGTAGCCACGGGGGTATCCAGCGTTTTTCGGTAGCGTAGGCAACCAGGAACAGCAAGAACAGGTACAGCAGGCTGCTTAAGAAAAGTCCCGGTGCCGAGAGGATCACCGCTTCTCGATCCTGTGGTGGGCCCAGGGAATCAACAAAATGATAATGAACCAGATGAGAAAGGGTAGGTACCAGGGCAGGGAGGGCGTGAGCCACCATGCCGTGATCGGAGACAGGAGCACCAACACGCAAATGCCGAATATCAGAAAAATCCGTTCCATAGGCCCTTGGGATCAGCGGTACCCAGTCTGTTACAAAATGTAACATAGAAACGACCAGTCATGCCCTTCAGCCTGATTCAGAAGATGCGGGACTGGCTGCGCCGGGCCCGGGAAAAGCCGTCCCCGATCACGGATAGCGGGGGCCTCGGAGATTTCATCGATACCCGCTCGAGCCTCGTGGCTCAGTCGTCACTTTACGGCTATATCAAGACCCGGGCCGGTACCCGGTTTCCTGAACTCTTCGAGCATGACGAGTTTCTGCAGTCCATCAACATCGCCAAGTGGCAGGTCTGGGCTGCGTGTGTTTCGGACCTGGCGACCTTTGCCGGAGGGCTGATCTTCCGGGAGCGTCCGGACCCCTCTCTGGTGCGCCGGATACTGCAGTCCGCGATCGATCCCGTGCTGCAAAGAACGGGCTATCCGGAAGAAGCCGGTGATGGGTTTGATAGCGCGCTCCAAAAAATCACTACCCGGTTGGCTATGGCGGATTTTTCGACCGCGGCTGAGCTGGAGAATGCCTTTACCGCAAGCCCCGATGCCCTGATTTACTGGGCGCCGATAGTGGACGAACTGAAAGCACTCGACGACGATATTGTGCGCAATTCCATTCGCTTCCGCTGGCAGGAGCCGCGCAGGGAGTTGCGCGCCCTTCTTGAGGTTGAGGTGCTCCTGCTGTCGGCGCAGTAGCAACTCCTGTGCCAGCAGGCTCAGGGCACCCTGGCGGGCGTGCAGGTAGCCGGGGGTAAAATAGGAGCCTGAGAACGGGATTTGCGTAATCCTGTGTAACCCTAACCGCAACTATCCATCAGGACACCGCCGTGAGCGAAAAACCGATCAGCCGGTACCCGGTGCCGAATCTGGATGAACTGCCCGATGATCTGCGTGACCGCATCCTTGCAGTTCAGGAAAAAGCAGGATTCGTGCCGAATGTCTTTCTGGCGCTGGCGCATCGTCCTGACGAGTGCCGGGCCTTTTTTGATTATCACGATGCTCTGATGCTGCGCGAGCGCGGCCTCTCCAAAGCCGAGCGTGAGATGATCGTGGTATCGACTTCCGGTGAGAACAACTGCCAGTACTGTGTTGTCGCCCACGGCGCGATCTTGCGGATTTATGCCAAAGATCCACTGCTTGCCGATCAGGTAGCGATTAACTTTCGCAAGGCCGACATCACTGCACGTCAGAGGGCGATGCTGGTCTTCGCCGAAAAGGTCGCTGTCAATTCAGCCGCGCTCGAGGAATCCGATTACGAAACGCTGCGTGAACACGGGTTTGATGACGAGGACATCTGGGACATCGGCGCGATCGCCGCATTTTTTGCGCTTTCCAACCGGATGGCGAATCTCACAGCCATGAGACCGAATGATGAGTTCTATCTGATGGGCCGTCTGCCGCGGGAATCATCCACATGAGCAGCCCTCCGGAGGGAACGCCCTCGATCCGTACCATCGCCATGCCGGCTGATGCCAATCCCAATGGGGATATTTTCGGCGGATGGCTGATGGCGCAGATGGACCTTGCCGGAGGCACCCACGCTTTTGCGGTGGCCGGTGGACGGGTGACCACCGTTGCGGTGGATGCCATGACCTTTCACCGTCCGGTGCAGGTGGGGGACCGGGTCAGCTGTTACTGCACCACGGTCAGGATCGGGACCACGTCAATCGCGGTCAAGGTGGATACCTGGGTTCGGCGTCAGCACGACCAGATCGAAGAGCGGGTGACCGAGGGTATTTTCACTTTTGTGGCGCTCGACGGGTCCGGCCGGCCCCGGCCCGTGCAGGAGCCTGTTCCTGACTGATCAGCATTCTGAAGGGCTGGGGCGCCTGGAGCGGCTTGCAGTTGCGGCGCGGGGTGAGAAACTGCCGCCAGTGAATACCTGGCAGCCCTCGATCCACAGGGATATGGGACTGCGGATCGGTCGGGACGGCGTTTGGCATTACCTCGGCTCCCCCATCGAGCGGCAGTCGCTGGTCCGACTGCTCTCAAGAGTGCTCGTAAGAGAGGGCGATGAATTCTTTCTGGTCTCCCCCACAGAAAAACTCCGCATCGAGGTCGAAGACGCGCCGTTCCTGGCGGTGGAGCTCGAATGCTTGGGTCGCGGAGAGGGGCAGCGGCTGATATTCAGGACCAATGTCGACGATTTCGTGATCGCGGGAAAGGAGCATCCACTGCATGTGGATGAAGACCCTGCGACTGGCGAGCCGTCGCCTTACCTCAAAGTGCGCGAAGGCCTCTGGGCACTCATTAACCGCTCTGTCTATTATGAACTTGCTGAACGGGTTCAGCCTGCGCCACCGCCCCGGGAACACCGATGGGGTGTTATCAGTGAGGGGTACTTCTTTGAACTGGGAAGTATTGATGAGCCAGAGTGCGCTTGAAAGGCTGGTTCAGTACCTGCGGGAAAAGGTCCCGATGACGTGCAACTTTGATATCCGGCCCGGGGCCGTTGACGGCTCAGGTCTGGTGCTGGAGGCGCCGCTGGCCTCCAATTTCAATGACAAGCAGACCGCGTTTGCGGGTACGCTCGCGTCGCTTTGCACCTTGTCCGGATGGGCGATGACGTCACTGGTCTGTGAGGCGGTGGGCAATCAGACCGATATCGCTGTGGTCAGGAGCGATCTGCGCTATACCCGGCCCTGCAGCGAGCAGATGATCCGGGCCTATTGCCGGTGGCCCGCGCCCGAAGACACAGCGCGGTTCACGGAAACGCTGGGCGAGCGGGGCAGGGCAGTGCTTTCCCTCAGCGCCCGGGTCGACTCTGAGAGCGAGATTGCGGTCGTTTATTCAGGCGATTATTCGGCGAAGATTCTGTAGCACACCCTGGATGCACTGCATCCGCCTCAGGCTTTTCCCAGCGCTGACTCCAGATCCGCAATGATGTCGTCGACATCCTCGATGCCGACCGAAAGCCGCACCAGGCCGTCCGTCAGTCCCCGTTTGCACCGGTCTTCGGCGGGTACATCGATGTGGGTCATGCTGGCCGGATGGGTGATCATGGTTTCGACGCTGCCAAGACTCTCTGCGAGTCCGCATAGCTGTACGTTATTCATGAGCCGCTTTCCGGCGTCTGTACCGCCGGTGAGTTCAAAAGCGATCATCCCGCTGTAGCCGGACATCTGGGCCTTGGCAACGGCGTGCTGCGGATGGGAAGCCAGTCCCGGGTAAAGCACCCGGTCGATTTTGGCATGTCCCTCCAGAAACTGCGCGATCGCCATTGCGGACTCTTCGTGGCGCTTCATGCGCAGGTGCAGGGTTTTGAGGCCGCTTAGGTTAAGCCAGCAGTCAAAGGGGCTCGACACCGCACCGATGGTTTTCTGGATGTACTTCATCTTTTCAAACAGGTGCTGGTGGTTGGTGACGATCACGCCGCCGATGATCTGGTTGTGTCCGGCGAGATACTTGGTGGTGCTGTGCATCACGATATCCGCTCCGAACTCAAGGGGTCGGAGGAAGACCGGCGTGGCAAATGTGGAATCGACGCCCAGCAGGATGTCGTTCTCGCGGGCGATCTTGACCATTTCCTCAAGGTCGCTCACCTTCAGCAGCGGATTGGTCGGGGTTTCGATCCAGAGCATCCGGGTCTTCGGGGTGATCACACTGCGTACGGCATCCGCATCCGTGGTGTCGACGTAACTCACATCAATGCCTTGCTGAACGGTGACGTTATCCAGAAGACGGGTCACCCCGCCGTATACATCATCGCCACAGACAATCTGATCCCCGGCGGTCAGGAGCTTGAAGCACGAATCCACGGCCGACATACCGCTTGCGAAACTGACGGCGTACTGGCCGTTGTCAATCGCAGCAAGATTTTCTTCAAGTACCTGGCGGGTGGGGTTCGAGGAGCGCGTGTAGTCAAAGCCCAGGTCACGTCCCACCTCCGGCAGTACATAGGTCGCGGTCTCATAAATCGGTGGCAGGATCGAGCCCGTGGTGGGATCCGGGCTGATGCCGGCGCGGACAACCTTGGTATCAAATTTCAATGTGCTTCTCCGTAACTTGGGTGACAGCCGGGCGCAATCAGACCGCCTGGCGACTGTGATTATTGATAAATTCGAGCAGGTCGATCTTGTTGATAATCCCTAAGACGCGACCCTCGTCCATCACCACAGCGACATTGTTCTCTTCAAAAATCTGCTGCACATGACTGAGATTGTCATTGGGACTGATACGCCCCTCAAGCGGTCGTGCAATATCCCGCACGCTGTCTTCAAGATCGTGCTCGTTGCTGGCCACCGCCCGCAGGATATCCAACTCCTCGATCATCCGCAGATCCCCCTGGCCGGAGGCCACCGGCATCTGGGAGATACCTGTGGCCACCATCCGTGCGATCACCTCCCGGAGGGATTCTTCAGGATCAGCAAAAGCCACTTCCTGGTTGCGGGCATCCAGTAACTGCCGCACGGTTCCCAGATGGGTATCCGGCGCGAAATACCCCATGTCGCGCATCCACTCATCATTAAAGCACTTGCTGATATACCGGTCGCCCGAATCGCAGACGATGGCCACCACCATTTTGCCCGGGCCGAGTTTTTTGGCCTCCTCCAGAGCCCCGAAAAAGACCGTCCCTGTTGATCCGCCGGAAAGGATACCCTCCTGGCGGGCCAGTCGGCGTGCCATCAGGAATGAATCCCGATCCGAGACATTCACGACCTCATCGACGACAGAAAAATCCAGGGTGTCCACCATAAAGTCATGACCGATGCCTTCAACCCGATAGAGCGAAGGTGAACTCCATTCGCCTTTCTCATGGGCTTCTTTATAAATACTCCCATAAGGATCAGGCCCGACCACTCTTACGGTTCGGCCCGCCTGTGTGGCTTTTTCCTTAAGGTATTTGCCGGCCCCTGATATGGTCCCGCCGGTGCCGAGTCCTGTAACAAAGGAATCGATCCTACCCTCCGTGGCTTCCCAGATTTCGGGGCCGGTGGTCAGGTAATGCGCCTCTGGATTATGGGGATTTGAATACTGATCGGTGTAGAAAGCCCCGGGCGTTTCCCGGGCGATCCGCTTGGCGACTTCGACGTAGCTATCCGGGTGATGGTGATCAAGATCGGTCGCGGTCACGATGACCTCGGCACCGTAGGATTTCAGCATATCGATCTTTTCCTGGCTCATCTTGTCCGGGATGGTGAAGACACAGCGGTATCCCCGAACCGCCGCGGCCATTGCCAGGCCAAGCCCGGTATTGCCCGAGGTGCTCTCGACCACGGTGCCCCCGGGTTTCAGCAGGCCTGCGTCCTCGGCCCGTTTCATCATGTTGATGGCCATGCGATCCTTCACTGAGCCTGATGGATTGAGGTTCTCCATCTTGGCGTATACCGTTGCCATACCCGGCTCAACGATATTGTTCAAACGGACCAGAGGAGTGCCTCCTACCAGATCAATAACGCTATCAACTGCTTTCATGAGGTCATCCTATGCTGTGATTTCGATCATCGTGGGATGTCAGAGGGCAACTGGCACCCGGCACTGGTTTAAACCCGAGATCCGCTGTCAGCCAGGCCGCGCCCGGCATGAAAAGATTCGTGTGCGGGTGCCGTTGATGTTGAGAATACACCGGACTGCGCCCCGTCAGCCTGGCTCAGCCAGGCTTCGACTGATCACCATGCGCTGCACATCGGATGTCCCCTCGTAGATTTGGCAGATCCGCACATCACGGTAATAGCGCTCAACCGGAAATCCCTCGACATAGCCGTAACCACCATGAATCTGAATCGCATCGGAGCAGATGGCTTCCGCCGTTTCGCTGGCAAACAGTTTGGCCATGCTCGCTTCGGTAATACATGGCGCATCTTCATCGCGCAGCCGGGCGGCATGGAGCGTTAATTGGCGTGCCGCCTCGAGCCGGGTCACCATATCCGAAAGCCGGAATGCGACTGCCTGGTGATTGATGATTGGCGTACCGAAAGTCTCGCGCTGGATTGCATAGCGGTTAGCCGCTTCCACAGCGGCCCGTGCAATTCCAACGGCCTGGGCCGCAACGGCAACGCGGCCCGCTTCGAGGTTGGCAAGCGCAATTCGATAGCCCTGTCCCTCTTCGCCCAACAACAAGTCTGGCGTGAGTTCAGCATCCTCGAACGCAATTTGACAGGTGTCGGCGGCCCGTTGACCAAGTTTCTTCTCCTTGGCCACGACGCTGAACCCCGGGGTCGCTGTCGGCATGATAAACGCGCTGATACCGCGTTTGCCGGCAGCGGGATCCGTGACGGCGAAGACCAGTGCGTATTCGGCGATTGAGCCGGACGTAATGAACTGCTTTGCGCCGTTCAGCACATATCGGTTTCCGCGCCGTTTCGCCCGGGTCTTAATCGCGCCGGCATCAGAGCCGGCGTGAGGTTCGGTCAGACAGAAGCATCCGACCGCACCTTGCGCCAAGGGGCGCAGAAAGCGCTCTTTTTGCTCATCCGTACCCCAGTCAAGCAAAGCGTTACACATTGGTGAGTTATTTACGCTCATTACTGATGATGCAGCAGCCCAACCGGCTGCAACTTCTTCCATGGCCAGGCTGTAGGAGGTGAAATCGGCGCCTGCCCCGCCCCACTTTTGGGGAACGCACATTCCCATCAGGCCCAATTGTCCCATGCCCTCCAATACACCGGGAGCGAAAGCACCCTTCTCATCCCATTCTGCTGCCTTCGGCGCAAGTTCGCGTTGCGAGAAATCCCGCGCCATATCGCGTATCAAAATCTGTTCTTCGCTAAATCTCATGCTTCGTTCTCGACGGTTTCAAAGGGTTTCGCGCACGGCACGGGCGCCAACCACCATGGCACGCATCTTCTGGCGCGCGAGATAACGAGGTAATGCGGAAAAGCCGCAATCACCTGTGATACTTAGCTTTTCGGTGGGAACATGATCAAGGCAGCGCCGTATCCGGCCCGCCACTTCTTCAGTTGTCTCAAGATGGAAATTCTTGACGTCGATGACACCCGCGGCAATGTCAAACTTCGCAGACAATGGGCCAAGCAGTTCGACCTCTGCCATCTCCCTATTCGCGAATTCCAGAACCAATTGATCGCATTCCAGCGCCTCCATCGCACCCATAAGACGATCGAACCGACGGTCTGCCATGGGTCGCCCGGCGTTGTTCCCAAAGCAAACATGCACGCCGACTCGGCCTGGAAAAGCTTCTACCACCCGATTAACGATGGCCGCTGCTTCACCGTGAGTGAGACCAAGCGGCGGATGCGGCAACGCCGGCTCATCGATCTGGATATAGCTGGCACCCACTTTGGCGAGCGCCGCTAATTCATCGCTCACCATCACAGCGATCTCAGCCATGACCTCGCCAATATCCCGACCTGAAGATCGCAGGGGCATCGCCAGGGTCAGTGGCCCCGGAATAGCAACCTTCAAAGTGCGATCCGGCGCAGTTGCGCGCAGTGCCTCAAAGTCTTCGACAACGCCGAAACCTCGTGGCGATCGAACGGCATCCACGACATTGAAATGTGGTGCCATGTCGTAGCCAGGGACACCTAGTTTCCGGCCTGGCGAGACTCGTTCCAATCCCTCGACGCAATCGAACATTTCGTAGACGAAGCGTTGTCGGCGCAACTCGCCGTCCGTCAGAATATCGATACCGGCCTCAATCTGATCGAGAACTGCGATCCGGGTAGCATCATCGAGCGCTTCGCGAATGTCATCTGGGCCGATGCTGCCATCTCGCATCTGACGGCGGAATAGAGCGAACCAGCCCGGCGAGGCGTAACTGCCAACACCCATCGTTGGCAACAGAGGTAATTGATCCACCGCTTCAGTTCCCATCATGTTTCACCGGTCGCAAAGCCGGATTTGCCGACAGCAAACTGCTTGCGTAAAGCCACCTTGTCGATCTTACCGGTCCCCGTGTGCGGAATTTCGTTGATGAAGACGGCATCTTCCGGTAACCACCACTTTGCAACGCGTTCTGAAAGCCAGGTCAGAACATCACCCGCGGTCACATCGCTACCTTGACGACGCACTACGATCAGAAAGGGCCGCTCCTGCCAACGTTCATGTGGGACCGCGATGACGGCCGCTTCAACGATGTCGGGGTGCCCCGCTGCCGCGTTTTCCAGATCAATCGAGCTGATCCATTCACCGCCAGACTTGATGACGTCTTTGGTGCGATCGGTGAGGCGTAAGTTGCCGTCTGATCCAATCAACCCGATATCGCCGGTAATCAACCAGCCGTTCGCGTCCACGGCTGGCTTGTCGGGAGTCTTGTAGTAGTCGCTGGCAACCCAGTAACCGCGCGCTCTGATTTCTCCTGGAGTACCGAACTCAGGCACTATTGGCTTATCAGCATCATCGACGACCCTTATTTCCGAGCCATAGACCGGCCGCCCCTGCGTCGCGCGAATGTCCAGTGCAGCTTTCTCGCTAACCCCATTGGGTGGATGTGAGTATGTGGTTGCCGCTGACGTTTCGGTCATGCCCCAAGCATGCGAGATCGTGACCCCGTAGTCAGACTCATACTCCGAAATCATAGCCCTCGGCGGTGCCGCGCCTCCAGTGACAATCTTGGCAAGCCGGCCAAGATTGCTTCCGGTCTGGCGCAAATGCTCGAGCATCGACAACCAAACCGTTGGTACTGCCAGGGCAACGGTGACATCCTCGCCCACGATCAGTTCGTGGAGCTTTCCCATCTCCATATCACACCCGGGGAGAACCAAGTTCGCTCCAGCCATTGGACCCGCGAATGGAATTCCCCAGCCATTGCCGTGGAAGAATGGTACGACTGGCATCAACGCGTCTTTGAAGCCCACACCGACACCGTTCGGCGTGTTGAAGGCATAAGCATTCAGGACACAGCTACGGTGAGAATAAAGAACACCTTTTGGATCACCGGTCGTACCTGACGTGTAGCAAAGCGCTGAACCGGTCCACTCATCGACTTCTCTCCACGGGAACTGTTCATCTGCACCTTGAAGAATTTCGTCATAGCAATAGACGTTCTGCAGGCCGGTATTCGGCATAGCCGCTGCGTCTGTCAGCACGATATAGGCTTCGACACCTTTCAGGAGATCACGGCAAGCCTCAAAAATTGGCAAGCAAGCGGCGTCCGCAATAATAAAGCGATCCTCGGCGTGATTGACTGTATAGGCGAGTTGTTCGGTAAATAGACGCGGATTGATCGTGTGCAGGATCGCACCGATACCGGTCACGCCATAGAAGGTTTCGAGGTAGCGGTAGTGATTCCAGGATGCTCCGCCGACACGATCCCCGGGCTTGAGGCCCAGGCGGTCGAGAGTATGGGCGAACTGGCGTGCCCGGCGCGCACAGTCGCGGTAAGTGTAGCGATGGATCGGCCCTTCGATAGTGCGTGAGATAACTTCCGCATCACCGAAGACTTGAGCTGCGTAGTCAATAATGCTTGAGATCGTCAATTGCCGTTGCTGCATCAACCCAAGGGATAGGAATTTGCTTTTGGCAGATGTGGAGCCTTGGGTCATCAGTATCGCCCGAACGCTGGCGTTGTCTGTTTTACATCACCCCTGTTTCCTCCGATGGCCATGTCACCCGTCTCCTTTGTTCTCTTTTGAACCCACCGGAGACAATTGTGGCACAGGATTTGCTCGATCACCGGGGCTTCCACGATGACTGCCTGGAACCGCATCCGGTTGACACTAGACACTGGATTGAATCTGAGATTCAACGTCAGCTCTGGGTGATATCGCGAACGGCTTCGATAGCCTGATTCAGGTCTTCATCGTCAGTAAAGTAACCCGGAGCAAATCGTACCGTACCGTTTTGAGAGACCGTTCCCAAGAGCTCATGAACATCCGGAGCACAATGCAGGCCGGGTCTGACGCAGACAGCGTGGTCGGCATCGAGCATCGTTCCCGCCTGGTCTGCGGGCATGTCACCAATGTTGATCGATAGGGTTGAGACCCGGGGCTGCCCGGCCCCTGGGCCATAGATCCTGATGCCCTCGATGGCGCTGAAGGCTTCAATTAATCGTCCGGTGGCGCCGGTTTCAGCCTCATGGATGTGCGTCAGGGCTGCGGTACAGGCTTGTCCATGTGTGCTGGAATCAGTCGCGCCGTGAGATTTACCGAGTTCTGCGAACCATTTTTGTGCGGCATTCAGGCCGGCGATCCCGGGCAGAGAGTGGGTTCCGGTTTCCATGCGGTAGGGATATTCCTCGGGCTGAAACGGGGAGATTGAATTGACTCCGGTGCCACCGGTACGTGGAGGCCGGATCTCGATACCTTCACCCACAACCATACCGCCGATACCCATCGGCCCAAAGAGACCCTTGTGTCCGGTGTAGACCAGTACATCTACGCCCCAGTCATCCATGGCAATGGGGACCACGCCTGCAGTCTGACACGAGTCCAGAACGAAGGCGGCATCGGTTTGTTTTACCAGTTCGCCGATCGCGCCTGCATCCTGCAAAGAGCCGGTCACATTGGAAGCGTGATTGACTACTACGACCCGGGTATTGGGCTGGATACTTCTTGCAATCTCGTCGGGGTCAACAAATCCGTTACCGTCTGCGCCGATGCGAGTGACAGCAACGTCATGATCCCGCTCAAAGTGGTTGGCGGGACGTAAAACGCAGTTGTGTTCCATCCGGGTAATGATCATGTGGTCGCCGGGATTCAGCATTCCCGACAGGGCCGCGTTCATCGAGTCGGTGGCATTCTGTGAGAACGTCACCCGAGCAGGATCGCCCGAGAAACCGAAAAATTCGCCGAGCATGCGCCGAGTCTGGACGATCATCGCTTCCGCTTCCACGGCAAGTTGGTGCCCGGACCGGCCCGGATTGACCCCGTGACTACGGAAGAACTGCTCCATGAACTGATATACCGGTTCCGGTTTCGGCAGGGTCGTTGCCGCATTGTCAAAATAGTAGTGCTCTTTCATGGGCTGAACATTCCGAAATAGAGGTTACTTGGCCACCTGAGCATGATTGGGTACCGTGGGAGTATGTGAGGAGCCGTGGGCGATCGAATTGCGCCGGCGAGAAACCACGAAGGTTTCGTCATGAAACCAGATGCCGTTATGCTTTTGCAGCACTTTCTCGGTCGCCTCAAGATAGGCCCCGGAAGCAACCGCCGGCTGCAGGCGGTCATCTTCAATCTGTGCGACGTAGGTGGATGCATTCCATGCCGCAAACAGTGTCGAGGTGCCGATGCTGTCTGCAATCTCGGTCGGCAAGGTCTTCATTTCGTACTTTATGATCGACTTGTTGTCCGAGCCGGCGTTGAAGTTGTAGTTCGATGCGGCCCGCCCGAGTTTATT
Organism: Proteobacteria bacterium UBA2133; assembly: GCA_002327725.1. Lineage (GTDB taxonomy): Bacteria > Pseudomonadota > Gammaproteobacteria > Arenicellales > UBA868 > UBA868. The sequence goes on from DCXP01000083.1 coordinate 21,788, forward strand.
CTTCAGCGCCTTCAACAGGTCATGCCGGCTGACCTGAAAAGGATTCTCGTCGGGCCAGATCAGGTTGACGAGTTCCATTCCCGGATCATTTCCGGCAGACTGAACGGCCAGCAGTCGCCCGCCCGGTCCAAGGCTCCGCACCAGCGGGGCCAGCACTTTTTCCACTTTGAACCGGGCGCTCATACGTGCCCGCCATGGCTGGGCCGCAAGGATCAAGTCGTAATCGCCACATACCTGGCCGCGACGGGGTATGACGGAGTCGAGCAGAAACCGGTTGTCCTCACGAAAGATGACCAGTACCGAGGGCCTGACGTAGCGCGGGTTGCCGGTCTTCTCGCTGACCTTGACCTCCCAGCCATCGACCAGAATGTCGTCGATGGCCTGTAACTGTTCTCCATACTCCTGGGCAGAAGATCCCTGAAGGGAGACCTCATGCCAGTTAAGCGCTGCCGCGGCCGCCATATTACCCGGCATCAGCCACGGGGCCTCACTGTAAAAGAGATTGGTGATACAGATGACGCTGGCCGGATGTTCAGCAAAGCGATCCGGAAGGTTGTCAAGGCAGAGTCGGACGTCTTCCAGACTAATCTCCTTACCAACAACAAAAAACGGAATCGTTGGAAACTTCTGGTGGGTGGCCCGCAACAGGTAGCTCAAGACCGATCCATCCCCGACACCGGCGTCAAAAATGCGAAGCGCCGGTGGTACCGGCTGGACATGAGAGAGTTCATGCGCGGCACGTTCAGCAACCTTCCACTTCTCATCGCATGTATTGACAAAACCCAGATACTTCTGGCGGTTGTCATAAAAGCGAAACGGCCGCCGTTTCGCTGGTGCGGGTTCCGAGTTCAGCGTACTCCGGGGCGACGCTACTGTCTTGGCAGTTTTGCTGTAGGGGTGTGCGCTGTCGCTGGTCGCGGTAGTATCCGGCGTTAACAGGAGCGGATTGGAAAGGGCATTTTTTTTCCTGATGAAGTCCTGGATCTTATACACGGTGTTGACCGTGATTCCTTTTCCCGTGCGTAGGCGCTGGCAGAGTTTGCCGTCGTTGACGGCCTGTCGTCCGAAGGTCGTTTCGGCCATATCGTAGGAGCGACAGAAATTTTCGATGTCCGTCAGTAATGAGCGGATCGAATCCTGAGGCCCGGAAGATGGTTGTGTCTGCATTGATTGCCTCCTCGCGGGGAAATGGGCACCGGTCAACCGCCGGCCGATTCGAAGATCTGCCTGACACGCTGACAAGGCATCGCGAATCCATATCCCGGTGTACTCGGGAAGTTAGAGAATTATGCAGGTGGTGTAAAGACTTTTTGTGAAAGTAAAAAAATAATGAATTGTAGTGGGCAGCATTCAATCACGGCCAGAACCAGCTTCTTTTACGAAAAAACTGTTTTTTTTAAACAATCAGGAAGGTCTGGAATTCTTCTCGGCAAGAATCCGAGTTAATAAATAGGTCTTTGCCCACATTCTGCCCACTAGCTGCCCACCCGGGTCAGCGCGGGAACTCGTGCCTGAAAAACGGTTTCCGCCATGACAGTCCCACCCCCTGCTTGGAACAGGCTGGCTGCGATACCACAGAGGACGCGCTTTCAGGGCACGGCTATATTTACCCTCTGCAAAGGCCTGGCTGCGCCAGGCGCATCGGTGCTTCAGGGCGGCGATGCCCCCAAACCAGTTTCAGCTTAGGACCGAAAATCATGACAGCAAAGAATTTCAAGGACATCTGGGATCAAAAAAGGGACATGCTCTTGAATAATCCGGACAAGTGCGGTGTCACGGTCAAGGCCGATAGCCATCTCGTCGACGGATTTATGAGTCGTGTCAAGGCGCGTGAATTCGATATCGTGGTCGACCAGAACAAGGGGATGGGTGGAACGGGTCAGGGGCCCCGTCCCAGTGAATAGTTCTGGCGGCACTTGCAGCCTGTCATGAAGTGACTTATCGCCTTTACGCTGATGCGCTGGGGATTCCTTTGGACGAGGCCTCTGTCAGTGTAACGGGACACTCGGATGCGCGGGGGTTTTCGGGCTCGACGATTCGATACCTGCAGGGTTCTCAAAAGTTACTGGCCGGATTGAGGTCAAATCATCGGCTTCGGATTCGGAAATCAGCCGACTTCAGCAGTCAGCCAGCCGATACTGCCCCGTACTCGACGATTTGAGGCAGCCAGTTGAGGTAGAGTTAGAGTTGGTTCGGGTCGGGAAGTAACCTTAAGCGCGACCCGGTAAACGGGAAAATCCACACCAATGTTTGATGATGTTGAAAACATTCGCCGGATTCTGGTTGAAAAAAAGGTCATTGCCGTGGTGGGACTTTCCGCCAACTGGTGGCGGCCGAGTTTTTTTGCGGCCAAGTACATGCAGGATCACGGCTATCGCATCATTCCCGTGAACCCCAACTACGAGGAGATTCTCGGTGAGACCTGTTACCCCTCGTTGGAGGCTATTCCAAAGGATATCGGCGTTGAAATCGTCGATGTTTTCCAGAAGCCCGAGGCAGCAACCGATGTGGCCAAGAGCGCGCTCGCGATTGGTGCCCGGGTGCTCTGGCTTCAGATCGGTGTTATCAACGAGGAGGCAAAACAGATCGCGGAGCATGGCGGTCTGGATGTGGTAATGAATCGATGCGTCAAGATTGAGCACGGGCGACTGCTCGGTGGGCTGAATCTCTTTGGCGTCAGCACCAAGGTGATCTCAGCGAGAAGGCCCCGGTGGCTGGTGTACTGAAAAACCGGAATTTCCTAGAGAACCTAGAGAAAGCGCTATGAGTGACCGCGAATTCGGATTCGAAACCCTGTGCCTGCATGCCGGTCAACTGCCGGACGCTGCTACAGCGTCGCGTGCACCACCGATCTACCAGACCACGTCCTATGTTTTTGACAGCACGGACCATGCGGCGAGTCTTTTCAACCTCCAGACCTTCGGCAACGTTTATTCGAGGATGATGAATCCGACCAACGCCATGCTGGAGGAACGGCTCGCGACGCTTGAAGGAGGTCGGGCCGGGCTGGTGGTGGGATCCGGCATGGCGGCGCAGATGGTGGCGCTGCTGACCCTGCTGGAGGCCGGGGATGAACTCGTTGCCGCCAGCACGCTTTACGGGGGAACGTATTCCCAGTTCGACTACACCTTTCGGCGCATGGGTATCCATACCCATTTTGTCAATCCTGACGATCCGGAAAATTTTGCCCGGGCCATCACACCGGCGACCAAGGTGGTGTATGCTGAAACCATCGGCAATCCACTGAATAACGTCCTGGATATCTCGGCGGTGGCCGAGATTGCGCACGATGCCGATATCCCGCTGGTGATGGACAACACTTTCGGCACACCGTACCTCTGCCGGCCATTCGAATTTGGGGCCGATGTGGTTGTCCATTCGGTCACCAAGTGGATCGGAGGTCACGGCACATCCATCGGTGGCGCGCTGGTGGAATCGGGCAAGTTTCCGTGGGATAGCGGTAAGTTCCCCGAAATGACCGAGCCGTCCAAGGGATATCACGGAATCCGTTTCTACGAGACATTCGGGGATTTCGGCTTTATCACTAAGGCGCGTATGGAAACCCTGCGAACTCTCGGGCCGACCATGAGCCCGCTCAGTGCATTCCTTTTCCTGCAGGGCCTTGAAACGCTGCCGTTACGGATGGACCGACACTGCAGCAATACGCTGGCGGTCGCACAGTTTCTCAATGACCACCCGCACGTCTCATGGATCAAGTATCCGGGTTTGCCGGATAACCCGTACCACGAACTTGCGAACAAGTACCTGTCCAAAGGAGCAGGTGGGGTCCTGACCTTTGGGATCAAGGGTGGGCAGGAGGCGGGCATCCGTTTTATCGAAAATGCCCAGTTCCTCAGTCACCTTGCTAATGTGGGGGATGCAAAAACCCTGATCATCCACCCGGCATCGACGACACATCGCCAGTTGAATGAAGAAGAGCAGGCAAGTGCCGGGGTGACCCCGGATATGATCCGCATGTCGGTCGGCCTTGAAACGCTCGACGATATTCTCTGGGATATTGATCAGGCGCTCGCCAAGTCCCAGAACCCCTGAACGGTAGCGGCCAGGGCGCTGTCGCATCATGAACTGCTGCCACCACTATCAGTTTATTCCAGGCAACGAGCAGGTCTTCTCGGCCGATGTCACCCGGATCCGCTATGGCTGCGGCGTGCTGGAGGAGTTGGGTCAGGAGGCCCGGGCCCTCGGTATCCGCCAGGCGGCGGTATACACCGATTCACGCGTGGCGTCCTTGCCGCTTTTCGGGCAGGCGCTGGACGCATTGCGCCGTGAGGGCATCGAAGCCGTTGTATACGACGAGGTGCGCGTAGAGCCCACCGACCTATCCTTCAAGAATGCTGCCGCATTTGCCCGCAGCAGCGCTTTTGACGGCTTTATCTCGATCGGCGGCGGATCTGTCATCGATACTGCCAAAGCCGCCAATCTCTATAGCACCTTTCCGGGCGAGTTCATGGATTACGTCAACGCGCCGATCGGAAAGGGCCAGGCGGTGCCCGGTGCACTTCGGCCACATCTGGCATGTCCCACCACCGCCGGTACGGGCAGTGAGAGTACCGGCATCGCGGTTTTTGATCTGCTGGAGATGAAATCCAAAACGGGTATCTCGTCCCGGGCCATGCTGCCCGATCGGGGCATCGTCGATCCGCGCTGGACCGAGTCCCTTCCGGCCACTGTGATGGCGGCGACCGGTTTTGACGCCATCAGTCATGCGCTGGAAGCACTTACGGCCAAACCGTTCACGAGTCGACCGAGACCTGACGCCATCTCGGGCAGGCCAATGCCGCAGGGCGCCAATCCCTTCAGCGACATCCTGTGCCGGGAAGCCCTGCGTCAGGCAGGGCAGTATCTGGTAAGGGCGGTCAATGACGCCGCCGATCATGAGGCGAGGTACGCCATGATGTATTCGGCCACCCTGGCAGGGGTCGGATTCGGCAATGCGGGCTGCCATCTCCCGCATGCGATGTCATATCCGGTCTCGGGCCGGGTCCAGGACTTCTTCCCGGACGGCTATCCTGGCGATGAGCCGATCTGCCCGCACGGGATGTCTGTTATCGTGAATGCCCCGGCTGCCTACCGTTTTACTGGCGCCGGCTGTCCCGACCGGCATATCGAAGGCGCGCAATTATTGGGCGCTGACACGCATGATGCCCCGCCCGCCGAGGCGGGTGCTGTGCTTGCGCAACACATCGAACAGATGATGCGCGCGACCGCTGTGCCGAACGGCATCGGCGGTGTCGGGTTTACTGAAGATGCGGTCGACGGTCTTGCAAAGGCAGCAACGGTGCAGCAGCGGCTGCTGCTGGTAGCGCCGGTGCCGGTCGAAGAGACTGACCTTAAGACCCTTTACCGGGAGGCACTCAGCTACTGGTAATGCCCGGACTGGTGACGGACAAACCGGTAGCCGTCATCCCGCAGATCGACATAAGCCTCGGCATTCCTTTCACTTATTTTGAAATCCGGGTGAGGTGCGCCCTAAAAAGAGCACGCCTTCACTGACAGGCCCGATTGTGACCCGCAGACCGTGAATAGCGGGAGGTTCCCGGATGATGGCTCCGGGCCTCAGATCAAATGTTATGATATAACATATTAATAATTCTACTGATCATCCCAAACTAACGCTCACCGATGATGTCTGCGAAGTTCAAAGTTCTGTTTTTCCTGCTGGGCCTGCCGGCCATTCTCTGGAGCGGACCCCTGAAGGCACAGGTTCCCCGGGTGGTTGCCGATATTGCGCCAGTACACTCGCTTGTTTCTATAGTCATGGACGGGGTTGGCGAGCCAAAACTGCTGATCCCGCAGAACGCTTCGCTGCATCATTATGCGATGCGCCCATCAGACGCCAAGGCTCTGCAGGAAGCCGGCCTGGTGATATATGTCGGCGCCGGGCTGACGCCCTGGCTGGAGCCGCTGTTTGCGACAACCGCCGCTTCTGCCGATGCCTTGGATCTGTCCACGGCCGATGATGTTGTGCTGTTTTCGTACCGTGAGGGGCCGGTCTTTGATGGGCACGATCATGACGAAGACCATGAACATGATGAACAGGAACGCGATGAGCACGGGCATCAGGCAGGTGAAGACCATGACGGCCATGAAGGCCACGACCATGACGGCATCGATTCCCATATGTGGCTGGACCCTGTTAACGCACAGCTCTGGCTGGATGCGATTGCATCTGAACTCGGGCAGATCGACCCTCAAAATGCCAGCCGCTACACCGAAAACGCACAATCCGGAAAGCAGCGTATCAAGCAAGCGATGCATCGTATCGAAAATCACCTCGCACCGGTTCAAGGTCAGGGATTTCTGGTTTATCACGACGCCTACCGGTATTTCGAGGAACATTTCGGTATCGCCGCAACAGGATCGATTGCCTTAAGCGATGCCTCGAGTCCGAGCTCCAGGAGGTTGCGGGAGTTAAAGCAGTTGTTTGAGGAGCAGGGGATAAACTGCGTACTTGCCGAGCCTCAATATCCGTCAGACCTCATTGATAATGTCTTTGTCGGCCATAAACTGAATGTCGGAGTCGTAGACCCCGTCGGGATAGACCTCAAACTCGGTGCCTCGCTCTATCCTAAGTTGCTTGAAAACATCGCACTGGGGATTGCACAATGCGTGAAGCAGTGACAATGCCTGATCTGATATGAGCCCGAGAAAAGCAGAATCGGATTTGCCGGCACAGGCGTTTCGCCAGCACGACCACGGTGAGTGCGCGCGCTCGCTGATGAGCGCAGCACATGACCTGTGTACCGAGCGGGGATTGCGGCTCACGCCAGTGCGTGAGAAAGTGCTCGAACTGCTGTTGAAGTCGCATGCGCCGCTCGGCGCCTATGCCATATTGTCGGAGCTGGCTGATTCGGGGTTTCGTGCGCAGCCGCCGGTCGCATACCGGGCGCTGGACTTTCTGGTCGAAAACGGGTTTGTCCACCGTATCGAGAAGATCAACGCCTTTGTTGCGTGTAACCAGCCCAGGGATGGGCATTCGCCGGTCTTCATGATCTGCAGTGACTGCCAACAGGTTGCGGAAACATCGGCAAAAACCCAAAGCCCCACGCTTGACCGGACCGCCCGCAAGATCGGTTTTGATATTCAGCACACCGTTGTTGAAGCGCAGGGATTGTGCGCTCAATGCCGCGAGCGGGGGCCGCAATGAGCCTCATCCGGACCCAGGGGGTCGGGGTCTGTGTTGGCGCGCGGCGGATTCTGCGTGATGTTGATCTGTCTGTCCGCAGGCGCGAAATCGTAACCGTGGTGGGGCCCAACGGCTCCGGGAAAACCACGCTGCTGAAGGTACTGATCGGTGCGCAGGCGCCGTCAGAAGGCGTTGTTGTCCGTGAGGCCGGTATCAAGATCGGCTACGTGCCGCAGAGGCTCGCCATCGACCAGGCTATGCCGTTAACGGTCGCCCGCTGGCTGGGTCTGTCGGGAACCACTGCCAAAGAGAGCCACCTGCAGATCGCCGAACAGGTCGGGATTTCGGTGCTGCTGAAGCAGCAGATGACGTCTCTTTCGGGGGGAGAGTTCCAGCGCGCATTACTCGCCCAGGCACTGCTGGTCCGCCCCGACCTGCTGGTGCTGGATGAACCGACACAGGGCCTTGATCAGCCGGCAGTGGCTTCTTTCTATCGTCTTATCGAGGACGTCCGGACAGATCTTGATTGTGCAGTGCTGATGGTCAGCCACGATCTGCACGTCGTCATGCGCTCTTCTGACCATGTGATCTGCCTCAACGGGCACGTGTGCTGTCAGGGTACACCGACACTGGTGTCGGCAGCGCCTGAGTATCAGGCGCTGTTCGGGTTCGGTGCCGAAGGCGCGCTGGCACTGTACCGGCATGAGCATGATCATCGGCACGACCATTCCCGGGGCGGCGACAGTGATACTGGATGATTTTCTGTGGCGCGCGGCCCTCGCCGGCATCGCGCTTGCCCTTGCCGCGGGCCCGCTCGGCTGCTTCGTGGTCTGGCGGCGGATGGCCTATTTTGGGGATGCCACCGCGCATGCTGCAATCCTCGGTGTCGCCCTGTCTCTGGGCTTCTCCATTTCGATCTTCGTCGGTGTGCTTCTCGCCTCACTCGCCATGGCCTTTATGATTCTGTCTTTTTCAGGAAGGATGTTTACTGTCGACACGATGCTTGGGGTGGCCGCGCACGGGGCTCTGGCGCTGGGACTGGTGGTGGTGACCTTTATTCCCGGAGTGCGGGTTGATCTCACCGCGTATCTTTTTGGCGACATTCTGGCCGTGGGCTACATCGATCTTCTGATCATCGGCGTGGGATCGGCGTCCATTCTGGTGGTGCTGCGGCTGCGGTGGGAGCGCCTGCTGCTGCTGACACTGAATGCCGATCTTGCTGCAGCCCGAGGCATCGACATCCGTCGCGAGAATATGATCCTGACAGTGATGCTGGCCGTACTGGTTGCGGTTGCGATCAAGATTGTAGGCGCACTGCTGATTACCGCTATGTTGATTATTCCGGCAGCGGCCGCCAGACCGGTATCACAAACACCTGAATGGATGGCGGGCGCAGCGGTCGCCGTCGGAATCATGGCTGTGGTGACCGGGCTGTCCGCCTCCTTTCAGTGGGACACGCCAACGGGCCCGAGCATTGTTGTCGCGGCCTCGGTCCTCTTTGCCCTGGCCAGTCTCTTCGCCATGGTTAGACCGAAGCGCCCGCGCTGAGGCCGCAGATGCCCGGGTACTCGGTTCAGAGATATCCGACCCGTTCGCAGGCGTTAGATGCTGTCGCGAAGACATTGGCAGAGACGCTTTTGGCAGCAGTTCAAAAACAAAACCGGATTACCTTCGGTGTCTGTGGCGGCAGGTCGGCCGGCGCATTGTTTCCGCTGCTGGCAGTTTGCCCACTTCCCTGGGCGTCGCTGGATCTCCTGCTGGTTGACGAACGCTGGGTGCCGACGGAAAGTTCGAAGAGCAATGAGAAACTGGTCCGCGACGGGCTGCTGCAGGACCAGGCATCGGCTGCCACGCTGGTCGGGTTGAAAACCGATCATGATCGGGCGCCCGATGCGCTGGATGTAGTGGAACAGCGTCTCGATCAGCTTAACCTGCCCATTGATGTGCTCCTGATCAGCATGGGAGACGACGGCCATATTGCATCGCTCTTTCCAGGAGGCGTTGAAAACTCAGAAGCCTGCAAGAGGGTAATCGCAACCACCTCCCCATTGCCGCCGCACGAGAGGATCAGCCTCAGTCCGTGGGTGTTACGGGATTCGCGGCACATCATTCTGCCGGTCTTTGGGGAAACCAAGCGGGCACTGTTTGATCAGGTGATACAGCAGGGCCCAAGCGAGGATTATCCGGTGAGGCATGTCCTGGATCATGAAGGCGTCCGCTGCGATGTCTTCCTGGCCCCCTGAAAGCATCTGTTGCGGGACATGCAGGCGAACTAGAATGGTCCCCGGCCCCTGTGCAACCTGGGCTGACGCACTTTGACCAAAGGGCAAAAAAATAAGCAGTCTCAAGACACTGATTGACCCGAACGCATCGAGTTTCGATGGTATCTGCCAGTCGTTCCGTTGGCAGATACCAAAGTCCTTCAATATCGCTGCCGCCGTTTGTGATCGTCATCGTGATGTATCCGACAGGTCAGCGCTCTTTTGTGAGACAGCATCAGGAAAGACCGGGCAGTACACCTTTGAGGATCTGTACCGTCTGTCGAACAAACTGGCCAACGTCCTTATATCGATGGGCGTTGCCCCGAGGGACCGTATCGCAATCCTGTTGCCCCAGCGGATCGAGACAGGACTTTGCCACCTTGCAGCATGGAAGATCGGCGCCATCTCGCTGCCGCTGTCGGTGCTGTTCGGCACAGACGCACTGCGCTATCGATTGGAGGATAGCGGTGCAAAGGTCGTGATTGGCGCCACAGAGGGGCTGGAGAAGATTCAGTCGCTGCGTGATGAACTGCCCGAACTTGACACGATCATCGACTGCGATGATGAAAAGAGCGGCTTCTGGCCGTTACTTGACCGTGCGGCGAAGGGCTTCGAGACCGCCAGTACGCTGGCCGACGATCCGGCGATCGTCATTTATACCTCGGGGACGACCGGCCCGCCCAAGGGCGCCATGCTGGCCCATCGCTGCCTGCTGGGCAACCTGACGGGCTTTGAGATGTCGCAGAATTTCTTTCCCCGCCAGGATGACCTCATGTGGACGCCCGCGGACTGGGCATGGACGGGCGGGTTGCTCGACGGACTGATCCCGGCCTGGTTTTACGGTTGTCCGGTACTCGGCTACGACGGCGGACGGTTTGATCCTGAAAAGGCCTGCGATCTGATGGCCCGGCACCGTGTCCGCAATGCCTTTATCCCGCCAACGGCGCTGAAAATGCTCCGTCAGGTCGGGGATATCCGTGGGCACGGCGTTCAGTTACGGAGCGTGATGTCCGCCGGAGAGTCGCTCGGCGCCCAGATTTATGAATGGGCCGAAGAGGCGCTTGGCATTCAGATTAATGAAATGTGGGGCCAGACAGAGTTCAACTATATTGTCGGCAACTGCTCAACGATCATGCCGGTCAAGCCCGGATCCATGGGCAAATCCTACCCCGGGCATCGCGTCGAACCCCTCGATGACAAGGGCAACGTGCTCGCAGACGGCGAGATCGGAGAGTTGTGTGCGCTAAGGGACGACCCGGTGATGTTTCTTGGCTACTGGAAGCGCGATCAGGCTACCCGGGACAAGTTTATCGGACCCTGGTGGTCAACGGGCGATGTGGGGTATCGCGACAGTGATGGCTATCTGTGGTTCGTAGGCAGAAAAGATGATGTCATCTCGAGTGCCGGCCACCGCATCGGCCCGGGTGAGATCGAGGATTGCATGCTCAAGCACCCGGCAGTCGTTCAGGCGGCGGCGGTAGGGGCTCCCGATGAATTGCGCGGCGAGATCGTAAAAGCGTTTATTGTGCTTGCATCCGGTGCGGAGCCTTCGGATGCACTTGCGCAAAGCATTCAGGATATGGTCCGCGGCGACCTGGCTGCCTATGAATATCCCCGCGAGATTGAGTTTGTCAGCGAACTTCCGATGACCACCACCGGCAAGGTACGCCGCATCGAATTGCGCGAGCGGGAAATTGCCCGCAAGCGCAAGTCCTGATCGCTTAAGACTCGGCCTGAAGCATCCGGCCCAGCGGCCGGCCGCCAAGAAGGTGCATGTGCAGATGAAGAACTTCCTGGTTGGCATGGCGGCCACAGTTCACCAGCAGCCGATAGCCGTCGGCATTGACGCCTTCAGACTCGGCGAGGTTCCGCGCCACAATAAACATGTGTCCAAGCGTCGCTTCGTCCTCTTCGGACACATCGTTGACCGTTGGAATGATCTTATTGGGAACAATCAGGATATGGGTCGGTGCCTGTGGCTGGATATCCCGAAAGGCGGTTACCCGCTCATCCTGGAACACGATATCAGCGGGCAGTTCGCCTTTGACGATCCTGCTGAACAGGGTGTCTTCTTGCATGGTTTTGGCCTGATGGATGGGTTGCTATTAGGTTAAACGCTGGTGAGTGGGATTCGTCCCGAGCCTGATCAGTCTGTCCGCGGCAATGGTCTAGGCGTTAAAATCCCGCCTTTGCTGTCCAGGTGTCATCGGCAAACAGCAGATGGCGTCAACCAACCGGAGATTTCAGACGATGTCGTTCAGGGCGTTCAGAATACACCAACAGGAAAAGGGTGTCAGCACGGGGTTTGAGCAGATGGAGGTCGGTGATCTCACCGAGGGTGACGTTGTTGTCCGTGTTGCCTACTCCGGAATCAACTTCAAGGATGCGCTGGCCGCAACCGGCAAGGCCAAAATACTGAGAGTTCCTGATCTCAATGGCGGCATTGATTTCTCCGGGACGGTCGAAAGCGGCGGGAATGCCCGTTTCAAAACCGGCGATCGCGTTCTGGTATGCGGCTGCGGCCTCTCTGAAACCCGCGACGGAGGTTATTCCGAGGTAGCCCGGGTTCCGGGCGGCTGCGTCGTGCCGGTTCCCGAGAATCTTGAACTGCGGGAGGTGATGGCAATCGGTACCGCAGGCTTTACCGCCGCCATTGCCATGATCCGGCTTGAGGAAAACGGGCAGAGCCCGGATCACGGTCCGGTGATTGTCACCGGCGCCACCGGCGGAGTCGGCAGTATTGTCATCGATATGCTGGCGGCCAAGGGTTTTGAGGTGGTTGCCCTCACCGGAAAGCCGGATCAGCACGATTACCTGAGACAACTTGGCGTCACCGAGTTTGTTGACCGTCATGAACTCGAGATGGGTACCCGGCCTCTGGAGAAAGGTTTATGGGGCGGCGCTGTTGACAATGTCGGTGGTGAGACTCTGGGCTGGCTGACCCGTACGGTAAGGCCGTGGGGCAACGTCGCGTCTATCGGCAATGCCAGCGGAATGAAGCTGGAAACCACCGTTATGCCCTTTATCCTGCGCGGGGTTTCTTTGCTCGGCATCAACTCGATCAAAATGCCTGAGGCGCTTCGCAATCGGGCCTGGCAGCGCCTGGTAGATGACCTGCGTCCCGCGCATCTGGACCTGATTGCGCCGAGAACCATTGATTTTGATGATCTGCCCGATGCCTTTGATGATTACCTGATGGGTTCTGTTACCGGGCGCACGGTTGTCAGGATCGGAAATTGAGCAACCCAGGGGACGCTAAGCCTTCGGACAGTTCGCGCAGCGACTATCGGTACTGGCAGCAGGTCAGTACCCGGTGGGTCGATAACGATGCCTATGGTCATATCAACAATGCCGTGTACTTCACTTATATCGATAGTGTGGTGAATCAGTTTCTCATCGAGCACCAGCTGCTGGATATCCAGAACAGTGAGGCGATTGGTCTGGTCGTGCAGTCGCAATGCCGGTTTTTCCAGTCGCTGTCATATCCTGGAGTGGTGGACTGCGGCCTGCGGGTAAAGCATCTGGGCAGCAGCAGCGTCAGTTACGAGGTCGGCATGTTTGCGCAGGGCGAAGAGGCTGCCGCAGCTGTCGGCGGGTTCACCCATGTGTTTGTCGACCGGGATCAGCGCAGGCCCCGGCCGATGCCCGAGCCGGTTCGATCGGCGCTATCGACGCTTACCTGAACACCTTAACGGCCCATTACCCATGTACCGAGAGAATTTAAAAGGCGCCGGCTTCTGGAAGTCACCGCGCAAGGCAATCACCCTGCTGGGCATGTCCGGCTCGGGTAAGACCACGCTTGCTTCCAGATTGCCGCGGCAGACCTGGTTTCACTATTCCGGCGATTACCGGATCGGGACGCGCTATCTGGATGAACCCATATTGGACAACGTCAAGCGTGAAGCCATGCAGATGCCGTTTCTGGCGGAACTGCTGCGCTCTGATTCCATTTACCTTTGTCACAATATAACGATCCACAATCTCAAACCCATCGCCAGTTTCCTCGGGATGATTGGAAATCCTGAGTTGGGAGGACTTTCGGTGGAAGAGTTCAAGCGTCGCCAGGGACTTCATCGGGAAGCCGAGGTCAAGGCCATGCTGGATGTGAGGGACTTTATTGCCAAGGCGCATGACACCTACGGATACCCGCACTTTATTAACGATGCGGGAGGCAGCCTGTGCGAACTGGATGAACCCGGTGTCATAGAGCAGCTGGCGGAAGATACCCTGATCCTGTATCTGAAGCCTTCTGATGCCATGCTCAACCAGACCATCGAACGGTCTTTGCTTGAGCCCAAGCCGATGTATTACCAGAACCAGTTTCTTGATCAGGTACTGCCACAGTATCTTGCTGAGCAGGGCCTGTCGACACCCGAAGAGATCGTGCCGGATGATTACTTCCGCTGGATGTTTCCCCGGCTGGTGGAGCATCGGCTGCCGCGGTATCAGGAGATTGCCGACCGTTACGGGGTGGTGCTTGATGCCGAACGGATCGATGATATTCACGGCGAGACCGAGTTCCTTGAACTGATCTGCGACGCCCTGGGGTAAGCATGCCAATCGTTGCCAACACGGGCCTGCCGAGTTTTAAGCGCTTTCGCCGGGAAGGCGGTGATGTGCTGTCGCTCGAGCGCGCGGGTGCCCAGGATATCCGCGAGATGCATATTGGCCTGATGAACAATATGCCGGATGCAGCCCTTGAGCCGACAGAGCGGCAGTTTCTGCGCCTTGTCGGCGGCTGTAACCGGATAGCGCAGTTTCATGTTTACCCTTTTTCTCCTCCTGAAGTTTCCAGAGGTCCGGAGGCGAGGGCACATATCGAAAAATACTATTATGATTTTGCCCAACTGCAGGAAGAAGGGCTGGACGCACTGATTGTGACCGGTGCCAACCCGGTCTGCGATCAGATCTCGGAAGAAGAGTTCTGGAATCCCTTGTGTGTAGTGCTCGACTGGGCTGTCGAGCATGTGACATCGACCCTTTGCGCGTGCCTGGCGACCCATGCGGCGTTTTTGCATTTTCACCGAATCGAGCGTCAGCCGCTCCCGGCCAAACGCTGGGGGGTGTTCCCGCACCGGGTAGCAATGGAGCACCCGCTGGTCCGGGGTATCAATACCCGGTTTGATGTGCCCCATTCACGCTGGAACGACATCAGCGCCAGGGCAATGACCGGAGTCGATCAGCTGGTGCTTGTCGAAAGCCCCGACGCGGGGGTGCATCTGGCGACGAGTGCGGACGGAATGAGGCTTGTGTTTTTCCAGGGCCATCCTGAATACGACAGTTTCAGTCTGCTTAAAGAATACAAGCGGGAAGTGAGCCGGTTCCTCGCGGGAGAGCTCGATGAGTATCCCCCGTTTCCCGATAACTACTTCACCGAGGATGTTTATCCCGCGCTGGATGCCTACCGCAAGGAGGCTGAACTCGCCCGCCAGCAGGGCACAAACGCCAGAGCATTCCCGGAGAAAGATGTCCCGGTGGATAACACCTGGGGGGATACCGGGAAGATTGTCTTTAATAACTGGCTCGGGGCGGTCTACCAGCTAACCGACCGTGACCGACGAAAACCCTTTATGCCGGGTGTCGATCCGAAGGACCCGCTAGCCGGTATTTTCTAGGGAACACCCGGTTTTTTCGGCACAGTGCCGGCAATGGCCCGGCGCCCACAAAATACGGGACTTCTGCTAAACTGCCCGTTAAGCGCCGATTTGATGATCAGCTTGCAGGCGCTTTACAAGTTTGCTAAAGCGAGTGTTCGCCGATGGACCCGCTCTAGCAACAACGCCGGTGCGGGTTTTTTGTTGCAGTTTTCACTGTAAACCGACCCGCTCCGGCCGGTTATTTTGAGGAAACACTATGGCGAACAACCGGTTTGAGCAACTTCTCCTTGAGCGTGAATGGTTACTCGCAGATGGTGCGACCGGGACCAACTACTTCTCCATGGGCCTTCAGTCGGGCGATGCGCCTGAACTTTGGAATGTCGATCATCCCGACCGCGTCACGCTTTTGCATCAGCAGTTCATCGATGCCGGGGCTGACATCCTGCTGACCAACAGCTTTGGCGGCTCGGCCTACCGGCTCAAACTTCATCAGTCCGAGCATAGGGTTCCGGAATTGAACGCGGCCGCCGCCCGGCTTGCCCGGACTTGCGCAGACGCCTCGGGACGCCCGATAGTGGCCGCGGGCTCGATGGGGCCGACCGGTGAGATTCTTGAGCCAGTCGGTACCCTGACCTTCGAGGAGGCAAAGAGTGCATTTGCCGAACAGGCCGAGGCACTTGCAGACGGGGGAGCCGATGTCATCTGGCTTGAAACCATGTCATCCAAAGAAGAACTGCAGGCGGCCGGGGCAGGGGCGGCGGAATGCGGCCTGCCGGTGGTTGCAACGATGACCTTTGACACCAACGGCAGCACGATGATGGGCGTGCCGCCTGCGCGGCTGGTGGACATTTACCGCGAAACGGTGCCGCGGCTTGCGGCCTACGGCGCCAATTGTGGTGTCGGTGCCGCGGATCTGGTGGGTACGCTGCTGGCGATGCGGTCTCATGCCGAGGACGTTGACATTCTGGTGGCCAAGGCCAATTGCGGTATCCCGCAGTTTGTCGACGGTGAAATTCAGTACAGCGGGACGCCGGAACTGATGGCCGAGTACGCCTGTCTTGCGCGCGATTGCGGCGCCCGGATTATTGGGGGTTGCTGCGGTACAACGCCTGTGCACCTTGCCGCTATGTACCAAGCATTGCTCGATCACAGTATCCGGCAGATTCCGGATATTGATGAGGTCGCGGCAGCGCTCGGTCCGGTAACAGCAGGAACCCGGGATGCGTGTCTGCACCCGCATGCACCGCCCGCCGAAAAAAGACGCAGTCGCGGGGGAGGAAGGCGCCGGGCTTAGGATAAGCATTTGACAAAGATGCTATTCTGCCGGCATGAGGCATGCCTTTATCATGGACCCTCTGCAAGGGGTCAAGCCGCACAAGGACACTACCTATTTTCTGATGCTCGCTGCCTGCGAGCGCGGGCACGAGGTGTTTTATATTGATCCCGCGACGCTGTCCCTGCGCCATAACGAGGTCTATGCCACGGCCGTAAAAGTAACGGTCTCCAAGGATCACCAGCAGCCTTTTGTGAGCGAGCCCAAAGCAACGCTGGCGCTCGCAACAATGGATGCCGTCTGGATCCGGCAGGATCCGCCATTTGATCGTAGTTACTTCTATGTGACCCTGCTGCTGGACTGCCTGCCTGAGCACGTCCAGGTCGTCAACCGGCCTGTGACGGTCCGTAACTGGAACGAAAAACTGGCAGCCCTTCGTTACCCGGCCTTTACGCCTGCCACACTTGTCTCCAGAACAGCAGAGGAGATCGGTCAGTTCCTTGAAGCGCAGCAGCGGATCACCGTGAAACCCGTGGACGGTCACGGAGGCAAGGGCATCATCTTTCTGGATGCCGGTGGGAAGGGATTATCAGAGCAGTTGGATAGCGCTACCCACGAGGGGCGGCACTGGGTGGTTGCCCAGCAGTATCTGCCGTCGGCACGCGATGGCGACAAGCGCATTCTGCTGCTCGACGGCGAGCCTTTGGGTGCGATTCTGCGGGTGCATGCCGAGGGCACTGAACTCAATAACCTTGACCAGGGCGGCAGTGCCGAGCCGGCAGAACTGGGTCAGCGTGACCGTCAAATATGCGAAGCGATGCAGCGCGATCTTGTCACTCACGGGGTACGCTTTGCCGGAATAGATGTTATTGGCGGCATGCTGATAGAAGTCAACATCACCAGCCCGACGGGACTGCAGGAGATGAGCCGCTTTAATAAAGAGGACTACCACCACCGCGTGTTGGAGTCCTTCGAATCATAGGGACTACTCCCCCAAGATCCGTCCTTCGCGGCGCGGGTCCGCGCCGCCCAGAAGTTGCCCGGAAGGCAGCAACTGAATCATATGCAGACCGCTGTTCATATCGCGGATCCGGACCTCGTGCCCAAGACCGGTCAAGGCCGTCTCCAGCGTTTTGGCATCGTGATGTGGTTCAAGGTCTGTCGCGCCATTGCGGTTGCAAAAATGCGGCATGGACACGGCCTGCTGGGGGTTCATCTCCCAGTCGAGCACGCCAATGAGAGCCTGCGCAACGTAGCAGATGATCCGGCTTCCCCCGGGCGATCCGGCGACCAGGACGGGAGCCCCGCCTGAGTTGAAGACGATGGTTGGCGCCATCGAACTGCGGGGACGTTTGCCGCCCTCAACCCGGTTGGCAACCGGCCGGCCCTCTTTGCTTGCCCTGAAGGAAAAATCGGTCATTTCATTGTTGAGCACGAACCCCTGGGTCATGAGCATGCTGCCGAACCCTGATTCGATAGTGGTCGTCATCGAGACGATATTGCCCCGCGAGTCGACGATGCTGAAGTGGCTGGTGCCTGCGGGCTCGATCTGATGCATCGATGCCTGCGCGGTGGTGATCCCGGGCGGATGGCCCGGCAGCGCCTCACCGATGGAAGCCTCGGGCTGAATTAACTGGCTGCGCGCTCGCAGGTAATCTGCATTGAGTAGCCCCTCGACCGGAACCGGGACGAAGTCACTGTCTGCCATATAGCGTGCCCGGTCGGCGAAGGCCAGGCGCGATGCTTCCAGAATGAGATGAATGCTCTCGGCGCCCGGTCCAAGGCTCCCGATATCAAACCGTTCGACGAGGCGCAGAATCTGGCCGACCGTCAATGCCCCCGAACTCGGTGGACCCATCCCGCACACGGCGTTACCGTGATAGCCGGCACATACCGGGGGCCTCGATAGGGTCCGGTATTCGGCGAGATCCTGGGCCGTCATCAGTGCAGGCATGGCGGACGTGCCTTGAAGCGCCTCGATCAGTTTTGCACCGATCACGCCTTCATAAAAAGGGGCAATACCTTCTTTCGCGATAGTCTCGAGGGTGTCTGCAAAGGCCGGATTTTTCAGGTGGTGACCCGCAGGCAGAGGATCGCCCTGCTCGGTGAAAAAATATTCGCGTGTCTCTTCAAAGCGCCTCAGGTACTCCTGTGCACCTTTGATTGACTTTGCCATGCGCGGTGAGACGGAAAATCCTGTGCGCGAAAGTGTTATCGCAGGTGTAAAAAGACTTTCCCAGGGCTGACTGCCAAATTGCTGGTGCGCGGTATGCAGTAGATGCAGGGTGCCCGGGACCCCGACAGCCCTCGCCCCCAGCCGGGCTTGACGCCATTTGCGTATCTGCCCACCAGCGTCTTTAAAGTAATCGGATTCCACAGCCGCCGGGGCGGTCTCTCGTCCGTCGAAACTGAGGAGTGTCTGATTGCCCGCATCCCAGTACAGCATGAACGCGCCGCCACCGATTCCTGACGACTGGGGTTCGACCAGGTTCAGCACCAGCTGGGCGGTTACGGCGGCATCAACGGCAGTCCCACCTTTTTTTAATACTACGCTCGCAGCCTCGGTTGCGAGCGGATGGGCAGTGACGGCCATAAACCGCTTAGCTGAGGCTGCTTCTTTGTTCTGCCAGCCGGTAGCAGGTTCAGGATCAGGCGCAGCCGTTCCGGCAGATGCTTTGGCCCAGAAGAGACAGAGTATGACGATACCGGCAAGGACCGGCCGGTAAAGAAAGTGGAATGAAGGCATCGAGCAGTGGAACCTTTGGAGAGGCCTTATCCTCATGAATTGGATGGTGGCAGAGTCCCTTTGGAAGGGCCGGGGCACCATAGCACACAGGTTTGGGAAAGCGCGTCCTGCCAGGTGCTGCGTTCTGTATTCGTCAGCGCCCAGAAAAAGCCCAGCCCCAGTGTCACAGTGGAAAGGCACAGCCCGAAAAAACGCTTGAGCGCGTCAATCCAGCCGAGCCTGCAGCCGTCGAGCCGGATGACCCTTATCCGCCAGGCCTTCATGCCCAGCGTCTGCCCACCGTGTACCCAGAAGCCGCCAAAATAGCCGAAACACACGCTCAATAAATAGACACGTTTTATCCACAGGCCGGAGAGTCCGCCTTCGGTGATCTGGTCAAACCAGGGCAGGGGCAGGGCGGCGATGAACAACATCCCCAGCAGCACAAAACTGTCGTAAAAAAGAGCGCCAAAACGCCGGCCCAAACCTGCGCTGGAGTCGGAGGAACCAGGCGTCGGGCCCATCAATTCAGCGCTCGGAGTCCGGCTGGGAGAATTCAGAAAGGTTCAGGTAAGCCAGTTTATCCAAAGTCTTTGAACAACTTATCCACAAGTTTATGAACAGTGATCAGTGATGGGTGAACTGGCGTCCCCGGCAAGATTCGAACTTGCGACCTATCGCTTCATACCCCTTCAGTTTTCACTGCCAGCCGCGTCTGGGTCTGTTCGGGGTCTGGACTTTATCTTCACCTGTAGGCATCCGGCCCTTAGGTGCTGCCCGTCAAGTCTCTACACCTTCCCGCCGGAGGCGGGCTTGGCTCGGTATTGCCACCACCTGTCGTGCTGAGGTTTCACCGAGTTTGAGCAGATTCACACAGACTGTTTCCAGAATCTGGTGCCCAGTTACCTAGGAGGCGATTGCTCTATCCTGCTGAGCTACGGGGACGCACCCGATCAGTATACCAAGCGAATTGCGCCAGATAAAAATACCGCGGAGTAAAGAATCGGGGCGTCGGGAAATCTGGCGGACGGCGGCAGCCGGGAGCCGCTGCCAAAAGCGCCGGGCAGAAGTCCTACTGCTGGGGCAGGTAGGCCTCGGACCAGCGCAGCACCACGTTAAACGAGATCGAGATCCGGTACTGCTCGGAAAGATTCGGGTGTACCAGGTGATGCACGAATGCCGGCCAGAGCAGAATCTCGCCGGAACGAGGCTGTATCCGGTATTCGGGGTCAACCTGACCATCCGCCTTGATTGCCGTCATATTGGCCTGTGCGCGCGGGTCAAAGAAAGAGATCGCCCCCGGGGTGCGATCAGCCCGGCCTGGCAGATCGACGGGGCTTTCCGGTACGGACACATAGTAGGTCCCCGAAAGCCAGCAGTGCGGATGATTATGCAGGTTGTGGTAATCGCCAAAGCGGTTGATGTTGGCCCAGCCCTGCAGGTGCCAGTCCACCTTGTAGTCGATTTCGCTGTGCTTGATGTAGCGCATCACCGCATGATTGATGCAGTCCCGAAGCCACGACAGTGCCGGATGTTCGGAGGCCAGCAGGTTGTCATCAAGATAGCCGGTGGTCATATCGGGCCGCTCGGCATCGAGACGCATGATTTCATCCACCAGTGCTCCGTTGATGGTGTCATCCGCGGGCAGCCGGTCGCGCATCAGTACGGTGGGCCACAGGGCCAGGAACTGCGGATCTTCAGGCATAGCGCTAGTGTAAGGAACAATGGCCTTGGTAGATATAATCGGCCCGGTACGGCAGGTATGGTCCCTAATTTATGAACCCTCGTCTGCATTTTGTTTTCCTCAACATTGGGCACTTTGTTGATCACCTGCTGCCCCTGGTGTTTGCGACCGCCGCAGCGCTGTTGCTGACCCGGGAATGGGGAATGAGCTACGCGCAGCTTATTCCCTACGCGACACCGGGGCTGGTGGTGTTCGGGCTTGGCGCGCTGCCCGCAGGGTGGCTGGCCGACCGCTGGAGCCGGGAGAAGATGATGGTGATTTTCTTTTTCGGCATCGGCGCCAGCGCAATGGCAACATCTATGGCGGATACGCCGGTGACGATGGCTCTGGGTCTTTTTGCTATTGGCCTTTTTGGATCGATTTACCATCCGGTGGGGTTAGCCATGGTCATTCAGGGGCGCCGGCATACCGGTGTGCCGCTCGCCATCAACGGCGTATTCGGTAATCTGGGGGTGGCCTGTGCAGCGCTCTTCACGAGCCTGCTGATCGAGACCTACAGCTGGCGGGCGGCTTTTATCTGGCCGGGCGCGCTTACGCTCTTGCTGGGCTTTGCCTACCTGATCTGCCTTCTGCGTGCGCCAAAGGACGCCAGCGTTGGCAGCGAGAATAAGAAAGGAAGCACCAAAGGCCAGGCGGCCTTTACCCGAGAAAAGCTCATTCAGGTCTTTTTTGTGGTCTTTGCGTCGACCGCGCTTGGGGGGCTCATTTTCCAGAGCACAACCTTTGCGCTACCCAAAGTGATTGACGAACGCCTCGCGGGGCTTGCGGTTTCCGTCACTGACGTCGGCTGGTATGCATTCAGTGTCTTTGCGCTGGCATCGGTCGGCCAGTTGATCGTCGGATACCTGGTTGACCGCTGGCCGCTCAAGCACGTGTTCCTGGCCGTGGTTGCGGGCCAGTGCCTCTTTGCCCTGGCGCTGGTGGGTTCCAGTGGCACATCGGCCCTGATTCTCTCGGTTGCCTTCATGCTGGTGGTTTTCGGCCAGATCCCGATCAACGACGTGCTGATTGGCCGGGTCACCAATACCGAGTGGCGAAGCCGGGCACTCGCTGCCCGTTACATCATTACTTTCTCAGTCAGTGCGACTGCGATACCGATGATTGCCTGGACCCACACCACCTGGGGTTTTGGGGCATTTTTCGTGATACTGGCCGGTGTTGCCGTCGCCATCTTTGGCTTTGTGTGTTTTTTGCCTCGGGTGCCGGTTGTTCAGAAAGTATCTTGACCTGCTCACGCAGGGTGCTGTCTGAAACAAATCCACCTCGATCGATGTGCCGATCCGGCCATGGATTGCCCCGCCAGCGTATCCGCGGCCGTCAGTCGATCCGTGGACGGGTCAGGATTGGCCAGTAAACCCAGATGAATACCGCAAACGCCACCATCCAGCCGGTCGCAGCGATTTCGACTGTCTGCAGATACCGCCCGCCGGCCAGAGGCCCGAGCAGCCGGACGATAACGGAAACCGTCAGCAGAATATAGGCGACGACGGTCAATCGGGCCGCGTGCAATGCACGCCCGGTATGGCCGAGTGAAACCCGGGTCGTCATCGCCAGTATCATGCTGCCGATGGCGCCCATCGTTAGCGCATGCAATGCAACGGAGTCGGAATAGGCCGAACCTGTGACCGGGCTGAATATCGACCATGCGACCAGGGCGTAACCGATCGGCAACCACGCATAGGCGATATGCAGCACGAACAGCAGCGGTTCAGGCCTCGTCGCGAGCCCGGTCCACCGGCTGAGCCGGAATGCATGGCTGGTACACGCCGCGAGTGCGATAAACCCGGCCACCGGGCTCGTAGGCGCAAACGTGACCGAGATTCCGGCCGCGGCCGTCAGCAGAAGCGTCACGCCCTCTACCGGGGGTGTGCTTTTCGGGAACCGGCCACGTTCCGGGTCCCGGCCCTGGTCCCTGAGCCAGTTCGCTGTGAAACTCGGCACGACCCGGCCGGCGATCGCGGTGATCAGCAAGAGCACGACGTGGATCATCAGCAGCATCGCCGTTTTGGCGAGGCCCGCCGACCCGGCCGGCGGTCCACCATGGTAGGCGAGATTCAGGACCGCCATCACAGCCACGATACCGACGATGACGAGGTTGTGTCGATTGTCTGCGGCGATAACCTCACGGCCAAAGAAGTACGCCAACAGGACCGGAAACGCCATGTCGGTGATCGCAACGACCCAATCCGGCAATACGCCGGAGGCAAGCATTGCGCCCCGACCCGCCAGCCATGCCACAACCAGTACACCCAGCGGTGTGCCGTGCAGGCGCTCACGGCCGGTCCACATCGCAACTGCCGTCATGACGAAACCGGCGATGACGGCCATCACAAAACCGAACAACATCTCGTGCGCGTGCCACAGCGCCGGATTCGGATAATCCGCTAGCGGCCCGATATTCCCCAGCGCGAGTGTCCATAACGCCATGACGACGATCGCGGACAATGCACCGAGCAAAAAGAACGGCCGGAACGCATAACTCAATAATTCGGACAACATTTGCGACCCTGAGCCCTTGTATGGCAAAACAAAAAAAGGGGGATTGGTGGAGCCGAGGAGGATCGA
>DCXP01000046.1 GCA_002327725.1 Proteobacteria bacterium UBA2133
ATGGGAGAGTCGTCAGTCGCAATTGGTGCGGGCGCATCACTCGCCGCACTGTTTGATCATATTGATCTTGATTCCCACCTTAATCTCCTGCCGGACCCGGCGAGCGGGCTGGAGATGAACGAAGGGGTCGTTTCTGTCCGGGCAGACCAGTCAGGGCATGGAGTTTCATTGACATGTTAAAGCCCGATCAGAAGCTGGTGATCCATTTTTTTGAGCAGATCGACAAACTGAACGGCAAGATGGGCCATGCCGTGCTGCGGTATTCGCGCAACCCCGTGGCCTGTGCGATTGATTTCAACCACAGCGGTTCGAGTACCCGGGATCTGCTTGATTTCGGCCCGGATGTCCCGGTGCTGGCGTCAGTGGATGAGGCCGTGGTTGCGGGCGGGGAAGTGCTCATTTTGGGCATGGCGCCTTCGGGAGGCCGCCTTCCTCCGGAGATGATCACAGAGGTGGATAAAGCCGTGGCCGCCGGCATGAGTGTGATCAATGGCCTGCACGAGCAGGTGGGACCCCGCTACCCTGACCTTGCCGATGGCCAGTGGATCTGGGATATCCGCCGCGAGCCGCAGGACCTCGGTATCGCCTGGGCCCGTGCGGCCGGACTCAAGAACCGCCGGGCGCTGCTGGTGGGGACCGATATGGCCGTGGGAAAGATGACCGCGGGGCTCGAGATCTGGCAGGCGGCGCTCGGCGAGGGTATCCGGGCGGAGTTTCTCGCGACCGGGCAGGTCGGCATTCTGGTCAGCGGTAAGGGGATCCCTCTGGACGCCATCCGGGTCGATTACGCCTGCGGCGCAGTTGAGAAGATGGTCATGGAAGCGGGCGATGCCGAACTCGCCCTGGTTGAGGGGCAGGGTTCCATCGTGCACCCCGGCAGTACTTCGACGCTGCCGTTGATACGCGGCTCGTGTCCGACCCACCTGGTGCTGTGTCACCGCGCAGGGATGACCCACCTGGATACGGTGGGTGAGCCGGTTGCGGTACCGCCGCTCAACGAGATCATCACGCTGTATGAAGATATCGCCTGTGCCTGCGGGACGTTTGCCCGACCGGTCACGGCGGGCATTGCTGTCAATACCGCGCACCTTGATGCAGATGAAGCCGCCCGGGCAACCGCGGCAATACAGGATGAGACCGGCCGCCTGACGGTAGACCCCGTACGTGATGGAGCAAAGGATCTGCTGCAGGCGTTGATGAGTGACTAAGGTGCGCGTTCAACTGATAACAGAATAGGATTTCTTAAATTACTTCTTAAATGACGCCAAAATCGCTTAGAAGCGAACAATTTTTCACAATTTGTTCACTATCGATTCATTTTCATCGGGTAGGCCCCTTAAAGGTATAATATTGGTCCCTCAACCGCATGGAGAAAACCTCATCATGCACTTTCTAGATAGTATTAGACGTTGGGTTGGAGCGTTGGCTGAGTTGGGTATTTCAATCATCGCTTTAGGCGTTGTCCTGCAGGTCCTGTTTGGCGACGGCACGGGAGCGGTACCGTTCCTGCCAGTAGACGTACTTGGAAGTGTTATTGGGTTTGTTGATGCGCTCGGAAGTCAGGGCTTGGTCGGACTGGTAGCGCTTGGTATTTTGTGGTGGGCCTATAACAAGAGAGCTGCATAGCACTCTGAACAATCTGTTTTCTTGAAGGGGGGCATTACGCCCCCCTTTTTTACGGCCGAACCTCACATCAGTTTCGACGCTCAGGAGTGGTTCGAGGGCCTCAGCGGAAACCCCGCGGCCACAAGCCCTTCGATAAAGGGATCTACATCGGCCGGATGCTCATAGGGCTGCGAATTCCGGGTGTCTTCTACCGAATAGGCCGGGACCTCGGCCATTACCCGCTCGCGCTCCTTCGCAGCCTTGCCGCGCTCGCCGAGTTGGGCGTAACCCGCCGCCAGCAAGCGCCGGTGAAAGCGGTTCAAAACAGTGATCCGGTGGAGCGCCTCCACCGCATTGCGGTATTGACCGCTGTTGTAGCAGCTGATGGCAAGACCCCAAAAGTACCAGGAGGGTGCAAACGGGTTAGCACCGAGCGCCTTTTCGAATTCTGCGAATGCTGCAAGGGGCTTACCCCGGAAAATGAGTGCAAGCGCCCGCCCCGCAAGTGCGTCGGCATCATTGGGATTGAGTTCGATAGCGCGATTGAGGTGAGTCATCGCACGGTCATGGTCGCGTTGCCAGAGCTGGGTGACCCCGAATGCAGCGTGCGCCTCGCTGTCGGCAGGGTCAAGTTCGAACGCGAGTTGCGCCGCTTGTGCGGCCTCCTTCAAGGTCTCATCAGGACGCGATGCCCAGCCCATCAGGAATTGTGCCAGGTGCGAAAGCGCAAGCCCCGAGTGTGCGAAAGCGAAAGCCGGGTGCGCTTTGCACATTTTCTGAAAGAGACCGCGGGCAGTATCGATGTCTGTGGGGCTTCGCATCCGATACACCAGATGACGTGCCCGGATGATGGCATCGTAATCTGAAGAAGTCTGACCGCCTGATGGCGCGAGACCGGCGTGGTGCTCGATATTGCCGACGAGCGTTGTCACGATACGGCGCGTAATCCCATCCTGGATTTTGGCAAGGTCGTGCTCCTTGATATCGTAGTGCTGCGACCAGAGGTAGTGCCCCTGTGGTATCTCAATGAGATTGATCACCAGGCGAAGGTGATCGTGGCGTCGTCGCATGAAGGCATCGACCAGAAAACGCGCACCCAGTTGCTGTGCCAGGTAGGCCTGATTCTGGTCATTGGCATCGTGCGAAAGAGCGGTATGCGGCGCGAAAACAAAAAGCTGGCGAAAACGGGACAGCGCAGCAATCAGGTCGACGGTGAGCGCTTCGCCGAGTTCGCCAAGGGCGGTATCACGCTCAGAGGCAGCAAACGGCAGCACCAGAAGTCGCGGGCGAATTTCCTCAGCGGGTTCCTTTCTGGAATCCGGCGCCTCATGTCCGCTGTGCAGAAGAAAAGCGCTGACGGGCTCAGCGATATGACGCAGGGCCTTCGTTCCGATGGGCTTAAAGTTGAGTTCCGGGGCCTCGTCGATAGCATCGCGCACGCTCTGTGAAACACAGATCCCCCCGGGTGGTGCGGTCTCCTGAAGCCGGGCGGCGATGTTGACATCATTGCCGAAAGCCTGGTCACCCTGAACAAGGACCGCGCCCTGATGGATGCCGATCCGGGCACGCAGATGCTGCACTTTGGGCAGATTCCGGTTGCCAAGCGCGAAATACTGCTGCAAGCCAAGCGCTGTGCGTGCCGCAGCAAGCGCTGTGGGAAAAACGGCAAGCAGGCTGTCACCAGCCGTGTTGATCAAATCACCGCCGTGGTCGGATACGAGCATGGCGGCCCGAGAAAATCCCTTTCTTAGCGCATGAAAGGTTGCGTCTTCGTCCTGCGACGTCAGGCGGGAAAACTCGACAATATCGCAATGCATCACCACCAACCGTTGACGTTCAAGAGGCATCGGTATGGGTGTTCGGGTTCGGTCCTGCTTAGTGCAAGGCGTTATTCGGGTGAAATCCAGCAGCCATCACTTTGGAGTGCTAACTTTGCCTGCGCTCTTCTGTTGTGAAGAATCGATTGGCAGCAAGTTCGCCAACCCCGACGGAGAAAGTGTATGCCAGATCCTGCAACGCCGCACACCGTAGTTAACTGCGCCTGTGTAAAAGATTACTTTCGACAGCAGGTTACCGATGCGGTTGCCGATGAGGATCTTGAGGTGTCGGAAGGGACGCGGGCTTATCTTGTCAATCTGCTGACCTTTTATTCCAGGACAGATCACTTTTTCGAACATACGCCGGAAGGGTTGGGGCTGCGGCCGCTGGCACTGGTTTACGGCGAAGCGCTTTCTGCGAAGTCCCGGGTTGAGCAGGCGGCCGGGTTGCGCCGGGTGGGTGACGTTGCGATGTTTATTGCCGGTGTGTTCAGGCACAGCCTCAGGCGCAAGCCGGTCAGTGTTGACTATTACATTGCCATCGGCGGCAACGCCTATGAACATCTGTCGATCGCGTGCAACCGGGCGGGCGAGCGGGCGGGAGCGGTGTTTATGGAGCTCGGCACGAAGTTCGTCTTGCTGGCCCGGGTCATGGCGCGGGCCTTTGAGCAGGATCTCGACAAAAATGAAAACCTGCTGGCCCTGTACGAGCGCTGGCAGCAGACCGGTAGCGCCAGTTATGCGCGGCGGTTGCAGCAGGCCGGTATTCATCCAGGCCCCATAACCACCCGGGTACACTGAGTGCGCTCGCTGGCCCGACTGCAGCGATGGCTGCAGCGGGTATATGAAATAGAAGTTGAGTACGATGTGATGGATTTTGTCATCACCGATCAGGCGCTTGCAAAGGCGCTTCAGGGTGATGCTGCAAGATCCGAGTGTCCGGAAAAATTGCTGCTGCGTGAGTCTCCGGAAGAGTTGGCGATGACCCTGTATCTCGCACCGGAAGTGCTGCAGGTACTTGGAAATCGGGATATCGCGGGTGGCAGTCAGCAGGCCGAGGCCTTCTGCCAGGCAGTTGAGGGGGTCAGCCATTTTCTGTATCTGGCGTGGCGTGCGGGCTTTGAAAGGGAACTCACGCAGCTCGAGTTGGAACTTCAGGCCGAGATCGACAAGTTCATTGGTCTTGTTGCGCTCAACAGAAACACCGGTCGTAGCAGCCGCGCTGACCTGTGCTCCTGGCTGTTTGACCGCGTGACTTTTGAAGACGGTCTTGATAACCGCGAACGTGAACGCTACGAGGTCGCGAACTTCTACGCCGGCCGGTATTGCCGTCAGCTGAACAGCCGCTACCTGAGGGCACAAGATGGCGCCGGGCTGACCCGCGAACTGCGCCGCTTTTATCGTCAGGGTCAGCACGGCAAACTCGGCATGATCCAGCGTGAGATGGGCTAAACTGCCGTCACAGCAACCGGACCGGCATCAAACATCGAATGACGGGATGTCCATTTTTCCTGTAGTCCGTGGCTTTCCAGAGATCCCGAAAATCGGATAAGGCTTCGGGGAATCAAGGGGGACTCAGCCGGCGAAGCCGCGGCCCGATGTGAAAAGCGAAGGGTGGCGGGCGCCCTGACTGAGTTACAGCAGGCAGTTCCGGCAGAGGCCTGTCCAGTGATTTTCAGAAACAAGTTCAATTAAACAAGCATTTACCTATAGAATATCGTGTTCTTTAGGAGGTTCGCCCTCGCGCTGGGACAAGATCGATGCGAGAACACGTGCAGTTAATGGATACCACGCTTCGGGATGGGGAGCAGACCCAGGGGGTCTCGTTCGCACCCGATGAGAAGGTCAGCATCGCCCGCGCACTGCTGCACAGCCTGAAACTCGACCGCATCGAAGTGGCTTCTGCGGGTGTTTCCCACGGCGAGAAAGAGGCCGTTACCCGGATTCATGACTGGGCAGCGCAGCACGATGCCCTGGATCGCGTGGAGGTGCTGGGCTTTACCGATCACCACCGCAGTGTCGACTGGCTGGTCAGCACTGGAGGGCGGGTGCTCAACCTGCTGACCAAGGGCAGTGAGAAGCATTGCACCGAGCAGCTTAGAAAAACGCTGGACGCCCATCTGTCTGATATCGAACGTACTGTGGAGTACGCGCTTGAGCATGACCTGCTGGTGAATGTGTACCTTGAGGACTGGTCGAACGGCTACCGTGACAGCCGCGACTATGTGTACCGCATGGTCGAGTCCCTGGCCGGGATGAGTCTTCGTCATATCATGCTGCCCGACACCCTGGGCGTGATGAGCCCTGCCGATGTCGCTGCTGCAGTGGGAGATATGTGCAGCCGCTTTGAAGGCCAGGACTTCGACTTTCATCCGCATAACGATTACGGACTCGCCACCGCCAATGCCATGGCGGCAGTCGAATCCGGTGCAGCAGCGATTCACACCACGCTGAACTGCCTCGGCGAACGGGCCGGCAATGTGTCACTGGCCGAAGTTGCCGTGGTACTGAAGGACAAACTCGGCGTCAAGGTCTCGATCGACGAGACCAAGGTGCATGATCTCAGCCAGATGGTCGAGAACTTCTCCGGCAAGCGGGTGGCTGCCAATGCGCCGGTTATCGGCACCGATGTATTCACCCAGACCAGCGGCATCCATGCCGATGGTGACCAGAAGGGCCGGCTTTACCAGACCGAACTCAGCCCGGACCGCTTTGACCGACGGCACCGTTATGCGCTCGGCAAAATGAGCGGCAAGGCTTCACTGACGAAAAACCTTGAAGACCTCGGAATCGAGCTGTCGGAGGACAATCAGGCTAAAGTGCTGGAGAAAATTGTCGAGATCGCCGACACCAAAGCCACCATTACCCCCGAAGATCTGCCCTTCATCATCGCCGATATTCTCGAAAGCGGTGACTACCAGCACGTCGAGCTGCTCAACTGCTCAATCACCAGCGGCCTTGAAATCGAATCCACCGCCAGCGTGCGGATCCGGGTGGGTGAGGCCGTCCACAAGTCCTCCGATTCAGGCAACGGTGGATTCGATGCCTTCATCAAGGCCATGCGCAAGGTGCTCGAGCCGGGTGGATTCGTATTTCCCGAACTCATCGATTTCGAGATCCGGATCCCCAAGGGCGGTCACACCAGCGCGCTGACCGAGTGCTTTATCACCTGGGAAGATGACGGACACCGATTCAAGACCCGGGGTGTGCACGCCAACCAGGTGTTTTCCGGCGTCAACGCCGCCATGCGCATGCTCAATATGAAAATGCGCCAGCAGAATTCGCCTGACGACGATTCCCGCCCTCTGGATAAACCCGAGTAATCTTTCCCTAGCCGGCTTTGGGCATCGCGTCGAGGGCGACGACAACCCGGTCGCCAAACTCGCTGGTACTGATCTGTTTTTCCGCGTCGCCGCGCCGGGCAAGATCCGGGGTGGTGTAGCCGTCGCTGAATACACTCTGCATGGCCTTCCACAGATTTGCCGCTTCGGCGTCCATGTTGAAACTCATCTCGAGCATCATGGCGACAGAGCCGAGCATGGAGTAGGGGTTGGCAATGCCCTTGCCGGCAATATCGGGCGCTGATCCATGTGAAGGTTCGTAATAGGACTGCT
>DCXP01000027.1 GCA_002327725.1 Proteobacteria bacterium UBA2133
GGGCGGCTCTTATGTGCCGGCCACGGTGTCGGATCGTCTGCAACGTTTTTTTGTTGAACATAAAGTGCAGCCTTACGGGGCGTTCGCTTTGTCGAAGCAGGCGGGCGAGGAAATGGATGAGTCTTATGCGGCTGTCGCATCGCTCATCAATGCGGCAGATGATGAGATCACTATTGGTCCATCAACCACACTGAATTTCTATATTCTGGCCCAAAGCCTTAGGCACCTGTTACGGGTCGGCGATGAGATCGTGGTGACCAACCAGGATCACGAGGCGAACATCGGTTGCTGGCGACGCCTGTCGGAACACGGCATCGTTATCCGCGAATGGCGGGTAGGCAAGGCCGATGGCGAACTGGATCTCAATGATCTTGAAGCACTGATCACCGACAAGACCCGGATTGTCTGCTGTACCCTGTGTTCCAACCTGGTGGGTACCCACAACGATATGGCAACGATTGCCGAGATGGCCCATCGCGTAGGCGCGCTGGTGGTGGCGGACGGGGTGTCATACGCGCCTCACGTCATTCCGGATGTGAAGACGCTCGGCGTGGATTTTTATGCCTACAGCACCTACAAGACCTTCGGCACGCATCAGGGCGTGCTCTGGGGTTCAGGTGAGGCGCTTAAAAAAACCGAAGGACAAGGTCACTTTTTTAATGAGGAAAAATCCCGGTATCGGCTCAATCCCACCGGGCCCCAGCACGCCCAGATTGCCGCTCTTGCCGGAATCACCGAGTATTTCGATCAGCTTCATCAGCACCATTTCGGCGAGCCGGACTTAAGTCTTCATCAGCGGGCACGAAAGACCTTTGAACTGGTGGGTAAGCACGAGGCAAAACTGGCAAACATCCTGCTTGACTACTTGAAGGCACGGGAAGATATCCGGATACTCGGACAGGATCACGCCGTCCCCGGTCATCGCGCATCAACCATCGCCTTTCATGCCCGGGTGATGCCCTCAAAACACATCGCCGAACAACTTGCCGAGAGCAGGATCGGTGTAGGGTCAGGCGATTTTTACGCACTGCGGTGTGTTGAGGCGCTGGGGATGGATCCAACAGACGGCGTTGTACGGGTCAGCATGGTTCACTACAACACGGTTGCGGAAGTCACCAAACTGGTCGAAACGATCGATTCGATCCTGCCGGGCAGTTAACTTCACTTGCGTCACGTTTCACTGGGATTGATCAGGTTAAAGAGTCAGATCAGGATGAGTAAAGACGGAGTCAAAAAATGAAACAGCATGCACGGGTCGTGATCATTGGCGGCGGAGCGCTTGGTGCCGGGCTGCTGTACTTCCTGACCAAAGAAGGCTGGGACGATATTGCCCTGATCGAAAAAGGGGAACTCACCTCCGGATCGACCTGGCATGCGGCGGGACTCATCCCTCATTTCATCGGGGGTTTGAGTATGGCCAAGGTGCATCAGGAAGCGCCCGACCTATACCGAACGCTCGAAGCGGAAACCGGCCAGGCGACCGGCTGGCATGGCTGTGGCGCCATTCGCCTCGCGCTGACCGATGAAGAAGTGGACTGGTTCCATTACGTAAAAGGAATTCTGGATGCAGTGGGCAGTGAATGTCATCTGATCAGTCCGGCCGAGATTCTTAAACTGCACCCCTTGCTGGTGGTCGATGACGTCAAGATGGGTTTCTACACGCCCAATGACGGCCATACCGACCCGGCGAGCGCCACCAACGCCATGGCCGCGGGTGCGCGCCAAGGCGGGGCAACGATTTATCGGCATACCCGGGTGACCGGAACCCGGCTTCTGGAAAACGGTGAATGGGAGGTCACGACGGATAACGGCGCGATTATCTGTGAGCACCTGATTAACGCTGCCGGCAGTTTTGCAAAACAGATCGGTGAGTGGGTGGGTCTTGATCTGCCCATCGTGAATATGGAGCACCATTACCTGGTCACCGATAACCTGGCCGGGGTCGAGGCATTGGACCGGGAGCCGCCGGTGGTGCGCGATCCCAAGGCGTCCTGCTACTACCGGCAGGAGCAGCAGGGTATTCTGATCGGCCCCTATGAACGGGCCAATGCGCAGACCTGGGGACTTGATGGCGTTGACTGGAACTTTGACATGGAACTGTTGTCGCCCGCGCTTGAGCGTCTCGAAACCAGTCTTGAACACGCGGCCGAGCGTATCCCGTGCTGGACCAACGCCGGTATCAAGCGTGTGGTCAATGGACCCATCACGCATACGCCGGACGGCGGTTTTCTGCTGGGACCGGCGGAAGGCCTCAGGAACTACTGGCTGTGTTGCGGCGCTTCTATCGGGATTACTCAGGGGCCGGGGTGCGGCAAATATCTTGCGCAGTGGATGGTTCACGGCCAGACGGAAATCAATGTTCGCGATATGGATCCGAGACGTTATGGCAAGTGGGCGAGCGGCGATTACGCTATTGCCAAATCCATCGACGAATACCAGCAGATGTACCAGCCCCACCTGCCGGGTGAGTACCGCGACGCCGGTCGCCCCACACGGGTAACCCCGCTCTATGAAAAACTGAAGCAGGCCGGCGCAGCCTATGCCGATACCTTCGGCTGGGAGCGGGCCAAGTGGTATGTCCCTCAAGGCGTGGAAGAGGAGTATGGCTTCAGGCGCAACAACAGTTTTGATGCGGTCGCCAGCGAGTGTCGTGCGGTGCGCGAGGCGGTCGGTCTCACCGACCTCAGCAGTTTCGCCAAGTACGAGGTTACCGGCGACGATGCATTTACTTTTCTTGAAAGAATCTGCGCCAACCGGGTGCCGGCGAAAGTTGGCGGCGTGGTTCTCTCGCAGATGCTGACCACCTTGGGCGGGATCGAAAGCGAAGCAACGCTGACCTGTCTCGCACCCAATCACTACTACCTCCTGTCAGGCGCGGTAGCAGAACTGCATGACCTCGACTGGCTGGTTCAGCATATAGAAAAAGACGAAGACGTCACGGTAAGCAATGTAACGGATGATTTCGGTGTGCTGGTGGTCACGGGACCTAATTCGCGCGAGGTGCTCGTGAGTTTGACTGATGCCGGGCTTGCCAACGAAGACGGCTTTACCTGGATGTCGGCACAGGAGATCACGGTAGCCGGGATCAATGTGCGCGCGCTTCGGGTTTCTTATGTCGGCGAGTTGGGGTGGGAGTTGCATTGCCCGATGGAAAAACTGGCTGATCTGGACGATGCCCTTATGCAGGCAGGAAAGGCTCACGGGATCCAGCGTTTCGGGACCTACGCCATGAATGCGCTGCGGCTGGAAAAGGCCTACAAGGGCTGGGGGTCGGAACTGACAACGGAGATCTCCCTCGTGGAGTCAGACATGCTCCGTTTTGCGCGTAAGTCCGGAGGCTATATCGGCGCCGATGTGGTTGAGCAGAAAAAGCGTGACGGAGTGCCGATTCATCTGGTGTACTGCGAGGTAGATGCAAAAGACGCCGATCCCATGGGCAACGAGCCGGTGCTTGATGGCGAAAAGATCATCGGCATCACCACCAGCGGCGGTTATGGCCACTGTGTGCAGAAAAGCCTTGCTTTCGCCTATGTGAACACCGGCTATGAATCTGCCGGCGCCACTTTTGACATCCGGATACTCGGAGAGTTGCGAAAAGCCACGGTGCTCTCTGAGGCGGCGTGGGATCCCGATAACGAGCGACTCAAAAGTTAGCCGCCAAGACGTCTATCAGAGCGCGGCACAAAGGCGCAGACTGTCATAGATGGCCGCGTGGATATTGCGGCTGGCGACGGCGTCACCAAGACGGAATAACTGGTAGGTGCCATCAGGATTATTGACCTGACCCTGGGGCTTACCTGCCAGCAGGGCGGTCTGGTCCACTTCGCCGAGATTGCTCGAGCCTGCTTTGAGGTCAAAATAAAGCTCATCTGCCGGCAGCGTGCCGCTGTCGCAGACAATCTGATCAAAGCGCCGCGTCAAGTTCGTATTGGTGTACTCGTTGAAGATGGTCGCGCTGAATCCATCGTCTTCACGGCTGATTCCGGTGAGCCGCTGGTTAAGGGTGATGGTCACCCCATTTTCATAAAGGCTCTTGAGATAGGCCGGGTGGTTGCTGCCGCCGATGTCCGGTGCAATCATCATCTCCGGCGACAGATACTCAAGGCTGCAGCCGTTTTGCGCGAGAAATTCGGCAGCGGTCATGCCGGCGTGCTGCGCATTGTCATCAAAAAAGAGGACATTGTTGCCGATCGGTACGGCGCCTGAGAGGATGTCCCAACTGCTTACGGCGTGTTCCTCGCCTTCTTTGAGATATCCCGCGTGGGGAAGGCCGCCGGTGGCAATAAGAACAATGTCGGGCGAGGTATCAATGACAGTCTGTGCTGCTGCAAAGCAGTTAAAGCGCGTGTTGACGCCCAGTCTTTCACATTGATCAAAGAGCCAGTCGGTGATACCCAGGATCTCTTTTCGGCGCTGCAGTTTTGCCGCGAGATTGACCTGGCCGCCGTGCATACCGGAGGCCTCCAGGATGGTCACGGTGTGGCCACGCGAAGCGCTTACCCGGGCTGCTTCAAGACCCGCCGGACCCGCACCCACCACAACGATGTTCCTGGTGGGCTCACTGCGTCTGCTGATGACATGCGGCAGGGCGGCCTCGCGCCCGGTCGCCGGATTATGCGCGCACAGGGCCTCGCCTTCACCGTAAATCCGGTCGATGCAGTAACCCATGCCGACACAGGGACGGATCTGATCCTCTTCACCGCGCATGATCTTGGCAACGATGTGCGGGTCCGCAATGTGAGCCCGGGTCATGCTGACAAGATCGAGCAATCCTTCTTTGATGGCGTAGCGTGCGGTTGCGACATCGTTAATCCGGGCGGCGTGCATGACCGGCAGATCAAAATGGCGCTTTACTTCGCCGGCGAATTGAAGATGCGGCGCCTGCGGGGTACCCATGTTGGGGATCAGGCCGGCAAGCCCGACACTGGTCGCACAGTGACCGCGGTTGATGTTGAAAAAATCGATCATGCCGGTGGCGGCGAGCAGTTCACCGATCTTAAGACCCTCATCAAACTGCAGCCCGCCATCGAGGGCCTCATCAAACATCATCCTGATGCCGACAATGTAGTCATCACCGACCTGTCGGCGGATCTCCTCAAGGACCTCAATCGAAAAGCGGATCCGGTTTTCCAGCGAGCCACCGTATTCATCGGTCCGGCGGTTGACCGCCGGTGTCCAGAAACTGTCCAAGAGGTGCCCGTCGGCATAAACCTCAATACCGTCAATCTCACCGTCACGACAGCGCGCCACCGCCGCGCCATAGGCCTTGACAGTGCGCCGGATATCCCAGTCTTCCATGGCTTTGGGAAAGGCCCGGTGGGCCGGCTCGCGGACCGCAGAGGGCGCAATCACCGGCAGCCAGTCGCCGGCGTAGTTTGAGGTGCGCCGTCCGAGGTGGGATATCTGGCACATGGTCGCGGCGCCGTGGGCGTGCACCCGTCGGGCGAGTTCCCGAAAGTGTGGCACGATGGCGTCGTCGCCTGCGTAGAGATTGCCGTAAGCCGCGGGCGAGTCCGGCGCGACCAGGGTGCCGCCGCCGAACATCGTAAGACCGATGCCTCCTTTGGCCTTTTCTTCGTGATACAGCTGATAGCGCTCCTTGGGCAGGCCGTCCTCTGAATAGGCCGGTTCATGGCTGGTCGACATGACACGGTTTTTGAGCGTCAGGTGTTTCAGCGTGAGCGGCTGCAGTAACGGATCAGTGTCGGGATTCATGAACTTATCCTCGTCTTAACGGCAGGGTAGCACAGCGAAAAGAGCCTCCGGTCGAAGGCACACAATCAAAAGGCAGCCGCTCTTGTTGAAGCACAGGATCGGCTAGAGGTTTCATGCCGATACCGGTCCCCAGTATTACGTGCTGCAGGGGATCAAATTCGTTCCCGATGCTCAGCATGATCTCGAAGATTCCGATATCAATTGAGAGCGCAGTGCGGCGCGCATCGACTTCTGTCGGTGACTACGCCGGGCCGACC
>DCXP01000016.1 GCA_002327725.1 Proteobacteria bacterium UBA2133
ATCTCGCCAAGGAGCGCCCCTATGTGGCGTGGCTGCGCGAGCAGCGTATCGAACTTTCTGAACTGCCGGTGCCGGCAGACGTACCGGGGCTCGACACCGATTCGATGATTTCCCGCCTGCGCGCTTTCGGCTACACCCGGGAAAGCCTTGATTTCATGCTGATCCCGTTGGTGCACGAACAGCGTGACCCCGTGGGATCTATGGGCAACGACTCTGCGCTCGCCTGCCTCTCGGATCAGCCGCGCCTGAGTTACGACTACTTCAAGCAACTTTTCGCGCAGGTCACCAACCCGGCGATCGATTCCATTCGCGAAGATGTGATCATGTCGCTGGAGTGCTATATCGGCCCCGAGCAGAATCTGCTTGAAGCCTCAGCCGCACATTGTCACCGACTGAGGGTAGCTCACCCGATCCTCACCCACGAAGAAGCAGCGGCCCTCAAAGCGCTGGACCATCGCGGATGGCGCAGCCGGGTTATTGATGTCACCTTCGAGCGCTCGGCAGGGGCGGAGGGGCTGGTGCCGGCCCTCCATCGGATCTGCGAAGAAGCCGAGGCTGCCGTTGACTCGGGTATCAGCATCGTCATTCTTTCCGACCGGGCCGTAACTGCAGATCGTGTCGCGGTCAGCATGTTTCTTGCGGCCGGTGCGGCGCACCAGCACCTGGTGCGCTCAGCGAAACGCACCCGCATTGGACTGGTGGTCGAGACCGGGGAGGCCAGCGAAGTACACCACCATTGCCTGCTGATTGGCTTTGGTGTTGATGCGATCAATCCTTATCTCGCCCTGGAGGCGCTGTGGCAGGCACGCCGGGACGGCAAGCTCGATACTGCAACACTTGCTGATGATGCGGCTGTTATGACTGCGTACCGTAAAGGTGTTGCCAAAGGCATGCTCAAGGTCATGGGCAAGATGGGAATCTCGACACTGCAGTCGTACAAGGGTGCCCAGATCTTTGAAGCAGTCGGTTTGCACGACGAAGTCATTGAACTGTGTTTTACCGAGACTGCGAGCCGCCTGCAGGGGGTGGGTTTCAAGGTGCTGGCCGAAGAAATGCTGCGGCGTCACGAACTGGGCTTTCCGGGTATTCCTCGCGATAATGTCGTCACGCTGCCGAATCCGGGTGAATACCACTGGCGGGCGGGTGGCCGGAAGCATGCCTGGGAGCCCCGCGCGATATCGAGCCTGCAGCGGGCGTCAGCGAACAACAGCGAAACCGCCTACCGTGAGTTTTCTGATCTGATCAACTCCGAGGCGACCGGGCGCTGTACCCTTCGAGGCCTGATGACACTGCGCGAAGGTGTCGCAGGACCGGCAGTCGCCCTGACTGAAGTAGAGCCCGCTGCCGAACTGGTGAAACGGTTCTGCACCGGCGCCATGAGTTTTGGTTCGATATCGCCGGAGGCGCACGAAACACTCGCCATTGCGATGAACCGTCTCGGCGGCAAAAGCAATACCGGTGAGGGTGGCGAGGATCCCGAGCGGTTTAACCCGCTACCCAACGGGGATCTCAAACGTTCTGCCATCAAGCAGGTGGCGTCGGGCAGGTTTGGCGTAACCGTCTGGTACCTTGCCAACGCCGATGAGATTCAGATCAAGATATCCCAGGGGGCCAAACCCGGTGAAGGCGGGGAACTGCCGGGCAGCAAAGTCGATGAAACCATCGCCCGAATCCGCTATTCGACACCGGGTGTAGGGCTGATCAGCCCGCCGCCGCACCATGATATTTACTCGATCGAAGATCTGGCGCAGCTGATCTATGACCTGAAAAATACCAATCCGCAGGCGCGGGTCAGCGTCAAACTGGTCGCAGAGGTCGGTGTGGGAACGATCGCGGCCGGTGTGACCAAGGCGCACGCGGACCACATTCTCATCTCCGGCGACAGCGGCGGTACCGGCGCGTCCCCCCTGACCAGTATCAAACATGCCGGGTTACCCTGGGAGTTGGGGCTTGCCGAAACGCATCAGACGCTGGTGATGAACGACCTGCGAAGCCGGGTGATTCTGCAGACCGATGGCGGGATCAAGACCGGCCGGGATGTCGTGATTGCCGCGCTGCTGGGTGCAGAAGAGATCGGGTTTTCCACGGCACCGCTGATCGCGCTCGGCTGCATCATGATGCGCAAGTGTCACCTGAATACCTGTCCGGTTGGCATTGCGACGCAGGACCCGGTGCTGCGCGAGAAGTTCCGCGGCCAGCCGGAGCACGTGGTGAACTACCTCTTTTTGGTCGCACGCGAAGCGCGCACGATCATGGCGCAGCTTGGATTTCGCACCTTCAACGAGATGATCGGCCGCACCGATGTGATCGAACCCGCTTCGGCAGTCTCACACTGGAAGGCCAGCGGCATCGATCTTGAGCCTTTGCTGCGGCCGGCAGAAAAATCCAGCGAGGAAGTGGGCGTGTATTGCCAGAAAGCCCAGGATCACGGGCTGGACCAGGCGCTGGATTCGACCCACCTGATCAGGCTGAGCAGGGCGGCGATCGACGAGGGAGCGCAGGTCCGTTTTGAGTTGCCGATCAGCAACATTCACCGAACCGTGGGCGCCATGCTCAGTCACGAGGTAGTGAAACGCTGGGGTGAGGACGGATTGGCCGATGGCACGATCCATGGTCGGTTCAGCGGATCTGCGGGCCAGAGTTTTGGCGCCTGGCTGGCGCATGGCATTACGCTGGAGCTTGCCGGTGATGCCAATGACTATGTCGGCAAGGGATTATCCGGGGGGCGCATTGCGATCTATCCCCCGAAGGGCAGTACTTTCGTTGCGGAGGAAAATATCATTGTAGGAAACGTGGCGCTTTACGGCGCTACTGGCGGCCGCGCCTTCTTTCGCGGCCGGGCAGCGGAGCGTTTCGCCATCCGAAACAGTGG
>DCXP01000079.1:0-36895 GCA_002327725.1 Proteobacteria bacterium UBA2133
TTGACCTGAAAGCCCTCACCCTGGTCCACCGCGTCGAAACTGCCCCAGGGCCGGTAGACTTTTCGATGATGCTGCGTTTCGCTGCGCTCGCGCGACGCCAGGCCTGCCACCAGGGCTTTAAGTTTGCCGGTGTGATCGCGGTCAGCCACCAGCAGCGCGTCCGGCGTATCCACAATCGCGAGATTGCGCACGCCAAGGGTCGCCACCAGTCCCCGCTCTGAGATCACCAGGCTGTCCTTGGTATCGACATGCAGTGTGTCACCCCGGCTCGCGTTGTTCTGATCATCCTTGTCGAGCGCGGACCACAGAGATTCCCAGGAGCCGACATCATCCCAGCCGGCATCGAGCGGCACCATCGTGGTCCCGGATGCTTTTTCCATAACGGCGTAGTCAATGGAATCGTCAGGCGCCAGGGCAAAATCAGACTCACTGAGGCGCAGAAATGGCCCATCCTTCTTGGCGCCATTAACGGCATCGGTGCAGTGAGCCAGTATCTTTGGGGCGTGTTCAGAAAAGGCCTCAAGCAAAGCCGAGACACGAAAAACGAACATCCCGCTGTTCCAGAAATACCCGCCTTGCTCAAGATAAGACTGTGCCGTTGCGGCATCAGGTTTTTCAACAAATTCAAGAACCGGGGCAGCGTCACCGTGCGGTTCAGTATCTGCCCTGAGATAACCATATCCGGTATGCGCACTGCGCGGCACAATGCCAAAGGTCACAAGGTGCTGATCCTCGGCAAGCGCCACCGCCCTCTCGAGCGCATCACCAAACGCCTTTTCTTCGCTGATAACGTGGTCTGCCGGAAAGACTGCCATCACCACGTCACCATGCGCCGCCTGGACGACTTGAGCGGCGGCGGCAAGTGCAGGCGCCGTACCGCGGGCAACGGGCTCAAGTACGATGCACTCCGGCGGGATCCCGGCCTCATCGAGCTGTCCTGCCACCATGAAGCGGTGATCCTCATTGCAGAGCACGAAAGGCGCATGGGTATAGCCGGCGCCACGGATACGAAGCACAGTCTTCTGGATCAGCGTATGCTCCCCGGTGAGCGCATGAAACTGCTTGGGGTGCATCGATCGGGATAGCGGCCACAGGCGGGTTCCCGCACCGCCGGAAAGAATTACCGGAATCATGGTATACAAGAGGGTAACAAAGCCGGGGGGATAATACGCCTTTGACCCCGTAAAATCATGTTCGGGTCACTTCCGCCGGGGTAGAACCAAAGGCTCTCCGGCTTGGCAAGATTGATGCCTGCATCACCCCGGCTTGGTATTGTCAGGCTTGACCTAACGAAGGCGGCCTTAACTTGGCTAAAGGCCCCGATCTGAAGGAGCAGACCCATTGATGGCATTAACGATTCTTCTGGCAGGGGCCTCGCTCGGCATCATTGTGTTTCAAAGTGCCGTGCTGGCGCCGCTGGTGTTTTCCCAACTCAAAGACGGTAGCAGTGGCCCCTTCCTGCGCGCCCTCTTCCCGAGGTTTTTCCTGATCCTCGCCGCCCTCGGGCTGGCGATAGCGCTCAGCAGTTACCTTGGAGATTTCACCCGCGGCGCGGTTCTTGGTTGCGTGGCATTGGTATTGGCG
Source organism: Proteobacteria bacterium UBA2133 (assembly GCA_002327725.1). GTDB lineage: Bacteria > Pseudomonadota > Gammaproteobacteria > Arenicellales > UBA868 > UBA868. Next base: position 1,585 of record DCXP01000079.1, read on the forward strand.
TTAATCGCCTATGCCCTTATCCCAGGCACCAACCGCGCCCGGGATGAAGGCAGAACCACTGTATTCAAGCGTCTGCACCTTGCTAGTGTGCTGCTGACGCTCGCGATTGGGGTCGCCAGCGTGCTGGCACCTTTCGCGTAACTGACGGCCGGGGGCACATTTCATCCGCGCCGAGTAGGTTCGAAGAAAGGGAACGCAACAGAAGATCATTGCCACGACGTCATTTTTTTACATACAGGACTTTATGTACGCTTCGTCGATCTTTTGTGATGGGGTTCCGGCGGGGACACACTCCCAAGACGTGATCACAGAGCCGGTCAAGACAGGCTTCAGTTCAAAATGCTTGCCGGCGATCAACTCATTGACTCCGGGGGTGCCGGGTGCTTTGAATACGACTCTTACTTTCCCGTTTACGTTGATGATCCAAAGTCTACGAATGTAATCCGTATTTGCCGACCATTGATTTTTCCTGAGAATTCCTAGCACATCGGCTCTGCTGGCAGGGTTACCCTCCTGAGGAAACTCCCCGTTCTCCTGATAATAGAGCGTCAGCGCCTGCTTGACAGACCCCAACATCGTAAAGGCTTCCGCGACCTGGGTGCGTGCTTGGTATTGGTTGTACTGCGGGATGGCAACAGCGGCAAGAACGCCGATGATCACGATCACGATCATGAGCTCGATGAGGGTAAAGCCTTTCTGTTTCATCTCTTCTTACCTTTTTTCGGTTTAGCGATACGTCAGCCGGCACACCAAACTCAGGCTTATCATCTGGGCACTACAGAATTTGGGTTTTGGCTGGACTTCATGAGGCTATCCATTTTCGGCCGACGTAATGGCCGGTGCCGTCGCTACGACCACCTGATTACGACCCCTGTCTTTTGCCTGGTAACACGCCTGGTCAGCACGGTGGTACAAATCATCGAGCGTTTCACCAGGCATCATTTCTGCCACACCAAAAGACCCTGTCACTTTCAGTATCTCAGCGCCGGTTTCAACTTCTGATCTTTGGAGCGTGGCACGCAAACGTTCCGCTACGCTACGCGCCTCTTGCAGATTGTTGGTCCGCAGGAGGATGCCAAACTCTTCTCCGCCAAGCCTGCCTACGATATCGGGCTCACGCTCTCCCACAATCCGAACGGATCCCTGCAGCACTTTACCCACCAGTTCCAGCACCTGATCGCCGATTCCATGTCCATAGGTATCATTAACTTTCTTAAAATGATCAAGATCTATCTGAATGAAGTAGACCCCTTTTCCTTGCCTGCGAAGCAGACCTTGCCCTCTTGCGAAAAACGTTCTTCGGTTCAGAATTCCCGTCAAGCCGTCGGTATTCGCGAGACGTACCAGTTCTGATTGGTACTCCCGTATTCGCCCAAGCATTCCATTGAGCGCATCTGTCAACTCACCAATTTCGTCCCGCGTCAACTTTCTAATGAGTTCCTGTTTGGTTAAATCTTTGGAAATATCGCGTAAGTTCTTAATCAGAAACCCGACCGGATATCCGACCACGCGATGAAATACGATGCCGCTTCCGATAAGAAAGATCAGCATGAAGATAACCATCGCCAATGCACCGACTCGAAGCTCTCTGGAGACTTCTTCATTTACCCACTGGCGGCTCACGAAAAATCGAAGATCCCCGCCGCCGGCCAGCACATCTGAATAATCCAGTGAATATTTCTCCTCTTTAATGATGTCACAGGGTATTGGAGGCCAACGGTAGGATTGGCCAGTCGAGGCGCTCATCTCAACACACAATAAAAAGGGGAACATCGCAAAGATGCCAAGGGTGTTGTTCACCTGGTGATCACTGGTTTCAACGGCTGCATCTAACACGCCAGACATGCCAACCACGGCAGTTGCCAGCTGGGCGGATGCTACTCCCTCGTAATAGCCCTGCCTATAGTTCTTGTAGGCAAACAGGCCTGCTGTGCCAAGCAGCAACGCCATGACGGCAAACAGCAGCACAAACTTGAGGAATATCCCAAGCCTCATTACAGACAGGCCTGTCGAGCTAAAGGGGTACGGCTAAGATGCAACTGACCAGACTACATCCCCATCATTTTTTTGACAGTAGGGCGGTTATTCATAATAACCTCGACGATCTTATAACCCTCACCCACCGGGACCGTCAGAAAATCCGCCGTGATCCGATCACCTTTCTCAGTAACCACCTCGGAGCAGACAAAAATAGCACCATCCTTGTAGGGCACGATCATGGGGTGCACATTCGCGCTGTAACCACCGACCAGATCGTTGGTCTGGCGATCTACGAAATAGAACTTACCTGAATCATCAGCCCGATCTTTCACCCATTGTGCCAGAGTCATCTGAGCCTTTGCTTTGGTTTCTGCCGATACTTCGTCTGCAACCGCTACACCTTGGTACGAAAAAACTATTGCTACCAATAGCGATCTCATTCCTAAGGACAGTCCTGAACGAGTTGCAGTCCAACATGATTTAAAAAGTTGCATATCTTTACTCCAGAAATCTAGGCCCGATGTAAACGGGCTCATGTGTTTAAAAAACGAGAGTTAAGGATTATTTTACGGGAGGTTACCTCTCAATCTCCCGTCGCCGCGGCGGCAAAAATGGCTTCTGTCAGCCCTCGGCGAAGATAAATTATTATTCGATAATGACTCGTCCGGGGCGCTAATATACCCTTCTGCCTTTGTGGGTGCGAAGTTTTTTCGTGTTCCTGGTTCTTAGGAAAAGTTTCCCATCGTGGATAATATCCACAATAAATTAATCCTTTTATTAATTAATGGGAATACTTTCGTATAGTCACCGACTACCCACGGCAAGCACCTGTTTGAGGTCAGTTAGCCCGTGAAGGCACTTGGTCACACCATCCTGAACAAGCGTGCGCATCCCGCCTTCTTCAGCAAGTGAGCGTAGTTCTCCGGTCGTGGCTCTTTTTTGTATCGCCTCGCGGATTTCATCATTATTGACCAGTAACTCATGCAATGCGATCCGGCCTCGGTACCCGGTGCTGTCGCATTCAGTGCAACCTTCGGCTCTAAATAATTTCAAAGGGCCAGGGCCCGAAAGCCTTGATAGCACTTCCTCCCCCAAATAACCCGAAAACTCAGTCCACTCAGCATCACTGGCATTGTATTCAACCTTGCATCGATCGCAGAGCCGCCGGGCAAGACGCTGTGCCAGTATTCCCAGCAGAGCATCTGAAAACGAAAACGGCTCCATACCCATGTCAGTCAGTCGGGTGATAGTCTCCGGCGCATTGTTCGTATGCAGGGTTGAGAACACCAGATGACCGGTAAGTGACGCCTCAATAGCCATGTGCGCTGTTTCCTCGTCACGCATCTCACCTACCATGATGACATCTGGGTCTGCCCGCAAAAAAGAACGCATAGCAGATGCAAAAGTCAGGCCAATCTGGGGGTTCACCTGCATCTGGCGAAGCCCGGCCTGGGTAATCTCTACTGGATCCTCAACGGTCCAGACCTTCTTTTCTGTTGCATTCACCTTGCCCAACATGGCGTGCAGGGTAGTTGTCTTGCCTGAGCCCGTCGGACCCACCGCCAGAATCATGCCATAAGGGCTTGCCACCAGGTTCTGGATGGCGCGTAAATAATCAGGGCTAAGGCTCATGCTCCCCAGCGGCTGCGCGCCTGAGCCGGCCAGAATGCGAAGCACAACGTCTTCATTTTCACCGGCTGTCGGCAGCGTTACCATCCGAAGTTCCACTTCGCTCTTGCCCAATTTAAAGCGGATCTTGCCATCCTGGGGTATACGTCTCTCTGCGATGTTAAGTTTCGCCATGATCTTCAGGCGGGCCACCAGTTGCTCCCGATACTCTGAAGGTATCTGTCGATATTGGCGGCATTCACCGTCTACCCGAAAGCGAACCAGAAGTTCACGCCGGTCGCCATTTGGCTCGATATGAATATCAGAAGCACGGTCCCGGATGGCATCAAGAATAATCTTGTTAACCAGGCGCACGGCTGCCGCGTCTTCACCTATCTCTCCACCCTGATCGGCACCTCGAGCCAACGAGTGCAAAAAGATTTCAAACTCCTCTTTGCTTTCGCTGATTGAGATAGAGCGATTAACAAAACGTTTAATCTGGGTCGGGGCCGATACGACTTCCAAAAGCCGTTTCTGGCAGGAAAAGCGTACGGCATCGATCGCATCGACAGCCAGAGGGTCACCAAAAGCCACGGTCACCGAATCAGGATCACAAGCGATCGGTAACACGTTGTGCTCACGCATCACCCTCGACGGCACCTCTTTTAGCGCTGCTTCGGGGATTTGAATCTGGTTGAGGTCTACAAATTTCAGATCAAGTCGATTGGCAAGCGTCTTAACGATCGTGGCCTCATCGACGATTCGCAAATCAACGAGGACCTCACCTAAGCGCTTACCCTTGCTCTGCTTCTGGGCTGCCAGAGCAGACTCCACCTGCGCCTCACTGATGACCCCCTCTTTAACCAACACCTCGCCCAGGCGCAGGCGGCGGCGTGCCTCAGGGCGACTCTGAGTCGAAATACTGGCCTCCGAATTGGCCGGTGTCTGGGGTGAACTCATGGGTTAATCTCTAGTCGGCAGCGTTGACGCTTCGTTAGTCTTACTGTACCCCCCAGGTCCCGGGGAGTTTCGTGAGCCGCCATCATGACACCTTCTCGCATCCAAAAGAATCAAACAGACCGACGAGATTATCCACAAACATAGCCTGCCCATTATGTACGGCACCCGCATCACGTTCCCGAACGTATATCCCACACAGAACCGGCTCCAGAACAGGAAGCCCGTTCTCTTCTGGGTCCAGCACATGTATATGCTCTTTGTTTAGCCGTTCTCCTTGCGAAATCGATGCCTTCTGTAAAGCCGTGATACCGAGCCCTCTTTCCAAGGCATAGACCAGGCCCTGCAATGCCGAAGATTGAAAAACGATATTTGCGCTCCGATCCATTTTTCTAAGCCCATCCAGCATGCGTTTGCGAAACGGTGAGCCTTCTGGGTGGACCAATAAGGGAACCTGAGCGTCTTTACCCAAATCGATATCACGTCGACCAACCCATACAGGTCGATCCACCCAGGCATGCACTGGATCCAGCTCGAGTGGTCCTGCACTCAGGATCACCGCCACATCTATCTCTCCCAGCATCAGCGCCTCGATCAGGTGGTCGCTAGTGTCGCATAGGATATTAACTTTCAGGTCAGGGCGCTCGGTCAGAAAGTTCATTGTGGATTCTTGAAATTCGTCGATTGCAGAAAAACTGGGCAATCCAATTCGCAATGTTACGTCATCTTTTTTCTGACTGTCCTTAAAGTTAATGGTTGTTTCATATCGATCAAGGTAGGAGTTAAATTCTTCTTTTGGCAAAGGCCTGCTATAGAAGTACCCTTGGGCAAATTGGCAGCCTAGATCAGTCAACATATCTGCTTGCTCTGATGTCTCGACGCCCTCAGCAACAATTGATAGACCAAGGGACCGAGCGAGTTGCGTAACAGCACGAACGATTGCCCAGTTGTGTTTTTCGGTACCGCGCACAAAGGCCTGGTCAATCTTCAGGGTATCAAAAGGTAATTTTGTCAAATAAGCCAGGCTTGAATATCCCGTGCCAAAGTCATCGATTGCCAGACTCACTCCCAGACTCTTGAGCTGCTCTAATGTTTTGCGCGTCAAATCCAGATCTTCAGCCACAATAGACTCAGTCAGCTCAAGCTCTAAATATTGCGGCTCAAGCTCCGTCTCCTGGAGCACACTTCGCACTTTCTCGATAAAATCACGGTCGCGAAACTGGACTACTGATACATTAACTGAGACTATAAATGGCGGGTGTCCAGCCTCTTGCCACTGTTTCGCCTGGGAACAGGCATGATGCAAAACCCAATCCCCTATCGGAACAATGAGTCCAGTCTCTTCAGCTACAGGAATAAACTCCAGTGGTGAGATCAGGCCCTGCTTGGGATGAATCCAGCGAATCAATGCTTCGCACCCATGCAAACGTCCTGACTGAAACTCAATCTGCGGCTGATAATGAAGTATTAACTGACCCTCCTCAATGGCGACACGCAGATCATTCTCGATCCTGATGTGATCAGAGGAGAATTTCCGTCGAGTAGACTGCCAGTCAAAAAATCGGAATGTGTCGCCCCCCTGCGTTGCGGCAAACTGCACAGCCAATCGAGATTTGTTAACCAGATCTTGAATGTCAGTGCCATTTTCTGGAAACAGAACGATACCGCCGCTCAGGGTAAAGTTAATCTTCTCGCTCTTACCGTCTTCTGAGTTAAAGTGAAAAGGCGGCTTCATTGCCTCTTTCAAGACTTTCACTATTGAATTGGCCTTAGTAGTTGCGTCATCCGCATCGTCGATCAGCAAGAACTCATTACCACCTGCCCTGCCAATTACGGTATTGACATCAACAACACCGCGTAAACGCTGTCCTACCTGCTTGAGGAGTCGATTACCGACCGTCTGACCGAAAATTTCATTGACCATGCCGAAACGGTCTATCTGAATACGCATCCCAACGGCGTGTCTTCCAGATGCTGCGAGCGTCGGAACGACTTTCTCAACGATCGCCATCGTCGACTCCAGGGTTGGCAATCCGGTCACCGTATCGTAATTTCGGAGGCGCAGGGCCTCTTTACGTTCCTCGGTAACATCGGTGTTTATCAGCACAACGCCGTTTTTCAAAGGGTTTGACCGTATCTCGATGATCCGGCCATCAGCCAAAGAAAGATCGCTCCTTTGTTCTGTTTTTGCAGAAAACTTTTCTATGACCCCATCCCCACGGGCGCCGGCCGCTGTAAGAAATCGACCCAGCGATGCAAACGAAGTACCACGACGGGTCAACTCTTCTGGAAAACCATACATTGTTTTATGAAATTTATTAGCATGGATCAGTCTGAGGTCATCATCGTATACAGCCACACCAACACCAAGGTGATCCATTGCTTCAAGGCCCAGAATATCTTCTAGCCCCCGTATTTCTTGTTCTTGGTGCTGTTCATGGACCCGCGCCTGGGTAACATCTGTGAAAACAGAAATAAACCCGCCTACGCCTTCGTCTACTGGCCTGCCGATGACGTGGATAATGGTACCGTCCTTACGAGTGTGTTCAAATTCGTGCGGCTCAAGCTTTTTGGCCAGGGCCAGTCTCTCGTTTACCTGGGTTTCGATATCCCCTTCGCCATACTCTCCCCGTCTGGCGCTAAACCGAAACATCTCTGCAAGAGTAGTCCCCGGCTCTTTAAAGGACTCAGAAAGTCCCAACAGATCAACAAACGCCTTGTTAGCGCTGAGCAATATAAGGTTGCGATCAAAAACTGCGATTCCCTGGTTTATAAAGTCAAGAGACTTAAGGGAGAGCAGGTTTTCAAGACTGGAAATCTTACCCTCTTTTTCTCGGAGCGTCGCAAGCCGTTGCTCAGCGAGAGTTAGTGCGATTTGACTCTGGCCTTCTGCTTTTTCGAGCTTTCCTTCTGATGCTTTCTCCTGTGTTACATCTTTTACTGATTCAACAGCACCTATAACCAACCCCTTAGCATTCTTGAGAAGCTGGGCTGAGCTGGCAAGATGAACGCCACCTCGGAGATTTGGATGATACGATGCTGCAACTAGTGCGCCACTCTCAAGCTTCTCTACAAATAGGTAATTCTCCTGCGCCCCCTCATCCCACTCCAGCATAAGGTCGATCAGGATTTTTCGCCGTTCGCCGTAAAACGGCAATGCATACTCATAGTTACTCTTGCCGATCATGTCGTCTGCCCAAATCTCTGTGAGATCTTCCATGGCGGAATTCCAGAAGATCACAGTACCATTTGCATCGATGGCCATGGTGGGATCCATGAACTCCATCACTCCAATAAGTGCAGCGTAGGTTTCGGCAGCTTGTCTATTGATACGCAACCGGTAACGCCAGTACAACAGCACAGACACAATTCCGACCAGCAAAAGCAACACCCCGGCAAACACGATGCGCAGGGACAATAGGAGTGTTCTGTCATAACTGACTATCGACTGGGCCTGTGCCTTACTTGCGGCTACCGCGATCTCGTGGAGGATGGCTTGATAGGGGGTGAGTTGCCTGGATACCCGCCCATAGAACGCTGGATCATAGGTAAACCCGGGTGTGCCCGATAAACCCAGTATCTCCGCTTCAATAGCGTCTAGCTCGGTTGCGAGATCAAGATGAACATTCACATACTGCGGCAACTCCCTGATGACAAAATGCTCATAACCTGATAATCGCTCCACATACTCCCAGAAACGGTAGAATTTCTGTATCAGTCTCTTGGAGGACTCCATCTTCTGAATGGTTTGTTGCTCAGCAACGTCACCTTGTCCACCGTCCGGTACCGATAACTGGTGTTGAGACAGTTCTCCCAGCAGGCTCTTAAGTTGATAGTCGAGCTGAGACGCTTTACTTAAATCAGCACCCCTGCCGGCCACCATTTCGTCAGTAAAATCTGCGAGCACGCCCTCTAAATATCGGTATGAGAGAAAAGCAATTTGCGCACCAATTAATATCGCCAACGCGATAAAGGCCCAAGTGAAGCGGCTCCAGCGGTCCGATTTGTATCTTGTGAGATCCTGCTGCATAGGGTCTGAAAATCACGTGGCATTGAACTGGCTAGGAAAAATTAACGGAACTCTCTAATTAAGTCAAAGTTATCTCTTTTGGTGATCTATTGCCGCTCACCATGACGATCATGGCTATCTGATGACCGCTGAAGCGAGAGCCATACAAATAAAATGGTATTTAAGCCTTGCTAATCAATATCTTGTGGATACTTAATCAAGAAGAATCGGCTGAGGCGTCTGGCGACCTCGTTTTGCACCCCTTAAGAGTGACAATCCCAGGAACGGGGAAATACAGCGATACCTGCTGAACTGGCCAGTTCAGGACACGACGCAATTACGACCCGCCGCCTTGGCCCGATAGAGACAGGCATCTGCCGCTCGTACCAGGTCCCCGGGTGTGGTCTCTTTGCTCGCAGCCACGCTTGCCACACCGATGCTTACGGTCACCCGGGGTGGGCCATCAGGAGTTCCCGCGTGCTCAAGACACTCGTCCTCGATAGCCTCGCGCAATCGCTCCGCTAATGCCTGCGCCACACCCAAACCCGCATCCGGCAACAGCAATACAAACTCCTCGCCACCATACCGAGCTACAAAATCCTCGTATCCTTTTGCATTACTACGAAGAATAGATGCAACACGCTTGAGGCAGGCATCTCCTGCAAGATGTCCGTAGGTATCATTGTATGCTTTAAAAAAGTCGATATCGATAAGCAGGAGCGCACAAAACCCGTCCTCCTTTTCTACAAGCTGGCGCCACTCCTGCTCGGACCGGACCTGAAATTCACGCCGGTTCGCTATCTGTGTCAGACCATCAAATTTCGCATGTTGCTCCATCGATATGGTCTTGCGTCGATCTGTGACCAGCTTATCGAAACGCGCCGTGAGCACGCCGACGCTGCGATCCAGCGGAAGGTACTCTGCTGCACCGCTTTGCAGGGCCCGCATCTCGGCTTCATCAGACCCTCTCCTGGAGGCTACGATTCGGGTTACACCCTTCGATACAGCGATGTCTGACAGGAGCGTAAAGTCCGATTCACTGACGAACTCGTGCTCTATCAACAGGAAGTCAACAGACTCATTTTCTGTCAAAATCTTGTGGCATTGCGCAGAATCCGAGAAATGCAGCACCTCGCAGGAGTTGCGAATGACCTTGACCAGAGGCCAGAGGTTTTCGATAGAGCCAAACACCAGAACGATCGGTCTGGGTTGGAAAACACATACATCATCGTTGACAAAAAAACTGCGGGTACCGCTCAGAAAATGATACAGCCCCTCCTCGGTAGGCAGGCCCAGCAACAAGTTACCGTTCGAGCGGTGCTTGATGATCGGGATGCGCCGGTCAAGCTCCTCACTCGTTTCCCACTCTTTCTGCCACTCGTCAAATTTTTCGGCCCGCGGCCCTAGTGTCTGCCAGAACTGCCATACGGGCAGGATCGAAGTGGCGTTTTCGTCGCGCCCGTTCTTTTCAGAAGAATTCTCGCCGTCATCTGAATTAAGCGATTTGAGAATATCAGACAAACCCGTCCGTTCGATCACTGCCTGAAGCGCTTGCGCATCGGCAATATTTTCACCCTCCACCCATAAAGCTCGGTAAAGCGCGACCCGGACTGTTATCTGTTGCTCAATTGGTAATCCGTCAAGCACATGCATTAGCCGAGTGGCCATTTCGCTTCCCGGACGGGTTTGCGGCAGATTGACTGGAATATCGGGCGCCCGGTGATGAATCGAGAACACTTCGTTGGCCAGCAAACTTTGATCCTCCATTGAAAATAAAGATGACGATAGTTCAGGCGCATGAACAATCAAGCGCCATTCGATACGATCCAACAGATTCCAGGTGAGGAGACGCTCATGAAGCGCAAAGCAGAACGGGCAATTCAGATCACCATAGGCAATGAACTCTCCCGAGCTCATTGCCTGAAGATCCTGAATCGAATTTTGGACTGAATCAGTCATGACGCTATTGCCTGCTGGCGATTTTGCCGGGTTCAGGCCGATTACCCTTTTTCGCGGTCCTGTCGCCGCCGTTCCAGGCCAGCTGCGGCAGGAGGCAATTGCTTGGCATCCTCAGGTAAACTGTTGACGATCGACGCCATAACGACCCATGAGCGGATAGGCTCGCGGTAGTGACGAGGCAGGGCAGCCCAAGCACGGGCGAGCGCCAACGCCTCTGCAGGCAGATCGTCAGCAGATTCCGACTGCTCTGTTATGTACCGAGGCCCGGTGCCGCTGGCAAGCCAATCCGGATTGACGTTCAGCCACTCGGCAATGCGTTCAAGGCGGTGACGCCTGGGGAATGCCTCGCCCTCAAGATACTTGCGTGCCGTAGTCAGGCTCTTGGCCTGCGCCTCACGACGCAGGGGCTCAATCTCTACGGGAAGTCGTGACCAACTGCCCTCCCGTGAAGCATGGCCTGCCTCACGCATTGCCTCAACCAGTCGATCTGCGAAACCCCGATAGAGCGATTCCCTTTCCTGATCCATACCCCCCTTACCCTCAGATGGATGGCACCCCTACACACCCGGGCTGACCCTGAAGATCAGCGTTGAAAAAACACTATAACACCTGGGGTGATAAATCAACGGGATCCATTCTGATGCTGTGAGAAATTCCGGGCTTCCTGGAAACTACGTCCGTCGGTACTCATCAGCCTCGTTGCAGGGCTCAGGAGTTCGGTTGCCCGATTCAAATCTGCGGCCCATCGTCGTCAGGCAGGGACCGCATCCTGATAACGATCCAGATTGGCCTCGAATTCGTGCAGGCGTTTCCAGATGGATCGAAGCTCGGTAATGGTGGTCCAGTTATGCAAAAAGAGCGAGAAACCGCCGTGCACCCTTGAGAAGGCATTGGATACCTGGACCATCACGCCGAGCGTCAGCATCCCGGTAAAAAGACCCGGGCCCATGACGAGATACGGTACGATGGCCATGAACTGGTCATACGAAGTAGACCAGGCATCGAAGTATCCGTAATGAAAATACAGCCGGTGATAGTTGCGCCGGATATCCTTAAAGAAGCCCCGCAGATTTCCAAGATCGGCATAGTTGACCTTGTCGTCTTCTCCGAGCACCAGGTCCTTGCGAAAAGCGGCCTCGACTTTCTGGTTGTTGTATTCGAGGCCCGGCAGTTTCCAGCCGACGAACCACGAGATAAAAAGCCCCCCGAGGGATATGACCAGGGCGCCCCACACCAGCGAGCCCTCGATATCACGCAGCACAGGAACGTCTACTTTGTCCGACAGGCTGTAGAGCACCGGTATAAACGCGATGAGCGTCATCACGGCACGCACGATCTGCAGCCCGAGGGACTCGACAATCCGCGCAAAGCGGTTGCAGTCTTCCTGGATCCGCTGCGATGCCCCTTCGATCTCATGCTCGACCGCACGCCAGCGGGGGATATAGTTGAAGGTAATCGCCTCGCGCCAGCGCAGACCGTAAATCCGGGTAAACCAGCCGGTAAAGATCGCCAGCAGGATGTAAGGGAAAGCGATGACGATAAAAGACGGCGCCCCCTCAAAGCCCGAGGTGACGTAGTCGATTGAAATCAGTTCACTGAAGAACTGATCGATGCCTTCCTGGGGTTTGTCAGAAAAACTGGCCGCGTTTTGCAGGAGGTCGTAAAAGCGGCCATACCATTCGTTGATCGCCACCGTCATCTGTACCTGCAGCCACAGGGACGAGATCAGCAGAGTCCCGCCGCCGTAGGCCCAAAGCGCCCACTGCCGGGATTTATAGAAAGCCTTAATCATGTTTTGTCTCAAAAATCATGTATTTATTTCCAAGGTTATGCACCTGACCTGATCCCGGCTGGTAGACACCCGGTTTGCGAAATCCAATCACTTTTACCACAGGGTGGATACCTCGGCGAATTACAATTCGTTTAGAGTCCAGCCTTTGGCTTGGGGGCGGTCATTTTGTCTGAGTACGATTACATCATTATTGGGGCAGGCTCGGCCGGATGTGTCCTCGCCAACCGGCTCAGCGAAGTCCCCGAGAACCGGGTACTGATCCTCGAGGCCGGCCCGATGGACCATAAACTGATGGTCCACATACCGGCAGGGGTCTACCACGCCTACAAAGACCCCAGCATCAACTGGAACTACACCAGTGAACCGGAGCCCGAATGCGACGATCGCAGGATTGACCTGCCCCGCGGCAAGGTGATCGGCGGTTCATCCTCGATCAACTCGATGGTGTATATGCGCGGCCACCCCATGGACTACGACCGGTGGGCGGATACCTTCGGCCTTGGGGACTGGCGGTTCGAGCGATGCCTGCCCTACTTCAAGCACTGCGAGTCTTCCGACCGGGGCGAAAGCGCGTGGCGCGGCGGTAGTGGTCTACTGGGGGTTACCCGGGGCACGCTGCAGAATCCCCTCTTTGATGCGCTCTATGAAGCGGGAGAACAGTCCGGCCAGGGCACCTCGGATGATCTCAATGGCTATAAGCCAGAGGGCATTGCGCGTCTCGACAGCACCACCCGCTTTGGGCGCCGCTGCAGCGCTGCCGTTGCGCATTTAAGACCTGCCCTCAAGCGGGCAAACCTGACCTTGCAAACGCGGGCGCTTTCCCGAAAACTGATTATTGAAAACAGCCGGGCGCGCGGCGTTGAGTATGAAGTCAACGGCAAAGTAAAGCAGGCCTACGCCGCCAAAGAACTGATTGTCAGTTGCGGCGCCATCAACAGCCCGCAACTTCTCATGCTCTCGGGCGTCGGCCCTGCCGATGCCTTGAGCGCGCTGGATATTGCACCGCTGGTCAACCTGCCCGGCGTGGGACAGAACCTGCAGGATCATCTCAGTATCGACAGTGCTTTTTACTGCAAAAAGCCCATCACCCTGCACACGCTCACCCGGCCGCTCAAAAAACTCAGCGTGGGTCTTCAATGGCTTGCGACCCGCTCGGGCGTTGGCGCCTCGAACATCTGGGAGATGGGGGGATTTGTTTTTGGCAACGATCAGGTGACGCACCCGAATCTTCAGTATCACTTCACCCCGGTCTACAGCGAGTGGCAGGGCTGGAAAATCCGCCTTGTGCAGGGCTATGTGCTGACTTGTGACCAGTTGCGTCCGAAAAGCCGGGGCGAGGTCAAACTTCGCTCAGCCGACCCGCGTGACCGGCCCGCTTCGCACTTTAACTACTTAAGCCACCCTGACGATACCAAAGAACTGGTCGAAGCCCTGAAGGTAATGCAGGACCTGCTGACTCAGCCGGCCTTTGACGAATTCCGTGGCGAGCGAATCTGCCCGGCACCGCAGGTGCAGTCGGACCGTGAACTCGAGGCCTGGGTTCGGGCATACAGTTCGACCGACTATCACCCCAGCGGCACCTGCCGCATGGGTCATGATGATCTTGCGGTCGTCGATGGCGAGTTACGGGTGCGCGGCGTGGATCAACTGCGCGTGGTGGACGCCTCGGTGATGCCGGACATTGTCAGCGGCAACCTCAACGCGCCGACGCAGATGATCGGCGAGCGGGCCGCCGACTATATCCTGGGAAAATCGCAACTTCCCGCTGAGCAGGCCCGGTTTCACTTTCTGGAATCGTAGCCGGAGTTTACAGGTGCCCAAGATTCTGGCTGCGCTCATACCTCAAGTCGAGGGTCGTGAGGCGAAGCCGACTGCACAAGAATCTCGCCAACTGCTGGTACACATGAATCGACAGCTCTGAATCCGATTCCAGAACTTCTTTCATCGCGGAATAACCGATTCTGAGAATGTCGGAGTACGACGCCGCAATCGCACTGGCGGACCTTGGCTGATTGTCGATAAATCCCATTTCCCCGAAGTGGCTACCTGTACCAAGCGTCGCGACTGCTATGTGCCCGCCCGTATCACCTTCCTCATCGAGTTCTATATTCACCGTACCATGCTGGATCACGAAAAAAGCATCAGCCGCGTCGTTTTGACGGAAAATCAGGTCACCGCTGGAGTACGACTCCAGCTCGGCTATTGCTTCGATCCTGGATAGATCGGCGGCGGAGAGCCCCCTGAACATGTAAAGATTCTCGAGCAACTTGGTCATATCTACAGTCTCACCATGAATCGTAGCGCATTAGACGGTATTTTAACCACGGGTCGGTTGTTTTCCATGTCCACTGACAGCAGACCCTGCCACCGCAGCCGGTGCTTAATCCAGCCACTGATAGTCTGATAAAGTTTGTCGCGCCTTGTTGCGATTGGCAGTCTCACTTTCTCGAATTGTAGCCAGTAGGCGCTGCTTGTTTCACACTCTGGCGCTGCGCCTGGTGCTTTCCATCCAGCCAGACCACGAGACCCCCGACGGCGATCAATACGATGCCAAAGAGCGCCAGCATGTCGGGGAACTCGCTGAATACGAGATAACCCCAAAGCAGCACCAGGGGCAGGATGGCGTACTCAAAAGGCGCGAGGAATGAAGCCGGCGCGCTGCGATAGGCATACGACAGCGATAGCGCGGTAATGGCGGAAAGCACACCAATCCCCGCGAGATAGACGACATCCCCCGCCGGCGGCCAGCGCCAGGCCCTCAGCAGAAATTCAATCCCGGGATCGGCATGACCCGCGAACTGGCCATGACCGGCGGCAAGCCCAATCAGCCCACTGGCCAGCACGAATGCACCCTGGGCGCTCACCGCAAGCAGCGCAGCAGATTCAGTATGCCCGATGTGCCGGGTTACCGTGGTAAAGCCGGCGTAGCAGAACGCGGCTGCCAGCGGCCACAGATATGCAAGCTCGATCTGTACGCTGAACGGCTGCACCACCAGGATCATGCCCGTTAACCCGACCAGCACCGCCAGCCAGCGAAACGGGCCAAACTGCTCGCCGAGAAAATACCAGGAAAACACCGTGATGATCACAGGCGCAAAAAACACGACGGCAGAAGCCTGCGCCAGCGGCAGGCTGGCAAGCCCCGTGTAAAAAGTCATGTTGGCCGTCACCAGCAATAACCCGCGCAGAAGATGTGCGCCCGGGCGCTGGGTGTTGAGGGCCATGATGCCGTGACGCAACAGGATCGGCAGCAGAATGATCATGCTGACCGAGGCACGGATAAAAACCAGTTGATGCAGGGCATAGCCGCCGCTCAGCATCTTGATCACGGCATCCATGACCGAGATACAGAACATGGCCAGCAGCAGATTAAGAACAGCTTTGAGGTTCACAGCGATTGTCGTTGAGCAGGTGTCTTAGCGTGCTGGCCAATCGCGGGAGATCATCCCCGGCAATTGGCCCGGCTGCAGATACTACACCGGATGCGACGGCCTTCACATAAACCCCTGGGCTTATGCGGCCAGCCCCTTCCGGAGTATCCCGACCCTAACTTGCCCTTAACGCTAGATAGCACGCATATACTTAGCGGCTTAAGAGAACGTCACGAATGAATATCCTGTTTATCATGTGTGACCAGTTACGCGCGGACTATCTGTCGTGCTATGGCCACCCGCACCTTGAGACGCCGAATATCGATGCACTCGCCGCACAGGGGGTGCGGTTTAACCACGCCTACTGTCAGGACCCCCTGTGTGGGCCGTCAAGAGCAAGTTTCTACACCGGCCGCTATGTCTCTTCGCATGGGGTGATGGCCAATGATGATCCGCTTCGAATCGGCGAACTGACGCTGGGGGATTATCTTCGGGATACCGGCATGCAGGCGGTCGTTGTCGGTAAATCTGAGGGAAAATTCAATGCCCCGGCAGCACTTCGCTTCCATGTGGCCGAAGGGTCAGAACAGGAGCAATGCCTTCGCAATAACGGGTTCACGCCCTATGAACTCTTTGCCGGGCTGTATCCCGACCCAATTCTGCCGGCAGACCTTGGCTACAGCGACTATCTTCGAGGCCACGGGCTGGGTGGCGACAATCCCTGGGAGACCTGGGCCAACAGCGCGCTTGATGACCGGGGTGAGATCGTCAGCGGCTGGCAGATGCGCAATGCCCGCCTCGCAGCCAGGGTGCCCGAAGCCCACTCAGAGACTGCTTTTGTGACTGACCGGGCAATCGAATACCTCGACGGGCTGACCCCGGACGACCGCTGGTGCATGCATCTCAGTTACATCAAGCCCCACTGGCCCTATCTTGCGCCGGCGCCTTATCACGAGCTTTACGGCCCGGAACAGGTATTGCCCACGGTACGCAGCGATCAGGAAAAAGAAAATCCGCATCCTGTGTATCAGGCTTTTATGGCGCAGGACTACAGCGAGAATTTCTCACGCGATGAGGTCCGGCAGACGGTGATCCCGGCGTATATGGGTCTCATTCAGCAACTGGATCATCATATCGGCCGGGTACTCACAAAGCTTGAGCACAAGGGCTTAAGAGAAAACACCCTCATCGTGCTGACCAGCGATCATGGAGACTATCTTGGGGACCACTGGCTTGGTGAAAAGGATCTCTACCATGAACCCGCGATCCGGATTCCCCTGATCATCAGCGACCCCTCGCCGGCTGCAGATGCGACCCGGGGCCGCGTCGACGATCATCTCGTTGAATCGATTGATCTTGTGCCCACTTTTGTTGAGAGTGCAGGAGGTGCTGTCTCTGGCCAGCGCATGGAGGGGCGCTCACTGCTGCCGTTGCTGCATGATCCCGATCCGGCCTTGTCCTGGCGCGAGTTCGCTGTGAGCGAGATTGATTTCGGCGACCGCGGCCCGCGTGAACTGCTTGATGTGCATCCCTATGAATGCCGTGCCTGGGTGATTCGCACGGCACAGTGGAAGTACATCCTGCACCAGAAATTCCGCCCGCAGCTGTTCAACCTGCTGGATGACCCTGACGAGTTTCATGACCTTGGATCTGATCCCGCCTGTCGCAGTGTGTGCGAAGCACTGCACGAAATGCTTTTTGGCTGGCAGCGCACGCTCAAAAGCCGCACAGAAGTACCGACAGGTGATCTGATGGGCCGCGGGCCGAAACGCGACGAAGCCGACTTCGGAATTCTGATCGGCCGCTGGTAGATCCACGGGTCTCCTTATCGCTGGCAAACAGCACCGGCTCACCGAACCAGATTAATACACCGGATTCATGCATGACTGCTTCTGATCTTTTTGCCCAAAGGCTAAGCCAACTCAGGCTCAAAATGGATGAAGCCGCGATTGATATCGCGGTGATCACCGACGACGACAGCGTGTACTACTACAGCGGCTATTACGGCTACCTGCATATGGATTTCGGCCGCCCCACTATTCTGGTGGTTGCAGCCGACGGCGACACGGTTCTGATTACCCCGGCCATGGAAAAAGATCTCGCTGAATCCTTGGCCGTTGTCGACCGCATTTCGCTCTGGAACGACGGCATGGGTGCCGAGTGGCGCGAAGCACTGCCGGGACTGCTTGGTGCGAAGGCTGCCATCGGCATCGAACCTGACCTCATTCCGCCTTTGGTTCGAACCTTTATTGATTCGATTGTGGATGCCGAACGTTATCGTGATGTCGCGCCGATGGTCTCGGACATGCGCATGATCAAATCCGAAGAGGAGTTACAGATTGCACGGCATGCGGGTGAGGTTGGCATCGCGATGATGGAGGCGGGCCGCAATGCAATCCAGGAAGGCGTGGCCGAATATGAAGTCGCGCTTGCGGCGACTACTGCCGGGACCCATAAAGCGGCAGAACTGCTGCGGACACATTACGGAGACACGAAGATGTCTCCCAGTATTCATTTCATGCAGATTCTGGCCTCGGGGAAAGAGATCACCATGACTCATCATCGTGCCAGCACCAAACAGCTCAAGTATGGAGAGCCGGTCTTTTTGTGTTTTTGCGGGATGACCGACTTTCACCGCTTTAAACTGGGATTTGACCGAACCTTCTGGATTGGCGAGATCGCAGACCGGTCACAGGAGGCCGCCTACCAGACGGCCATCGACAGCCAGGCTGCAGCGCTTTCCGTGCTGGGGCCGGGAGTCCTCGCAGAGGATGTGCACGGCGCCTATGCCGAGGTGATCCAGTCGGCAGGCTTTGATTACCCCTTTCGCTGCGGGCGGGCCACCGGCTTCAGTTTCCTTGAGCGTCCGCAGCTGGTATTTGGCGACAAGACGGTGCTGAAGCCCGGCATGGTATTCGCCGTTGACGGCTCAGTGACCGTGCCTGGAAAGTTTCGCGCTCAGGTGGGCGACAGTTTTATCATTACCGAGGATGGGTACGAACAGATTACCTCTCATCCCAAGACGATCGCCGAGGTGATCGTTTAGCCGGTATTTCCGAGGACCTGTGAGTCAGAACCGGTGTAATCAATGTGTGCTGATTCTCACCTGATTCGGTGAGGATCACCTCGAAATGCGGTTCTAAGAAGCCACAAAGGTGGCGATATCTTCGGACTGCACCACGTGGCAGTAGATCATATTGATTACTGCCAGTTCGTGGTTATGCAGTTCCATTGTGGAAGCAGCGCAGCAGTCTTCGACGGCCAGTACGTTAAAGCTCTCATCTGCCAGACTTCGCACGGTACTGCTGACACACTGATCCGTGAAGATGCCCGCTACCACCACATTCCGGATCCCGATGTTGTGCAGAATGAGCCGCAGGTTGGAGCCCGTCAGCGCGCTATCGGTCGTCTTGGTAATAACGATCTCATCACCGCGAGGCGTCAGTTGCGGCACGAGCTGGCTATCCTCGCGATCCTTGGGCAGCAACAGATAGTTAAAGCCGGGCTTCTTCTGACTCAGTGATCGATCCCGCCCGTCTTCGGTAAGGCACGCAATGCGTGCGTAGATGATCTCGAATCCGAGGCTCCGGCAATGATCGACAAGGGCTGCTGTCCCGGGAATCACCTGGCTGTTCATCCGCTCAAAGAACGGCGACCATCGGGCAGCCTCTTCTGCATCGTCGGGCACTTCCAGATAGGTATTCTGGATATCGATTACCAGAAGAGCAGTTTCTGCAGGCTTTAGTTGGGGGTCCTCCGGCGGCTCTGCGGTTTGGTAATAAAAAGAACGAAACGCGCTCTTCCATTCACTCAACGGCTCCTCCCCCTGACCGATCCCAGAGTCTCCCGGATAGCAGATTGGGCCCTGTGCAGTTGCTCCACATCGCCCGACATGAATACCCTGCCCGACACGCCCATCATCTGGACATCGTTCAAAACAGTGCCAGGAGATACGCGCTCGGCTTCGTTTGCTGCCGCACAGGCAAACAATGCAGGCGTCATCTCACACAGCAGCAGGGACTGACCTGGAACCAGCATGGATGCGCTTCTGGAGCGGTTGAGAATGATGGCATGCTGATCCGACAGATTCTCGATCACATCCTCAAAGAGAACCTGCGGTGCCAGTTGGTCCGTGGCACTGGCGCCGATGCCCTGAAGGATGGCATCCCCGGCAGCATCCAACTCCTCCCGGTCTGACGAATGCAGTTCCAGCAAGCCAAACTGCCGCTCGGTGAATAGGATCCCGGGCTCCATATCCGGGGCCGCCTTGAGTGCCAGGTCCGAAATCCGGTGGATCGCCAATGCGGGGGAGACTTCAATGATGAGGCTGTGCTGCCCCTCAAAGGGCGGATAGCCCCGGGCACGGGTTGGCGTGCTGAGATACGCCGCAAACTGTGGTTGCAGGTCGTATATCGGCAGATAAACCCGAAGTTCCGTCATTTCTCAGTCTCCCATTACGGATCTTCTGACTACGCGCCTGCCGTGAGCGCGAAATGCCCGCCCAAGTCCGCATGCGGTCGGGGAATCACATGTACTGCAACGACCTCGCCCACCTGATTTGCGGCCTCGGCCCCAGCTTCTGTCGCTGCCTTGACCGCACCGACATCGCCTTTGATGACGACAGAAACAAGGCCGCCGCCGACCTCATTCTTGGAAACCAGTTCCACGTTGGCGGCCTTCACCATCGCATCAGCCGATGCCAGTGCGGGGACGTAACCTCTCGTCTCGATCATTCCGATTGCCTGATTGGACATTGTTTACCTCCTGGTATTCTGGGCCAACGGGCCCGTTGATGAATTAACGTTCTCAGTTCTTTTCGTCGATTGAACCGATGATCAATGCGTCTATCGGCGCCTTGATTTTTGTAAAGTACGCGGCGGCCACTGACCCCTGGGTGATGAGCACTGCCTCGCCTTCATTACAGCCCAAGGGATCCAGCGCGATCAATGAGCCCCCACCATCAAGCGAAACTTCCAACAGTGCCCCGTTAGGCAGGGTGTCGATGCGCCGCGACGACCACACTCGCCCTGTTACTCGACCACGAATCATTGCTTTAACCTCTCTATCTTCTTGCCTGTGCGTCTGATGACATCGTTTGCAAGTGGCGTCAATTGAACGCCTTTGGAAATTCGGACTATTCCAACTTCTTCCGGAATATTCATTGCCTGCTTCTCGGTAATCACGCCTTTATCGATCTGAATCACGGCAGAGCCCGCCGCCGCTGGCGAAGCGTTATGGTATCCATGCTCTGATGTACTTCCTCGCATCTCAAGACGAAAAACGTGACGACCGGACTCGACCGCAGCACGGCCGCCAGTATCCCTGCTGATCGCAAGAACCCTTCTGACAAAGCGAGCGAGATCCTGGTCTGTGTTGATTGCCACTGCTTCCTCGGTAACCCGTTCTGGCGAGTTGTCAGATTCAGCCGTCTCCTTGCGGATTTTGTGTAGCTCTTCACGTAACAAATCCCGGATCGTCTGCCTCAATGCTTCACTCATGGCCTCAAACTGCCCCCGCATTACGAAGGCTGCTTTCGGCTGCGTCACGCGCATGACGAATCTCTGCCTCATCGCCTGCCAGATAAACCCGGCCGTTGGCGCCAATCATCCGGTAATCCACGACTTTGATGTTAGATTCCTTTTCCGCCTCGTTACAGGCCAGGATGGCATAGGATGCCGGCTGGCACTCCAGCAGATACAGCGAATCACCGCCCAGGATCATGGACCCAAGCTTATTTCTGTTGATCAGAAATGCATGCTGGTGATCGACCCGGGTTACCACCTTCGAGCCGAGAATCTGAGGTGCACTGGCTTCTTCTTCGCGGGCGCCGATCGCATCCAGCACAGCCTGCGCCCCTGCTTTCACTTCGGCCGTGGCCCGCGAATGAAATTCGAGATAGCCGAATTGCCGCTCCACCACCAGCAGCCCGACCGATACATTCGCACCCTTCAGGGCCACATCGGTCAGCCCCTCGATGTCCAGTCCCGGGGCAACTTCAATAATCTGTGCGGCCATGTTATGCCGGGGCAGCACGCCGCGCATCCACGATGCGACGTATGCCAGCGTCTGTGGCTGAAGCTGGTCCAGAAAAATAAAGGATCTCAGGTCCGACATGACTGTCTCAATTGCGAAGGATGGAACGCAGTTCTTCGGCGATCATTTTGCGGAGTTCTTCCCGACTCGTGTCCGCAAGGCTTTCAGCGCTCGACGCGTTGAAAGAGGCCCTGACAGCCGGTACGGTGGAACCCGGAACGCCGTCTGCAGGCGCCGTCGGCAAAGGTCCGGCCAGATTTACGGACACACCGTGATAACTGCCAAAGGCCTCGTCCGGGCTCGAGTTGTAGGCGAGTCGGGTCCAGTGCACCAGGTGCTGCGGGCCGATGTTTTCCCCAATCGAACTGCGGCCGAAATACCCCGTGCCCACCGTGAAGGTGGGAGCGAGTGCCGTCGAAAAACCCGCTGCACCCTGGGTACAGGGTGCGTTTACCACCACACGATACGCTTCCACGGCACCGGCAAAAGCCATGGCCGCAGATTCATCGGTGGTGTGGATAGCGGCCGAGTGGCCTGCACCGGCGATCCGTAACACCGCCCGTGCCTGTGAGATTGCCTGACTGCGGCTTCGCACCACATGATAGGCCAGCACAGGGCATAATTTTTCACGTGACAGTGGCTCTTCCACCCCGATCTGCGTAATGGGAGCAATCAGAACCTTCACGTTTTCAGGCACCCGGATTCCACATTCTTTTGCAATCCACACGGCATCCCGGCCAATGGTCTCGACATTAAAGCCTCTCTCATGAAAGAGATAGCGCCGCAGTCGATCAACGTCATCAGCATCACAGATGTAGGCCCCGTTCTGCCTCAGCGCCTGACACAGACGTTTGTCGATGGACTCAAGAGCAATGAGCACACTTTCATTTGTGCATAGCGCCGAGTTATCGAACGACTTTGATTCGATGATCCGTGTGGCTGCCTTATCAATATCAGCCGTGTCATCAACAAACGCCGGCGCATTGCCGGGGCCAACCCCGATAGCCGGGTTGGAAGACGAATAGGCTGAGCGAACCATCGCGCTACCGCCGGTGGCGAGCGTTACCGATGTTTTCTCCGAACGCATGAACTCCTCAACGAGCGGGATCGTGGGATGCTCAATAATCTGGACTACGCCATCTGGTGCACCTGCCTCTTGCGCCGCTTTGGACAGAAGTTGTGCCGCATCAACACTGCACTCGCGTGCCGCCGGGTGCGGACTGATCACAATCGCATTGCGCGTCATCAATCCGATCAGGATTTTGTAATTGATGGTGGCAATCGGGTTCGTGGAGGGCGCCAATGCCAGGATGACGCCGGCAGGACGGGGAATCTCAACCATCTTGCGGGCTTCATCCACGCGTGGATTAACGAAGTCCTGGTCACGGTAGAAATCCACCAGAGGATGAGCAGTCAACTCGTTCTTGATTTTCTTGTGTGCCGCGACACCAAACCCGGTTTCCTCTACAGCCCAATCAGCGTAGCGACCTGCAGTTTCGTGCGCCGCTTTTGCGACCGCATCGACAATGGACATCGTCAGCGTATGGTCAAAACGCCGAAACACTTCGGCAGCCCAGCGTGCCCGTTCCAGCACAATGTCGGCCTGGCCGGCGAGTGCCGCCGGCGTATCAGCAATATCTACCAGTGTTCTGACTTGCGGTTCCATAATCATGCACTTTTGCGGTAGCTATGACGGGATGAGCCCATTACTTCATCGCGGGCAAGACCTACCCCGATCTCGACCCGACGCAGGACCTCTTCACAGTCGGCCTGCGTCATCAGCAATCCGGGTTTGAACTGCAGCACCCGTGGATCCAGAGTAGAGAAAATCGCCCATACGCCGTTGTCGTAGAGATGTTTCATGACCGGCTTGGCGCCCTGCTCATGATTGAACTCAAGCCCCATCACGACGCCATGCTGTCGTATGCCGGCAAAGAAATCCGGGTAAGCCGCCATAATCTGCTCGAGCCCGGCACGCATATAGTCGGAGACATATTTCACCATGGTGCGCACCTCAGGCCGTTGCACCATCTCGAGAACCTTCATCGCGACAATACAGCCCAGTTCGGCACCACCGCCCGTGGAAATGTGGCCGAAACCGTCTTCCTTGAGCCAACCCCCACACCGCTCACTGATCAGCACACAGGCAATCGGGTAGATACCGCCCCCGATGCCCTTGCCGGTCACCATAATGTCAGGTTCTATGCCGTATTTGGTGCATCCCCACATCTCACCGCACCGCATCAGGCCGGTCTGCACCTCATCTGCGATATACAGCGCGTCATAGCGCTCGCAGAGCTGCTTCACCCCCGGAAGGTAACCTTCCATAGGCATCGGAAATCCGTACGTCGCCGGGATGGTCTCCATGATGACTGCGGCGACATCCCGGCCCCGAAGGGCGTCTTCCATTGCATTGAGATCATTGAACGGAACCTGGGCAAACTCTCCCTCGGTGTCTTCGGAAAGGAATAACTTTGAAAAGCGGTCATCTCCGGTTTTGACCGCCAGTCCCGTATGGCCGTGATAGGCCTTGATGATCGAGACGATCTTGCGCTTTTGAGTTGCGTGGCGCGCAGTTTTCAATGCGATATCGATCGCTTCGCCGCCACCTGAGCCATACGCTGTGTAGCGCATATCCGGTGATGGTGCGCAGGCAGCAAGGGCCTCTGCCAGGGCGGTCCGGGCCAGCGCCGGGAAATGATGGTTCCCCATATCAAAGCGCTCGCTGCCGGCTTTCAGGGCCTGAACAAGTTCTGGATTTCGGTGACCGAGATTGTAAGTACCGCCGTTAAGGTGCAGATCAATCAGGCGGTGGCCATCCATATCGTAAAGGTAATACCCTTCACGTCGATCGATCACCAGATCGATCCCCATGTCCTGCCAGTCCTGGGTTTTGCCAGGATTCCAGAAGGCTCGGGATCGGTCGAGAAAGTCTAGTTTTGCTTCGCTCATGGAACGCTCTCACCGCGGTTAGGTGCCGACTCCTATATACAGAGTGACATGCGGCCAGAACGTCGACTTGACACTATCTCCCGGAAATTGACATATGCAGCGAGCGCAAAAAATTAATGCTCAAGAACAGCTTGTTGAACAGAAAATGACATCGAGGTTACCGCGTTATCTGCTATCTCAGGCTAACGCTGTCAGGTAGTTACGGCCAAGCTCCTCGCTGACAGGAGCAAAAGTCGGGGCCAGTTCCTGGGCAATATCGACCTCGCTGTGCGAGCCGATCCAGGCGAGCAAGGCAAGGCGTCTCATCATGACGAAAGTGGGAATCTCGTTTTCATCTTCCTGGGACAGCGGCCGTACGGACCGGTAACCCCGAACCCAGGCGTCTTTAAGCCCTGGTATCCGGGGGTCATCCTCCATAAAACTGATCCCGGCGGCAAAGTCATACATCAGCCAACCCAGACCGCAATCGTCAAAGTCAATCAGCCTCGTCTCACCGTCGGTGACCAAAAGGTTGGCAAGACGCATATCGGCATGAATGAGTCCAAACCGGTCCGCTTCTCTCCCATAGCGGGTCAGACGGTCAATGACCGTGGCTTCCACCTCTTCAAGCACCTCACGGGCCTGCGCTCCGATATTCGGCCCATCACGCCAGTTGCCCCAGGTTGCGGCTTTGCCGAATACGGTGTCCAGATCCCAGACCAGACGTTCAAAAGGCTCGGGGCGATCCCAGGCAATTGAGTGGATGTGGGTCTTGGCAGCAATCTCCCCGAGTTCTTCAAACCCACCGGTCAGATCATCCTGCTGATCGGGCTCACTGCCTTCAACAAACTCAAACATGGCAAGATAGCGTTTCTGACCCAGGGCTTCGCTGGTTGCGGACTGGATCGTACTGCCGTTTTTTCCTGGAAGAATATCCGGAGTCTTGACCCCGCCATCAGCATTCAGCGCCGTCGACCATGCATGTTCGCAGTGAATCGCAGCTTCCGTGTGGTAGTTCTCGCGGTGCAGCCGAAGGATCGACTTGAATCCGTCGGGTGCTTCAACGCGAAACGTCTCATTCTCCGAAACGTTGATCAATCGTGCCTTGCTGTCCGTGGGCAGATCCCATAAGCTCAAAGCTTCATTGGCGAGCGAAGAAAGATGCGCCATCGTCTCCTCGTACGAGAATTTATCGTTATCCATATCGATTGATCCTAGGCAAAGACGGCAGGAATCAGATTTCTTCTATCGCTTCAAGTGACTCAGGGATAATCTGGCCACCGTCAACAATGATGGTCTGCCCGGTGATATAACCGGCTTCGTCCGAGGCAAAAAACAGCGCCGCGTTACCGATATCCGCCACATCTCCCAGTCTTTTCAATGGAATAGACGCCGCCATGGTATCCAGGTACTCCTGCCCCAGGTCCTGAAGTCCCTCGGTATAGATATTGCCGGGCATGACGGCATTGATGGTGACGTTGTAACGTGACAACTCCATGCACGCCGTTTTCAGAAAACCCAACTGACCGGATTTTGACGCTCCGTAATGGGACCAGCCGGGAAAGCCGGTAACGGGTCCGGTAATGGATGATGTCAGCACCACCCTGCCACCTCCGGCGTCTTCAAAATGCGGGATGGATGCCTTAACGCACAGAAATGCGCTTTTCAGGTTGGTGGCCATTACCTGATCCCATTCAGCAGGATCCATATCCACCATCTTGGTCTGCGGAAACCCACCGGCGTTTGCACACATAACATTCAACCCGCCAAACTTTTCGGCTGTTGTTGCCACCATGTTCTGGACCGACTCCCAATCCGATACATCGCACTGACAGAATTGTGCATCGGCGCCGGAGGCCTTCAGTTCCTCCACGGCAGCCGTGCCATCCGCCTCTCCCCGGGCCGCAATCATCACCCTGGCGCCCTGCGCCGCAAAGACCTTGGCGATTCCCTTGCCGATTCCCTTTGAACCGCCGGTCACAATTACCGACCTGCCTTTAATTGATGTCAACATGTGAGTTTCCTCCTAAAGTTAACGGGCGTTGGCGCTCGATGCCTCGCTGCGCGCCCGTATGATCCACATTACGATCACCCCAACAAGGAGCAACACGATGGAAGTGAAAATAGAAAGTATGCCAACGGAGGGCACCAGCGGTGAATAGCCGGATACCATTTTTGCGTAGAGCCACTCCGGCAAGGTCGAGTCTGCCCCGGTTGTAAAGAGCGATAACGGGAAATTGCCCCAGCTAAGCAAAAAGGCAAAAAGCCCCGCGGAAACCACCCCTGGCCAGAGCAACGGTCCCGTGATCTCTTTCATGACAGTCCACGTCGAAGCGCCCATATCCCGGGCCGCCTCCTCGAGAGCGGGGTCAAAACTGTATGCACGGATGGCAATGATGAGCGTCGCGATCGGCGAGATCCACACCAGATGGGCAACCACGGCTGTCTTCCAGCTGGGAATGATGCCAAGGGCGTTGAACCATAACAGCAACGCCAGGCCGAGCACGGCCTGGGGGAAAAAGATTGGCAACAGGATCAGTTTCTGAAACGTTCCGCGAAAACGCCACTGGTACCGGGCAAACGCCAGAGCCCCAAAGAATCCGACGACCATTGAGATGACCGTCACCAGCAGCGCTACGCTCAACGAGGTCACCAGCAGATCCTGCACCGTCGAACTTTCGATCGCTTTACCGTACCATTTGGTTGCATAGCGCTTGATAGGAAAGGTCAGGTATCGCGCTTTGGAGACAGAGGCAAAGCCAACCGAGATAATAGGCAAATACAGGAAAAGGATCGCGAGCATACCGTACAGACCCAGGGCGATCCGTGCTGATCGCGACATCTTCACGAGCGTCGTCCACCCATGATCAGATCCAGATTTACCCGGTTGATCCCAAATATCGACAGCGACCCAATGATCAGGATCAGGATAATGGACAGTGCCGATCCCAAAGGCCAGTTCTGCCCATAGGTAAAGGCGGTTTCGATTTCATCCGCGATGACGATAACGGTCTGCCCGCCGAGCAGCTTGGATTCCGCCATCGCACCCGCCGCAAGAACAAAACTCAAGAGTGACCCAATGACAATCCCGGGTGCCGACAACGGCAGATCAACCTCGTAAAAGATCTGCCACCGCGATGCCCCCAGATCGGCAGCCGCCTGGCGGGCATCGTCCGGGACCGTCGCAATACCCTGAACGAGCGGGAAAAGCATAAATGGGAAATACGCATAGACCAGGCCGAAGACAATGACCGGTACGTTGTACAGCGCACCTTCGAATGTCAGTCCGGTCCATGCACGCAGGTGACCTTCGATCAACCCCCCCTTCATCAGCGTCAGCACCCAGCCAAACAGGCGGATGTTTTCCGAGACAAACAAGGTGACGACCACGGCAATGGTGATAAAGAGACCAAAACCCTTAAATACCTTGGCCATGCCAAACGCCAGCGGCCAGCAGACCACAAACAGAATCAGGGTCGATGCCATCGCCATACCAAAAGACCACAGCAAGGACTTGATGTAGCCCTGTGTAAATATCAGTTTGTATGAAGAAAAATCCGGGAGATTTAAAAGGCTGAACACCTTCTGGGGCATTATGGAAAAGATGGCGATCACCAGCATCGGAGCGAGAAAACTGATGAACAGCACCATGCCTATCGGCGCCGCACTGAGCAATCCAATACGCTGGTCCTGGCGCTCCATTGATTAGCCTGGCCTGATCAAATGGGCGTGCTCGACATTCCACCCAAGCCGAACCCGATCGCCCACCTGGCCGGAAAACCGATCTTCCCGGAGTTTTTCCACCGCCAGTTCATCGCCGTTGTCAGCTTCGACCTTGTACTGAGTTCTGGAACCCAGGGCATATTCTGCTTTGAGGAGCCCCTCAACCATAAAGTCGGCATCATCGTCCCCGCTCAGAAACTGCACGGCTTCCGGCCTGACCATCAGGGTTGCCGAAACACCCACTGCAAGGTTCATGCCCGAACCGAGATCCGCGCTGGCCACCCGGATGTCAACTTCAGTCCCAACAAGAGTTCCCGACGCGGTGCCTTCGACAGAAAACAGGTTAACCTCCCCCATGAACTCGGCAACAAACCGGCTGACGGGTCGGGCATAGATTTCATCGGCCACGGCAATCTGCTCAAATCGGCCACTGCGCATGATGGCAATACGGTCCGACATGACCATCGCTTCTTCCAGGCTATGCGTGATGTAAACGAACGTCTTGCCGGTCCTTTGGTGTAGGTCCTTGAGTTCTTTCTCCAGATTCTTGCGTAACCTGAAATCCAGCGCAGACAAGGGTTCATCAAAAAAGAGAATCTCCGGATCAAAAGCCAGTGCCCGGGCAAGGGCCACACGCTGGCGCTCACCACCCGAGCATTCGTGAATACGCTTGTCGTAAAAACTTTGGGGCAGATGCAAAAGGTCGAGTAATTCGTCAGCCCTGGCCTTCCTGTCGAGGGGATTTTGCCTACGGAGCTTCAGCGGGAACTCGATGTTCTCGCCCACTGATTTGTGCGGGAAAAGTGCCAGCGACTGAAAAACCATACAGGTCGGCCTCAGGTTCGCCGGTAACTTTTCTATCCTGGCGTCTCGAAGCCAGATTTTTCCTTTGGAGAGTTCCTCGATACCAACGAGGATTCGGATCAAGGTTGTTTTTCCACTGCCCGAAGGCCCGACGATCGTCAGGAACTCGCCCTCGTGAATGTCAAGATCGATCTGATCAAGGGCGGTAAATTCCCCGAAAACCTTACTGACGCCCTCAAGGCGGAGGATGGGTTCAGAACGCATATCGGGTCACAAGGAGTCTGCGAGAACAATAGGCCAAAGACACCGAGGGCAGGTCAAGACCTGCCCTCGGCTACATCTGAACGCGCAGGAACTAGCCGCGTTTTGCCGCGTTATACGCTTCGTTCAGTTCTGCATAGGATGCGACGACCTGGTAATCCAGGGACCGGGCCATTTCCTCGCCCAGGCTGTCCCACTGAATTGCATCAAGTTCAGCCTTGTCGAACTTGTTGAGGACGGCCGGGTCGCCCATCTGGCTCACGGGGTTATAGGTTCCCTCGGAAAATGCCACTGCCTTGCAGATATCGGCTCCCTGAACGAAATCCAGGAAATCCTCAGCGAGGTCCGAAGGATTGGGGTTGTTGACGGCCGAGGTCAACTCGATCCACACCACACCCCCTTTGCCACCCACCGGCCCGGATTTCGGAGTGATCCCCCGAACGTTGGTTGCCCCGTCGAAGCGTGCAGGGGAAGCGGTATAGGTGCCCCCCGTGAAGTATGCGTCTATCTCGCCATTGATCAGGGCGGTATTCATGGCAACCAGATCATCGGTCAGCATTTTGGCACCGCCAAAGATGGTGTCTGCCGTATTGCGGAACTTGTCAAGGCCGGCCTGATCCATTGGCTCGAACGGGTTCTGGTCTCCGGTCAGGCACATGTGCATGATGTTCCAGTTGTCATATGTCAGAACGCCGTAACGATCTTTCATCGCTGAATCAAGAAACAGTTTCCAGCCCTCATCCTCGGCGGTAGCGCGACTGATCTTGTCGGTATTGACAACAAAACTGAAAGGACCATATCGCTGAGGCATGCCAATAAGTTCACCATCACCAGCGAAAGCCAGTGGATAAGGGTCCGAGAAACCAGGCAGCATTTTGTCAAAATAGCCCATAAAACGATCTTTATTCAGGGGTTTGATCAGACCCTCCGGGTACAACTGCGCACGGGCCCAGGGCTGGTTAACATTAATCAGATCCCAAACGTTTACTTCTCCCGCTCGAAGTTTATTAATCATGTCAGGATCAGATGTGCCACTTTCAGCTCGGACCTTTGCCCCGGGATTCGCTTTTCGAAACGGGCCCAGCACATCGTCCGAGTTATAGCCTTCCCAGCACAGGATGTTCATCTCGTTACGAGCCGCCATGACTGAACTCAGGGGGCCCATTGCTGCGAGTCCTGCGCCCGCTGCCAGGCCTTTGTTAAATTGACGTCGGGTGAACTTCATGGTTTTCTCCTCGTTTGGTAGGTATTTTGGTTAGCACCAGAAAGTAGATACTACATGACTGAGACAACTTACAACTGTCCCCAAGATAACGTTTTTTGACCGGCTTTGCTTGACAGAACAGCTGAAAAACTTGACATTTTCTGCCGCCAACCGGCGCGAGAAATAACTTTTGTAATTTGCCATATATGAATACATAATTTTCCTATAAAATCAGTACCCTAAAAGAGAAATCTAAACCTTTAATGATGAATTCCTCTTTAACCCCGAAAGTGCTGGCTTCAGCGGCCTCGGGCGTGATACCGCTGATTGAGGCGAATCACGGAGATCCCGACCTGATCTTTGGTCGCAGTGGTATTCAATCCAAGGACCTTGAGAACCCCACCAACGAGCTGGATCTGGGGCGGTTCTGTCACCTCTTTACCGAGGCATCCCGCCAGACCGGAAACGATAATTTTGGGCTGCACTTTGGTTCAGGCTTTGAACCGCGACGTCTCGGGGCCATTGGCTATGCCGCTATCAGTTCGCCGACTCTGGCGGCAGGCCTGCGCAACATGGAGACCCATTTCCCGGCGCATCAGGAGCAATCAAGTTTTGGGCTGATCCGCGATGACGACATGCTGTGGCTCAGCTACCGTATCAATGATCCGCAGATTAAAGATCGACGGCATGATGCTGAACTCTCCATGGGAATGTTTCTCAATATCTTCCGCCACGCACTGGGGCCGGACTGGTGCCCGCTTGAGATCCGGTTTGAGCATGCCAGGCCAGAGAATCATCATGAACATGAGGAACTATTTGGGGCGCCCGTTCAGTTTGGGCGGCGCACTAACGCTCTGGCATTCCGGCCAGTTGATCTGGATACCCGCATGCCGGCGGCTGACCCGTATCTTTATTCCATCGTTGAGGCATTTCTGCAATCGCGCTGCGAGCTGCATGAAAATCCCGAAACTTTCTCCGAATCAGTCCGAAACCAGATCAAACTCAACCTCAGCACAACGATTCCCACTGTCGCAGAAATTGCACAACTTTTCGGTTTAAGTGACCATGAATTTCAGCATGAACTGAACGCGCACAGACTTTCATTCAAGAGCCTGCTGCGCAGCGCCCGAGAAGAACTATCCCTGCATTACCTTGATAACCATGATCTGCCCCTCACCGAGGTGGCAATGCTTCTGGGATACTCAGAACTTTCTGCTTTCTCGCGGGCGTTTCGCAATTGGACCGGCATGAGTCCTCAGCGATATCGTCAATCTCACCGACCGTCGCCCAAGCCACATACCGTCTGAGCTGCTGGACCTACCGTTTCACTGCCGCTTGGCGCTGCTCAGCGTCCGGACAAAGCACTGCGCGCGACCGACTAACTCCGTTTTTCCAGGAAGCGCTTGAGCGCGTCGAAATAATCGCCCGGCTCCTCGTAAAATGGCACATGGGAACTGTTGGGGAAAATAACGACCTCCGAATTAGGAAGCACATTGTGCATTTTCAAAGCACACGCAGGCCCGATCTCGTCATGGGTCCCGGTCACGATCAGCACCGGCATCTGTAAACGATGCATATCGGGAATCCGGTTCCAATCCTTGAGATTGCCGATGTATAAAAATTCATTTGGCCCCTGCATGGTGCCGTAAGGCCCCATATTCCAGTCATTTACTGATCTCAACAACGACTCCGGCCAGTCTTTCAGGCGGCAGACGTGTCGGTAATTCAAGATCGTCACCGCTGCCTGGTATTCCGGATGGTCCAGGGTTCCCAAGGCCTCGTGATGCAGCATCATTGCGACCGTTTCACTTCCGAGGGCCTCACGCATACGATTCAACTCAGTGGTCAGGTGAGGCAGATCGCCACAGGTATTTGCGAGGATCAGCGAGCGGATGGCCTCGGGATAGGTAAGCGCATACTCGATGCTTAGCCAACCACCCCAGGACTGACCGAGAAGGTGAACATGATCCAGGCCAAGTGCCTTTCGGACTGTCTCGACCTCTTCAACATATCTTGAGATGTTCCAAAGAGCCGTGTCTTCTGGCCGGTCAGAATTCCCACATCCAAGCTGATCAAACGCGACGACTCGATACCCCTCATTCGCTAACGGGATATGCGGGTCTCTCAGGTAGTCACACGGCAGACCCGGTCCCCCGTTGAGCAGGAACAGCACGTTATCTCCACTTCCATAGGAATAGGTTACGATCTTAAAGCCGTCGACTTCAACCTCGACAACTTCAACTTGATTCTGTGTCATCTGTTAATTGCTCCTTTTGTCACAGCAATGTGAGCATGGTCTGTGCGTCGCTGATCTTAAACTTGCGCGGTTCCTCGACGTTGAGGTGTGTGACCACACCATTGTCGACAATCATTGCGTAGCGGACCGACCGTTCTCCAAAGCCCGCACCGCTCATATCTGCTGTCAGGCCCATGGCGCGGCTGAGGTCTCCGTTGCCGTCGGCCACCATGGTTAGCTTTCCATCGGCGCCCTGGGCTTTACCCCAGGCATCCATTACCCAGGCGTCGTTTACTGACAGGCAGATGATCTCATCAACCCCTTTTTCAAAGAATTCTGCCGCCGCGTCAATAAATCCCGGCAGATGTTTGGCCGAACACGTGGGGGTGAATGCACCCGGCAACGCAAACAGCACTACCTTGCGCCCGGCGAAGAGTGCTCCCGAGTTTCTCGGCTCAGGTGCTGACTCACCCATGATATGGACCGTGACATCAGGTATCGAATCTCCGACCGCAATGGTCATTTATCTATCCTCCGGGTGGGCAAATTTTGGGCGCATATTTTCTCCAATTCTACCTAGTGGTGATACCAATCGCCGTATCGTCAACGCCGGCATCAATAAAACTGTTTCCTGCCTGTTCTGCTTAACAACGCCGGTTCTGGCCGGTGCAGATGGATCAGGTCAGTTCGGCTATATATCTGCACTCTCTCATCGACTTCTACAATATGATGGTAATTCTTACCAATAACCACTGGCGTATCTCAAGAGATAGGTATAGGCTTGCTGTGGACTGGGGATTCCCCAGTGATATCAAGGTTCTGGCAGACGGTCCGTCTGCAGGCCTCAATCAGTTAGCAGGAGGATAGTCAATCTGAAGGGCGTGGTAGGCGACAAAATCGAGTTGATTGAGATTTTCAAGGGAATCATGCCCTATCTGGGCGTCGTGATTCTTTCGATGGTGCTGATGTACCAGTTCCCGGGCATTGCTCTGTGGCTGCCGGATGCTCTGTTTGGGGAATACATCCCCTGACGGGCCGCAATCGGACCAGATAGGTGAGTGAACTTTTTGCCCTGCCTGCAATGGCATCCGCAGACGGTATCCGGCGGGGCCTGTTCTCATCGGTTGAGCTGGTCCAATCCTGTCTCGACCGGATAAGCAAGACTGATCATCAGATCGGTGCATGGGCGTTCCTGGATCCTGATCTGGCGCTCGGCCAGGCGAGAACACTGGACGAGCGGCGCAGTCGCGGGCTGGCGGTGGGCCCTTTACATGGCGTTCCTGTTGGCATCAAGGATATTTTCGATACCGCCGATATGCCGACCGCTTACGGTTCGCCGATCTACTCACGGCGCCGTCCTGGCAGTGACTGTACAGCGGTAAGCCGTCTCCGGGAGGCCGGCGCCGTGATCATGGGCAAAACCGTCACGACCGAATTTGCTTTCATGGCTCCGGCACAAACGCAAAATCCGCACCGGGCCGGGCACACCCCCGGGGGCTCGTCCAGTGGATCGGCGGCCGCGGTGGCCGCGCAGCATGTACCGCTGGCGGTGGGCAGCCAGTCGAACGGCTCGGTCATCCGTCCGGCGTCCTTCTGCGGCGTGTACGGTCTTAAACCCTCCTATGGGCTGATTTCACGCAGCGGCGTTCTGCACACCTCAGACCGCCTCGACCAGGTCGGCGTCTTTGCCCGATCGCTGGAAGACACCGCTCTGGTCACCGACCAGTTGACCGGGTTTGACAACGGAGACGGTGCCACAGAGGCAACGCCTAAGCCGGTCCTGACCGACGGCTATCATGAAACGGTTCCGGTAGAACCGAGACTGGCTTTTCTCAGCACCGGTTACGATCACCGTCTTTGCGACGATACCCGTAGCGGTCTGGATGAACTGCGCAAAGCCCTGGAACCGTACAGCGAACTGGTTGACCTTCCAGAAAGTTATGTGAACCTCATTGAGCATCACAAAGTGATCTATGAATCCGATATACGCGCATCACTCGCCGACAGCCTTAGCGCACACAGCGACGCGATCAGCCCGCAGATGACGGATGCTCTTGCCCGAGCTGAAACTTATCCGGCCCAAGCCTACAGCAGCGCACAGTCTGCAACCGCTTTGGCCAAAGGTTTTTTCGCCGAACTTTTTCATGATTATGATGCGATCATCGCAGCCAGTACGCCCGGGGAGGCGCCAGCGACACTGGAGCAGACCGGGGACCCGGTCTTTTGCACCATCTGGACCCTGATCGGCCTGCCCTGCCTGTCGTTACCGATTCTGGTGGGGGCAACTGGCCTGCCGATTGGTGTCCAGTTGATCGGCGGACGGGAGGAAGATGCCCGACTGATGCGTACTGCTCACTGGCTTGAACAGCAGATCAGTGACTCAAATTCATAAATCAGTGAGGATCAGTTGATGCAACAAAGAACCATCGATCGTATCACCGGC
>DCXP01000079.1:37283-49756 GCA_002327725.1 Proteobacteria bacterium UBA2133
CTTTGCTGGATTCTGGGGCGGCCCGCCCTTCTGGGTGATCAGTGTCTTCGTATTGGCGATCGTCATCTACGATCTCTGGGCTGCAGCCTTTCGCCGCAAGACGTAAAGCGTCCCGGTACGTTCCCGACCGGTATATCTTTGCGAAAGCCGTGAGACTCTCACAATAACCCGGTTATTCCGGTCCCTCGGTCAATCCGAACGGACAGAGATTGCCCCAAGCGCCGCACTTGCCAGTCGAGCTGCGGGCGGGTCAGCGCGACTGGTCAGCAAAGCAGGAACGCTGCCGCCAAGCACGATACCCGCTGCACAGGCACCCATGAAATAAACCATCATCTTAAAGAGTGCATTGCCGGCTTCAATGGTCGGCACCACAATCACATCAGCATCACCGGCCACCGGATGCTCGATACCTTTCATCTTTGCCGCATCGGCGGAGACGATATTGTCAAAGGCGAGCGGTCCGAAAACCTCGGCATTGAGATCTGAGGCCGAAAAATGCTCAGCAATCTGCTCGCACTCCCGGGTTACCGGCATTGCCCCGCTGACCGTCTCTGACGCCGCGAGAAGCGCCACACGGGGCGTTGTGATTCCGAGTTTGTGGGCCAGGGTTGCCGCGTTCTCGACAATCGCAATGCGGGTCTTGATGTTCGGCGCCACATTCAGCGCGCAATCGGTCAGCATGATTTCCTTATCGTTATTGGGGACCGTCATGTGGAACACATGGGACAATCTTCCCGCGCCCCGGATTCTCCCCTCTTTGGTGAGAAGCGGGCGCATGAAGGTATCTGAATGAACATGGCCCTTCATGACCATCTGCACACGTTTTGAAGATGCGAGCTGTGCGCCCGCCTGTGCGGCACTGGCCTCTCCGGATGCTTCGACAATCTCAAGGCCCGAGATGTCCCAACCGATCTCCTGCGCCGCGTTTTCGATTCCGGACGGGCTGCCAATCAGGACGGGCACAATGATCCCGGTCTCCTGCGCCTGCCGGGCACTGTCGAGAACAACGGGATGATCCGCACCGACGATCGCGGTGACGGCGGGGTCTTTGCCTGCCGCGCGGCGCAGCAGTGACGGGGGGCAGACCACCTGCTGACTGCTGAGAAAAGTACCTGCTGCCATTTAAATCTCGCTCATCCCGGAAGAGAATCAGGCACCACCCGCGTTTGACTTCTCGATCTCATCAACCAGCTTGCGCCGCTGGATTTTCCCGGACGGCCCCTTCGGCAGGGTCTGCATCAGATGGAACACACTTGGCATCTTGAAGGCTCCCAGATTCTTCTCACAATGCGCACGCAGTTCGTCCACATCAATCAGGTTACCCGGATTCGCAACCACACAGGCGGCGACTTCCTCGCCATACCGACTGTCCGCGATACCCACCGCCGCTGCCTCGAGCACCCCGGGAAACTGGTAGAGCACGTCGTCAATCTCTCTTGGCGCGATGTTCTCGCCGCCTTTGATGATCAGTTCCTTTATCCTGCCGGTGACAAAGACATAGCCGTCTTTATCCCTATGCCCGAGATCCCCGGTTCGATACCAGCCATCGCTGGTAAATGCCTCGCGGGTCTTTTCAGGGTCCTTGAGGTAGCCCTTCATGACATTGTCACCGCGTACCTGGATTTCTCCCTCACTGCCGGGATCAAGCACCGCGTTACGCTCATCCGCAATCCGCACTGCGTTACCACAACTTTTACCCGGTGAACCAATCCGGTGCGCTGCCGGGTTGAGCGGATTCGAGAGAATCGGCGCAGCGGTCTCGGTAATGCCCATGGTCTCGACAAGGGGAATGCCGAAGCGCTCAACGAACGCCCGGTGCACGGCCGGCGGCAGTGCGGCGGATGCGGAACGGCCAAAGCGGACATGCGCAAGGGCCATTTTTTCGGGATCCGCCGCTGCCTCTTCTGCCCCAAGGAGATATGAAATGATCGTCGGCACCGCGCTGAACCAGGTACACCGGTGAGTGCGGACCCAGTCCCAGAACTTTGAGACCCGAAAACGCGACGGCATCACCACTGAAGAGCCGCTCAATAAAGGCGCCATCACCGTGACCACCTGGCCGTTGATGTGGCAGATCGGCAGAACACACAACGCACGGTCTTCCCGGCCGAGGTGATGTGCCGCCACCGTGTTGGCGCTGCCTGCCAGCAAGCTCGCGTGGGAGTGGATAACCCCCTTGGGCCGGCCCGTGGTGCCGGAGGTGTAGATCAGCAGCGCGTCATCCTGTGGCTTGGGTGAAAAAGGTACGACCTTGTTCCGGGCACCCGGCAGGGAAAGAGGTCTTGTCGCTTTTGTGCCGACCACCTTTAACGTCGGCATCTCCTCATCACAGATCTTCATCGCCGCATCAGCGTTAGTCTCATCAACAAACAGCACCTTGACCTCGGAATGGTCAAGCACATAGCGCAGGGCCGCCTCTCCCGCCACGGGATTAAAGGTCGCGATGGTAAAGCCACCGTACATACAACCCAGAAACAACTCAAGCGCCGACTGCCCGTTAGCGGTCAACATCCCGATCCGGTCACCCGGCTTCGCACCCAGGGACTCAAGGTATGCGTGCAGATGTCGGCAGATCTTTTGTAACTGTAACCAGGTGAGTTCGAGACCGGAATCCGGGAAGACGGCGAAGGCCTTGCCCGGGTGCGCCGTTGCGTACCGATCGATAAGCTGCCGGATGGTTAAGGCGCGACAGTCCTCGACCTCGGCGAAGGTCAGCGGCGCATCACTTTCCATAACGCGCCCAGTAATCCCCAAGAAGATCCTCGGGTGAGACGACCTGCGCCGGAATCCTGCTGACGACTCGGACCGTATTAAGGTAATGCCGGTAATTCATATTGTCACTGATGCTGTTACCACCCCAACTGCCGCAGCCCATCGAAAGCGAAAACGGCAAGGCGTTGTCGAAGCTGCCGCCGGTAGCAAAACAGTGTGCCTGGTTGACAATCACCCGACAGGTGGGCAGTTCCAAGGCGATCCGCATTGCCCTCTTCTCATCACTGGTATGGATTCCCACGGAATGCCCTGCCCCCTGATAATCATAGATCCGCGCCACCTGCGCCAGAGCCGCATCGAAATCCCCGGCCCGGTAAAGCGTCAGAACCGGACACAACTTCTCGCCTGAGAACGGATGCGCGGGTCCGGTTTTGGACTCGCGCACCAGCAGGACCTTAATCCCGGGATCGGCCTCGCAATGGATTCCCGCCCTCTTCGCAATCTCCCGGGCGGGCTGGGCGATAACGGCCGGGTTCAGTTTGCCGTCTGTCCACATCAGTTGCTGCAGGCTTTCCTGTTCATCGGCCGTCAGCATTTTTGCACCCTGTGATTCCAGGGCGGTGACCAGTGCATCGTAAACCTGATCCAGCGCGACCACGCTGTTTTCAGAAGAACAACTGGTGGCGTTGTCGAAGGTCTTGGAGGCAATAATCTGTTCCGCAGCCGCGGCGAGGTCTGCAGTCTCGTCAACAATCACGGATACATTGCCCGCCCCCACGCCCACCGCAGGTGTACCACTCGAATAGGCCGAGCGGATATTGTTCTGTGACCCCGTGGCAACCACCAGATCAACCTCTCTCATTAAGGTTTCGGTGTCGGCCTTGTTGATGGGGCAAGGCAGTTTCTGCACCAGCGCCTCGGGCGCACCGACTTTCTTCAGTGCCTGCTGGAACAGCGCAACCAGTTCACCACAGACTGCCTCTCCACGAGGCGACGGGGCGAGAATGATGGCATTGCACCCTTTGAGCGCGTTCATGACCTTGTTGGTTGGTGTCGCTACCGGGTTTGTCGACGGCGTGATCGCGCCCACAACCCCAACCGGTCGTGCAATTTCAATGATTCCCCGCTCGCGGTCTTCTGAAATAATGCCTACAGAGGGAGCACCGGTCAGATCACGAAGCAAGCCCAGCGTCTTGCGGTAGTTCTTCTGGAATTTGTCATCGACATCGCCAAGACCGGTATCTTCCACCGCCCGCTGCGACAGATAGCGGTTGCTTTCGGGCTCCAGGATGGTCCAGGCGATCGCAGCAACCACATCGTCGATCTGCTGTTGATTCCACTTCTCGTACTCGGCCTGCGCCCTACGAGCGGAGGCGACTAACTCGCCTACGGTTGATCCCATTATCGTTTACCCCGGACCGAAAACAAGGATATTCAAGAAAAAACGCGCCGGCCCGCTAGCCGGGTCGGCGCCTTGCTGCAATACTAAACCAACTGACTCAATCGAGTCCTTTGAGCAGGTCTTCGAGGTACGGCTGACGCTCTGCCCACATGGCAAGGACCTCGTCCCGGGTCATGATGCGCAGCGGAGACCCACCCGCTTTCATCTTCTTGGCGACTTTTTGGTCCTGAAACATCAGATGCACCCGCTCTGCGAGGAAATCGATGACTTCCTGGGGGGTACCCTTGCGCGCCATGATACCGCGGAAGTTTACACTTGAATCGTCCACGTCCACGCCCTGCTCCTTGAAGGTGGGCACATCCGGCAGGAACATCTCTTCGCGCTGATTGTCGGCTACGCCCAGGATCTTGATCCGGTCACCCTGGCGGTAGGCATCGGACA
Source organism: Proteobacteria bacterium UBA2133 (assembly GCA_002327725.1). GTDB lineage: Bacteria > Pseudomonadota > Gammaproteobacteria > Arenicellales > UBA868 > UBA868. The sequence continues at coordinate 41,839 of DCXP01000079.1, forward strand.
GGTTGTTAAAGCCCGCCATGACCTGGTTGCCGAGCACCATTTTCATGGCCTTGACACCGCCGCCGGCAGGAATGTACTTGAGCTTGATATCGGCAGCCCTCTCGAACTGCAGATGGGCGATGTGGTGACCCACATAGAGGCCCGCACCGCTGACCGTGATGGTGCCGGGATTCGCCTTGGCATGAGCCACCACATCGGAAACCGAATTGAAGGGGCTGTCCTTGGGCACGATCAGCACGGCCGGGTCGGCACCCCAGTTGGCAACCGGCTCAAGATTGTTGATGTTGTACTTGGTATCGAACTTGATCGACTGGGCAATAAAGTGCGGCACGTTGTAGGCGGCCAGTTGGTGGCCGTCTGTGCTCGCCTTGGAAGCAAACCAGTTCCAGCCTTTCTGGCCACCGGCGCCGGGTTTATTGAAGATAACGATAGGCATATTCAGGTATTTTTCCTTGCCTGCCATCATGGTCACGATACGGGCCTGGAAATCGGTGGCACCACCTGGACCATAAGCTACCGTAACCTGTACGGGTGCGCTCGGGTATTCACCGGCAATAACGGATTTGACCGGAGCCATCAGCACAAGTGCGAAGAGCCCCAGCGTACCCACTTTAACAACGGATTTCAGAAATGACATTTCAACCTCCTGTCTGTCGGACTGTGTATTGCCCCTTGCGGGACCTGTTACTCCACGCTGCTGATGCTACCGCGCTCAGGCAGACCGACACCCACAGCATAGAAAGAAACTTGATCAAAAAAGGATTCCCCTTGGCGTCATCACCTGCAGCATGTGCTCAAAGGACAGATAGACAATTCCGATGAATACGATACTGACCGGCAGCAGACGGACAACGCTGCTTCGGTCCCGTGAGGGCAGGTAGAAAAGCGCAATTAATGCAAAGGCGAGGAACGAGGACGCATAAAAACCCAGCACTTCGAGCACCGTCAGGTAGACCACAATGACTGCGCTGCCAGTGGCAATGTCGCGCCAGACCCCGTCAGACGGGCCGCTGTCGCCGCCCGCCTTGAGGGCCCGGAAACTGTCCCACAGCAACAGTGCCGCAAGGGCGGTCATGATGAGCGCCAGCAGACGCGGGAAAAAGAAGGCCTCACCGCTGCCCGCGAAAAAAGCCGCTCCGAGCATCAACGCCACCAGACCTACCGCCCCGACGGAACCGGCAAGCCGGGGCGGATCGGACTCCACGTCCCCGGCTACCGATCGCCGGCGCTGCTTGAGTTCGGCAACGATACTGTAGGCAATCGATACCACGCAGATCACGATCAGGATGATGTTGATGGTGCCGAGGAAGAAGTAGGACAGGGCGCCCTCACCGGTATCGGCAATCATCTTGCCCATCTGGAAGTTGTCCTCGGCGATGGGCCCGAGAATGATCCCGAGCACCATCGGCGCAGCACTGAATCCGTAACGGCTGCCCACATACATCACCGCACCGAGCACCGCCATGACCAGAACATCCGAGTAACTGTTCTGAATGCTGTAGGTGCCGATCACCGCCAGTACGGTGACCGCGGCCGCCATGTAGTGGCTGGGCACCCGCATCACCCAGTGACTGCTGGTGCGGCTGAGTCCAAGGCCCATCACGACCATCAGGCCCTGCGCCACCAGCAAGGCGCCGATAAAGGTCCAGGTCACTTGGGCATGCACTGTGAAGAGGTCCGGCCCCGGAAAGAGGCCATTGATCAGCAGGCCCCCCAGCAGCACCGCTGCCGTCGGGCTGCCCGGCACACCCAAGGTCAACAAGGGCACCAGCGACGGACCCACCATGGCGTTATTGGCGGATTCGGCGGCAATCACGCCATCCGGCTCACCCTTGCCGAAGCGGTCTGGTTCGCCACTGAACTTGCGGACCTGGTCATAGGCTACCAGTCCCGCGATCTGTCCGCCCGCGCCGGGAATGATTCCCACCACGATGCCGGAAACCGTCCCGACCACCAGCGCCTTGATGCGGCGAAGGTTGTAGCGTATCGAATCGAAAAGCCGGTGGCTTTCAAGGCTGTAAAGACTGCCGGTGTTCTTCTCGCGGGCGGTCACCATCAGCTGGAAAACCTGGGGGATAGCAAAGAGGCCGATCAGCGCCGCGACCACATGCACACCCCCTGTCACATGATCGGTGAAGACAAACCGTGCCTCCCCAAAGATCGGGCTGATGCCAATGGTCGATATCCACAGGCCGGCCGCGCCCGATAACAGACCTTTGACCACCGATTTCGAGCCGACGCTACCGATCACGGTTACCCCGACAATGGCGATCCAGAAAAGTTCGGCCGGGCCGAAAGCGAGAGCGAGTTCGGCCAGAGGTGGGGTAAAGAAGATCAGGACCAGCACCCCGATCACACCGCCAATAAAGGAACTGATAAAACAATAATGCAGCGCCTCGGAGGCCCTGCCCTGCCGCGCCATCGGATGGCCATCAAGAACGGTAGCGATATTGGCCGGGGCACCCGGTATATTCACAAGAATGCCGCTGATGGCACCGCCTGCCACTGTTGCCGTGTAGACGGCGCCCAGCAAAACCAGCCCGGTGGCAGAATCCATATGAAAGGTAAACGGGATCAAGAGCGCCACGGCCATGGTTGGGCTGAGTCCAGGCATCGCACCCAACACGAGCCCCGCACCGGTCGCCAGCACCAGCACAACCATGATCTCAAGCGTCAGAACATCGCCAAAGAACTGAAAGAACTCCAACTCCTGCTCTCCTCCTGCAACGTGCCCACGGGTGTTCTGGGAGGACGCGCCTTGGACACGCGCCCCTTGACGACCGACTGGAAGGGTTCCGCAATCTGCAGTATACTAGTCAAATATATCATATAACTCATATATATATTATATATCTTGCTCGAAGCCAATTTGGAGCCAATTCACACCGTGGAAACAGGGACACCTTCCATACCATCCGCGCCGGGGAAGCCGCTGTACCGGGTGGTTGAGGATTACCTACGCAGAGAGATCGATAGTGGCAAACTGGCCCCGGGCGATCTGATTCCGTCCGAATCTGAACTGGCTACAGAGCTAAATGTCAGCGGGGGAACCGTAAAGAAGGCGATTGAGAATCTGGTCTGGGAGCGCCGGCTATACCGCCACCAGGGCAAGGGCACCTACGTGTCAAGAATCGACTTTAACAACAGCCTGTTCCGTTTCTTTTCCTACGGCACACACAGTGGCAATCCGGTCCGTATCCACAAGGAAACCCCTGTTCGTAAACTGTGCGAAGGCCCGCCCGAGATCTGTCAGAAGTTGCAGGCCCCTCACCAGAGCCAGATGGTATACATCGAACGTGTCGGATATCGCGGCGAGACGCCCGTCCTGATCGAAAAATGCTGGTGGGCGGCGGCACTGGTCCCGGGACTTGAGAGCGAAGAGGTTCATATCCCTGACCTGATGTATGCTGTGGTTGTTGACCAACTCAAAGTGCCAATTGTCCGCGCAGAGGAGATTCTTACTGCGGAGATCGCAGACCAGACCACGGCGACGACGCTCAAGGTCGATCTAGGTGCACCACTCGTAGTACTGAACCGCCTGACCTACACCCAGAAAAACCGGCCGATCGAGTTCCGCATTACCCGGGGCCGGGCGGACAGTTTCAGTTACCGTACTGAAATACGATAGGCCCGCAAACCAGCTTGCAACAATTCTGGGCTGCAAGCGGTTCCGGTATCTTCCACCGCCCGCTGCGACAGATAGCGGTTGCGCTCGGGCTCCAGGATGGTCCAGGCGATCGCTGCAACTACCTCATCGACCCGACCCTGATCGAATGTTTCGTATTCCGCCTGGGCGGTCCGGGCGAGCGCAATTAACTTGGAAACTGAAGAATCTGCAGTCATAAGGCCAGAAAATGCGGCACCGCTAAGTCTACCGGTGTCCGGCCAAGACGCTGCGCAAGGCGTTTCTAGAAGTTCAGGGAAATATCCTGATGCTTTGATTTGCAACGAGCCACAAACTCCGCCTGCTCTGCGTCCAAGCGCTCCTGTAGACGCAGCCCTACTGTACCCCTGAGGGCCTGGTCATACTCAGTCAACGGTGCACCGAGTTCTTGTGCCGCCTTCTGCCGCCAACGCACTTCGTCGGCATATAACGCGAGACCTTCATCGAGCAAGGCCAGTGCTTTCACCGGGTCGGCGTTGCTCCCCTTGAGAGCGCGCCGAGCCTTACTGATCCGAGATTTGATCTTGCTGCTGCCGGCTATCGACCCCAGTTCCTTGCCCAAAGCCTTTATTGTGGGCATCGCAGTCTCCGGGGCTTCATTTATGATCACCCCACGCAGGCCGGCCAAGGCCGGGCCAATATCAACCAATGCCGGTGTTGCTGCGAGCAACTGTCGCACCTGGACCAGCGCATCGTACGATTCATCCACGTTTCGTCGATAAGTAAGAACTGCTTTTTTCTCCTGCTTGACCAGGGTCAAGTAAGCTTCATGCTGGCCTTCCCAGTCCACGGAGATGGTGGCGGCGATCTGTTGTTTTTCCTGCACCAGCGCGGCAATTTTCCTATCGATGACGAGCAGGTCTGCTTCGGTACCCTCGCCGCGGCTGACCCGGTTCTTCTTCTGCTCCAGTACTTCGATGTTCTTGTCTACCATACGCATCTGGCGCTGTATGAACCGGGTCTTTCGATGCAGTGGTCGATAACCCGGCTCAAACTGGTCAACCGCCGCGCGGGTGCGCTGCAGTTCCTTGATCAAAGCAAAGGCGTTGAGCACCCCGGCATGGGTCTTTTCTAACGCTGCTGCCTGGGCTTGGGGCAGAAAACTCGTTTCAAGAGCGCGCGCCGTCCGAACTGCTGCTCGCAACTTATCTTCAGACTCATCGTAACGGGTGAAAACGTAGGTCTCAAGGCATTCCTGCAGCCTGGGATTCATTGGCGGCGGGGCTGTCTCAGCGGTCAGGGTGATCTTGTTAGGCAGGTAGTTAACCAAACTGGGCAAGTATCCGGTGATCGCGAGACCCACCAACTGCAAGGCGATAAACGCCACGGCCCCACGGTAAATCTGCAGTGTCTTCACCGCAGAGGAGGCAACTCCGCGCAGGTAAAACAGCGCAAAACCAAAAGGTGGAGTCAAAAACGAGGTCTGAATGTTAAGTCCTATCATCACCCCCAGCCAGACGGCGGTGACATTGGCCGAAGGCTCTGCCAGCAGGATCGGGGCAACAATGGGTACCACCACCACGGCAATCTCGATAAAGTCGAGAAAGAACCCGAGTAGAAAAATCACCGCCATCACCACGATAAACTGGACCCAGAATCCGCCGGGTAGCCCACCCAGAAAATCCTTGACCAGTATCTCCCCGCCGAACGCTCTAAACGCAGAGGTCAGCATTGCTGCACCGATGAGGATAATAAATACCATCGACGTAATCTTGGCCGTCTCCACCATGACCCCACGCAACACATCTTCAGTCACAAACGCCCGGTATACGCTCCACAGTATCGAGACCAATAGCCCGGCAACACCTACGGACGCCAAAACCAGGCCAAAAACATCCTCAGAGGACTTCAGGTTCTTGACATTAATCTCATAGGTACCGTTAACAACGAAGATCAACAGTGTCGATGCCACGCCGATGAGCGCTGGAAGGTAACGGCGCTTACCACTGCTGTTGAGTCGGTAGCCGCCCATGATCATAGCGCCGATGGCGCCGATAGCGCCGGCCTGATTAACGGTGGCGATACCCATGATAATGGAGCCCAGCACTGCAAAAATCAGCGCCAATGGTGGTACCAGTGCCAATATCACCCGGATGGCAAACTGACGATCGTACTTGCCTTCGTAGGGGACAGACGGCGCACTGTGCGGTTGAATCAAGGCTTTAATGAGGATATAGCCCATGTACAACCCCACCAGCACCAGGCCTGGGAACAGGGCCCCCATGAACATCTCACCAGCGCTTGCTGAACTGACAGAAAACTCCGATGGTAGGTTGAATTCGCCGGTGACCTGTTTGTAGTGCTCGGTACGCAAGGCACCAGCCACATCGGTAGCGTTGGACAACTGATCGGCGAGAATGATGAGGACTATAGAGGGGGGGATAATCTGGCCCAGCGTACCGGCAGCACAAATCGTGCCGCAAGCAAGCGGTTTGGAATAGTTATGCCGCAGCATGGCTGGCAGCGAAATCAGTCCCATGGCTATGACTGTGGCTCCGACGATGCCTGTGGTCGCAGCCAGCAGCGTCCCGACGAACACCACTGAGATACCCAGCCCTCCGGGTACCGGCCCGAACAACTGGGCCATGGCGACCAGCAGGTCTTCGGCAATCTTTGACCGCTGCAGCATGATGCCCATGAATATGAACAAGGGAATTGCAATCAGCGTATCGCGCTCAACATCCCAGTACAGGCTACGAAAATTTGTGACCCCTGCACTGAGCCACTGAACCGCGCCGCCCTGGGCAAAATAGGCGCCCGCGTCACCGGCAAAAATGTAGCCGCACAATGCAGCTACGCCAATACTGAGGATCGCCGAGCCCGGCAGAGCAAAAGCCACCGGAAAGCCGGAACTCAGCGCCAGCACCATCAGCGCTATGAGTAGGCTTAGAAAAACGAGTTCCATGGGTAAGTTTTCGGTGCTTGGCGAGCGTTAGATTGCCGATTCTTCGGCGACGTCCTTGTGGCCAGGCTCGCCGCAAAGATCGGCCATGCTGGCCAAGAAGTAACTGCAAAACTGGATCATCATGGACACGGCAAAAATGATCAGAAAGCCTACCATCAGGTACTTGACGTACATGCCGTAGCCCTGCTGGTAAACCTCGAAACTGAGTAGCGGGCTGTTCAGGCTGCTACCTTTTCTGGCCATACCAGTCGTCAGAATCACCCAGCACAACGGCAACCCGAGTATTGTTGAGCCCAGGCAATTGGTCCAGGCCTTGCCGCGCAGGCTAAAGCGAGTATAGAAAACGTCCACCCGCACATGCCCTTCGGTGATAAGGGCATAGGCGCTGGCAAAAAGGAATAATGCAGCATACCAAAAACGCACCAGATCACCCATAAACACCTGTTCGTAGGAATAGATGAAACGCGAGATGACAATCTGGAATTCGGCAATCACAACAAACAGCGCCAGCCAGATAAAGCCAAGGCCGCGGGCGAACAAGGCGATGATGAACCCAAGTACCACCAGTGGATAGTGGATGTAGCTACCGCGATACACCGAGCGTCCAAGATTCGTTGCCATCTCCTCACCGAAAAGAGCAACCAGAAACCCTTCCACGCGCAGGAATGAAATCACCATGTCGACCACACCGACCAGTAACACGGCCCAGAAACAACTGCGGATGACATAGGCAGCCAGCGACGACCACAATTCCGAGTCCACACGCAGGCCCCGTTGCGGGGTCGACAATACATAAACTGCTGCTCCGGCCAGCACGGCCAGCAGTATTCCCAGCTGGGTCCAGCCCAACAGCAATACATCATCGGCCAGTGGCGAACGCAATGGCCCCAACCCCAGCCACTGCTGGTGGGCAAAGAATTTCCACAGGCCCGGCCAACCCTGCCAGAAGATAAGGTAGTTATTGATCAAAAACAAAAAGGTGATGCCGATTACGGCCGCGGCGAATATGCGGGCCAGCGCAACCAGTCTAGTCCGGTGCACCGGCTTGGTACCCAGCGTTTTCGCTCTGCTCAATTCCATTACGGCTATAACTTGGCGTTACCTGCGCAGCGTCACGTAGTCCGGCCCAGCAACTGGCAGCGCGGGCTATTGGCGAGCATAAGAGGAAAGCGGAGCCCGCAGGCTCCGCCTTCCTTTCCTGGTGACAGGTGTCAGATCAGAGACCGAGCACCCGGTTGCGTTGTGCAAGGTAGGCCACATCAGCGATCTTGGCCCAACCGCCAACTGCAGCGCGAGTCGCCTCGAAACTTTCGTGAATGCGGTTTGTGAGATCACTGTGAGCCCGGGCT
>DCXP01000084.1:0-13042 GCA_002327725.1 Proteobacteria bacterium UBA2133
CCGGTACCGGCCATCAGCCAGCTGTCACCGGCGGCCTTGGCCGCAGCAACAAACTCGTCGACGTTGGTGATACCCGAATCGACGTTAACCCACAGCAGGAAGGTGTCTTCCGCCATGCGGCCGACCGGGGTGAAGGTCGAGATGTCGACGTCCAGGCCAGGCTGGCGCAGCGGTGTGGTGTAGAAGCTGTTCAGGGTCACCATGACCGTGTGGTTGTCGCCCTGCTTGCTCTTCATGTGCATCAGTGCTTCGGCACCAGAGCCACCAGGCTTGTTGATCGGCACGAAGGGCTTGCTGGAGAAGCCATGCTTCTCGATCACGGTCTGCATCAGACGAGCCATCTTGTCGGCGCCGCCGCCTTTACCCGCCATGATGACGAAGTCGACCGGCTTCTTCGGCTCCCAGGCCTGGGCCGGTCCTGCCACCAGAACTGCCAGTGCGCTTGCTATCGCAAGCATTGGGTACATGATTTTACGTTTCAGCATTGTTTCCTCGCTCTCCCGTTTGGGTGATTGGTTGATATTCGACCACGGGACCAACATACATCGGTCATCCGCGGTTGGGGCAGACGTTACCGCAACGCTCCAAACCAGACAAATAGGCTTTATTCTTTTTTACCATCAGATTTGCTTATTATTCAGAGAAATTTCCCATATGCAGAAAATGGGTTTTTCTTATCTGCGGTATGGGCGTTTTCCGGACTGGAAAAGCCCTTATCTTTCCATCAACGGTCGCTGAGTAAAGCGTCGCTGAGCTTCAGGGCGCGATCCACTCGCCCTGCCAGCGCCCTTGTTTCCAGGAGAGCCGGGCGCGCCGATGGCCTTCGACCCTTAGGAACAGCCAGTCGAGCAGATCGATCTCGCAGGCCAGCACTACGAAGTGCTCTTCGCCCGTAGCGGGATCCACCGGCGCGTCGATATCAAGATCTTCTTCGGTGCACGGCTCACCGGGCGCGAGCGGCGTACGGTAACACTGGGCACTGCGCCAGGCGCCGTCCTGCCAGCGCTGCCGGGCCAGCGCATCACCCTGATGGGTCCAGGCGTTGCCGTAGGCTCTTAACTGGATCTTGGCGTCGCGATCATAAAAGTGCCAGGAGCATCTCGGGTCCTTCGAGAGTTGCGTAATCTTCGGAGCACGGCTGTCGCTGTGGCAGGTCAGAACCCGGGTGACAGGGTCCGCAGAACGCAGCACCACCGTGCGCAGCTGCGCAATACCCTCGCCCACGTTGGCAACGGTCGGCGTGTGCCAGGCATGGTGCCGGTCGCGCGCGGCCACGGCAAGAGACTGCCATTGATCATCGGCAATCTGCTCAAGATCTGAGATTTCAGGCGTAACCGGATGAACCATGAGACGGTGAGTGGTGCCAACACGATGCGCCTAATGTAGCCCAGATTCTCGGTTTAAGTGTTAAGCGCCGCGCCAGCGCGGCGGACCTCAGCCATAAAGGTCTGCAGCTTGGCTTCATCAAGCTGGTCATTCGTGCGCACCCCGGTGCAAAGATCCACACCGTAGGGACGAACCTGGGTAACCGCGTCGAAGACGTTGCCGCTCTTTAAGCCCCCCGCGAGGTAAACCGGAAGTTCCGTCTGCGCGACAAAACGGGCGCTGATGCTCCAGTCGTGCGTGTTGCCGGTGCCGCCGAACTGGGGCGTCGCCCCGGAGGTGCGCCCCGAATCCAGAAGAAAAGCATGCACAAACGGCGTGTACCGCGCGGCGAGCGCCAGCGCGCTTTCGTCTTCGATATGGATGACCTGCACCCGTTGCACCTTTGGTACAGCCTCAATCAGCGCCGGATATTCCTCCGGATCAATGTGGCGAACGATCTGAACCGTGCTCGCCGGGCAGCTCGCAAGTTCATTGGCAATATCTGCCGCGCGCACGGCGCCCGTCAGCAAAAAAGTATCGAGACCGGAAGGTGCTTCGCGGGCAATCTCGGCTGCCGCCTGCGCGCCGATAACGCCCGGCCCCGAAGGCATATCGCCCACCAGACCGACGGCCCGGGCACCGAGTCGGGCCGCCAGGTGCACCTCGTCGATCGAGGCCATGCAACACACTTTGACATGTACCTGAACGCCGGTCATTGGTGCGCAGCCCCGTCCAGCACGCTCGGCAGAAGTTCGTTGAGATCTCCCAGCAGTACCGCATCTGCAATCTCGTCCATCGCCGTTGGCTCTCCATTGACGATAACGATCCTGGCACCGGACTGCTTGGCGATCGGCGCCAGCCCCGCAACCGGGTACACCGACAGCGTTGAGCCCACAGCCAGCAGCAGGTCGCAGTCGCGGGCCGCCTGTTCGGCGCGGGCAAGATCCTGCGCAATGAGCGACTGGCCGAAGGATATCGTGGCCGACTTCAGAATCCCGCCACAGTCGGGACAGTCGGGATCATCCTCGCCTGCCGCGAGGCGCTTCAGCACCACCTGCATCGCCACGCGATAGCTGCAGTTAAGGCAGGCGACCTCCCGGATGGTGCCGTGGATTTCGATCACGCGTTCGCCGGAACTGCCGGCCAACTGATGCAGACCATCGATGTTCTGGGTGACCAGGGTATCGAGACGGCCGCTTTGTTCAAAGCGCGCCAGCACTTCGTGACCCAACCCCGGGCGCGCCTGCCACACCGGTGAGTCCCGCCGCGACAGCCAGGCCTTTCGGCGGATATTCGGATCAGTCAGGTAGTAGCGGATGTCGGAGAGCTTTTCCGCATCGGGATCACGGGTCCACAGCCCCTGCGGGCCTCGAAAATCCGGTATACCGGACGCAGTGGAGAGCCCCGCCCCGGTCAGCACCAGGACCCGCTGTGCCGCACTCAACCAGTTGCGGGCGGCGTCAAGTTTCGTGTCAGGGATATCGGGCTCAGTCATGTGATCTTTGCGGGCGACCCGGCCGTCTAGTAATCCTATCCCAAATCGGCTCCCGTCTAGAACATGACCAGGCCGTTGATTAGCAATGAAGTTCTTGCGATAGCGCGAAAACCCGGATTATTTGATAAAGTGTTTAATCCATCACCAAAAGGAGGGTAACTATGTATTACCGCGTCACGACTTATGGATTTGACGCAGCCCGCTTCGACGAGTTTATGGCAATGGCTGACACTTTCCGCGATGAGCTCAACGCCATCGATGGCCTTGAGATGGTTCATTCCTGTGTCGTCGGTGAAGGCCAGGGCATGATCATCTCGCGTTATGCGAGCGAAGCGGCGGCTGAAGCTGCGCAGCCGCAGATCCAGGCCATCCTGGGGCGCATGGCACCCTTCATGACCTCGCCGCCCGAGGTAACAGCGGGCGAGGCGGTCTGGCAACTGTAAACCGCGCAAAGCACGGTCAAGCTGAGAAAAAGAAGAGAAAAGAAAAAGGTTTCTGGAGGATAGTGCGGCTCTTGGGCCTGGGTGAAGCGGCGACCTCACACTCCGTTGACAGCGCCCGGCCATACTGCGCGGGTTGTATCTTCCTTCTAACTTATTGACCCCGGCCTTTACCGGGGTCTTTTTCTTAGAATATTCCGCCGTCAAGGCCGGCGGCCATGGCCATGCCGAGTTCATGGCACTCGCCGACGAAGTCCTCGCACCACTCGCCGTGGCAGATCATCGGTTCCTGTACCGCCCGCCAGCCGAGGCCTGATGCAATGGATTCGACTGCGCGGCGCGTACCGGTGCCGTCGAGTTTGGCCCGAATATAGAGCGCATAAGGCAAGCCGCGGGTGTCATCGAGGCATGGGTAGTACACGCGGTCAAAAAAATCCTTGAGCGCCCCGCTCATGTATCCCAGATTCTCGGTGGTGCCAAGCACCAGCGCCTTTGCCGACAGTACATCATCGGCGTTCGCCGCAAAGGGCGTTTTCACCACAATGTTTACGCTGTCGGCTTCAGCCGACACTGCGCCCACTGCGACCGCGTCGCACAATCTTTGTGTATTCGCCGACGGCACATGGGCCACGATCAAAAGCGTCCTGGGATCTGTCATGCGAGCATTGTCGATGCCGTCCATGTGCCCGACAAGAGGGCGGACAGCAAGGGCTGAAATAATGCGTTCTGAAAGAAAGTCCCGGGAAGACCCGGGACTCAATTACCGAGGAGGAAGGAGGATTTACATCTAGGCTTTTATGTTAACAAAATGCTAATGAAATTTCACCCCCATATTCCCAAATTTCCTTTTATTTTTAATAAGTTCCGTTAATCTGAACTAAGCCGACGCACATCAAACAGTTAACAAAAAAACCTCCAATTCACTTGAGTTTGGCGGGCGTTATCCCTCAACGACGTTGGCAGCGGCACACGTTTTGCGGTATTCATCACCCCTGAAACGGCCGAGCAAAACTTCAGTTTTGTCCCTCCTTAGCACATTCATAACCTAACGGCAGCTTCAGTTCGATCTCTTCGATACAGACCTTTGGAATGCCTAGTGGACTGACTTCTACCGCAACGCCAATGACACAGAGCAGTTCAGCCTGATCCTGCGGCTGTTTGCTTCCGGTCAACAACTCGATTTCCCGCTGTGTCATTAAGCGTGTTACTGATCCCATAGTTGAACCCAAGACAGTCTTTTCAGCGTAAACCCCTGCTGTTTTCTTACACGTTTCTTGTTCTCCACGTGCCGGAGATAAGTGATTAAAGTATTCATTGTTACTCCTTATGCGTTTGTTGCCGGTCGTGTTGGTCTGCGTATGCAGACATCGGCAACGGTGCATCGATTGTTCGGCTCCGGGCTATCAGGGGTGTAATCATTAGGCGCCAGAACGCCATCAGAAATATTCCTGCGCCCGGTAGGTTGTAGGCAGACCTTTTTCTTCAAACTCATCACTCGGGCAGACCAACGCCTCGATACCGAGGCTCTTGAGTTTCAGTGCCAGGTGGCGCGCGCTCAGCGAATCCAGCGCGTGGGCGCAAGCCCGCCACTCGAAACCCTTCCCGGTTTGCATGCGGTACAGGACCCGCGTGGTCTGAGCATTACCTGCCATAGAACTTGTTTTGTTGAGGCACTGGCGAGAAGGTATGATCTGTGACGAAGCGCTATTGCAGTAATCAATCCCCGCCAAAGCGTGGTCACGCGCTGGAGATAGGGGTCAATGCAACATGGCCATAGATACTGAAGACCACACCGTCCTTTCGAATATCGCCCTGGCCATCGCCCGGGTCGCCGGTGAATACGGCTGCGATGATCGGGCACTGTTGGCCGATGCCGGTATTGACCCGGATGCCGTTCAAGAACCCGACAGCCGTATTTCAGTGGCGGCGCACCAACGGCTCTGGCGCCTGGCAATCGATCGCACCGAAAACCCCTGTCTGGCAATCAAGGTCGGCGAGGCTTTGCCGCCGGGAGCTATTCATGGCCTGGGCCTGGGCTGGCTGGCGAGTGATACCCTGAAAAGCGCGCTGGAGCGGCTGGTGCGTTTTCAGCGGCTGGTATCCACCAATGCGGATATCCAGCTTGCTGAGACGAGCAATTGCTATGAACTGATCGGCCAGCCCAGACGGACACCGACGAATTTTGAACCCGCCTCAGCCGATGCCCTGATGGCGCTGACCCTGCGCCTTTGCCGCTTGGCCCTCAGTGAATCCGTCACGCCTCACGAGGTGCAGCTGGCACACAACCCCAGTACCTGCCTCGAGGCCTACCAGGCATACTTCGGTTGCACGGTGATACCCAATGCCCCGCGCTATGCGCTGGTTTTCGGCAAGGGTCTGATGGAGCAGGTCCTGCCCGGGGCTAACCCCCTGCTTGCACGGATCAACGATGATGCGGTGAGCGATTACCTGGCGCGCTACGACCTAGCCGATTTTGCAACCCAGGTACGCCGGCTGCTGATCGATAACCTTACCGAGTCCGGGTCCGACCAGGCTGCGATCGCCCGTGAGCTCAACGTCAGCGTGCGGCAACTGCAGCGCGAACTTGCAGGAAAGGGGTCTCACCTTCAAGGCGCTTGTAGAAGAAGTTCGCCGTGAGCTCGCGATCAGCTATCTCACGGAAAAGCAGAAATCGATCGGCGAGATCACCTACCTCCTGGGCTACACGGAGCCTGCCAACTTTGGCCGGTCATTCAAAAAATGGACAGGCAAAACCCCGGGCGCCTTCCGGGCCTCGGTGTAACTCGGCCGATCGTGGCGTTGTACCGCTACTGAGACCCGGCGGGTTCAGCACTGCTGCCAAGGCAGCTGATCAAAGCGCCAGCCCGCAGTCCTGCTCCGGTGATGATGGTCATTCAGGGGACCCTCAAAACCACTGTTCACGCTGTAGACCTTGTGGATGCCGGCATCGATCAGTGCCTGTCCTGCTTCAATCGAACGCCTGCCGCTGCGGCAGATCAGGATCACCAGCGGGGGGTTCTCTTCGTCCTCACCCAGGAGTCCCCCCAGCAACACTTCGCGGATTTTCCGGACAAAATGCGGGTCCGGCGTGAAGTCCGGCTCATCGATCCAGGGCACATGGATCGCCCCGACCGGGTGTCCGACCATTAAATGCTCAATCGTGGATCGGATATCGATCAGATAGGCCTGGGGGTTATCTTCCGTTATCTGGTGTGCCGCCTTGGGCTCAATCAGAATGGGAATACCCCCGTTCGCTGATCGGACGTGTACATCATCTGACATGATCTTCTCTCCTGCCCTGTCACCGGTATTGCGCCAGTGGATCCTGCAGGGCAGACAGACCAACCAAACGCTTTAACGTACTTTTATCCCGCCCGTAAGTTGTTGCTTAAACCGGCGGCCAGCAGGCACAAAAAACCCGCTCCTGCTTTCGCAAAAACGGGTGGCAACCCCTTTTAGCCGTATTTCTAAAGCGCCCGCAAGCAGTCAAATCGGCGCGAACATGATTCTAGCCAATCCTGTGGCTATTGTCACCTGCCTGATGAGCAAATGGGTTTTTGCAAGGCCGGGACGCAGGATTTACCAGCCCCGTGGAGGATTTTTTTGCTAACTGATACGCACGCATCTGTACCCCCCCCCGCAACACCAGGTATGGCTTAACCTGAAACTTAACTGGCGGGCTAATCCAAACGCGGTGACCCCTTGTTCCGGGCTCGATCTCCCCCGGCTTCCTTCTGGCCTTTCGCATCCCATGCCCACACCCTCAAGATAATCCTACGTACAGTCGATATGACGTGAAGGGGTACTGAAACTTCGTCAAATACCCGAATCCGGCTCTTTCTTTGACACAAATCAATAACCTGAAAATCCCTTCAGAACTACCATCGATTTACTCCCTGGATAGACCGGAGGAAGACAGCGATTATGAGCAGGCAAAACCTTGAACAGTTTATAGATCAGGTCGCAGATACCAGTATGTTGAAGGCAAGAATCGGTGGAGTAAAAAACGTCGATGCCCTGATTTCGCTCGGCGCTGAATATGGTTGTGAATTCACCATGGCAGACCTGCAAGACTGGGCGGGCCTATTTGATGATGAGTTAAGTGATGGGAAAGCGGATGAGTTGATACGATCCGGTTTTAGTTCTAACTGTTCGTGCAAAGACCCCACACGTTGTGCAACAGACTGGATGTGGTGCAGGCAGGTGGTCGGCTGATTCGACGATGGCGAGGGCGACGAAGGCCTAAAACTTAGATCAACGCCCTGCTAGGCCGCGCTGCGCCCGGCCGCCCCGGCAAGCTGATGCGCCACCAACTGGGCATAAAGGCCGCCTCTCACCAGCAGTTCCTCGTGCGTGCCGCTCTCAATCACCCGGCCCTGATCAAGCGCCACAATCTTGTCGGCACCGCGCACCGTCGACAGCCGGTGCGCAATCACCAGCGTGGTGCGATCCGCCATCAGCTCTTCGAGCGCCCGGCGCACCGCCTGCTCGTTAACCGCATCAAGGTGTGATGTCGCCTCATCCAGAATCAGCACCGGGGCGTCTTTCAAAAAAGCCCGGGCGATCGCAACGCGCTGGCGCTGCCCGCCGGAAAGCCGCATGCCCCGCTCGCCGACCATGGTCTCAAGCCCGTCGGGAAGCCCCGCCACCAGTTCACTGAGCGCTGCCCGATCAAGCGTCGCGCCGAGTTCTGCTTCGCTCGCCTCGGGCCGGGCGATCAGGATATTGGCGCGCAGCGTGTCGTTGAACAAAAACGTATCCTGTGCGACCAGCGCAATCTGCCCGCGCAGATCATCGAGGCGGTAATCGCGAAGATCATGACCGCCAAGCATGATGGTGCCCTGCTGGGGATCCCAAAAGCGCATCAAAAGGTGCGCGATGGTGGTTTTGCCGGCACCGGACGGGCCGACCAGCGCAATCGTTCTGCCCGCTCTGGCATCAAAGGCCGTGGCATCGAGCGCCTGGCGGTTGCCGGTTTCGTATTTAAAGTCGACTTTATTCAGTTCGATCGGCACACCACCTGCGTGGTGGTCGATAGCCACCCCCGGGCCGTCATTCACCGGCACCGGCTCATGCTCCACGGCATAGAGCCGCCGCGTCGAGCCCAGCGTATCGGCGAGCTGACGGCTGACCTCCGAGATCTCGGAGATCGGCAGAAAAGCCGCCATCGCCAGCAGCGTCAGCAAGGGCAGCATCGCGCTTTCAAGAAGCCCCGCGTTTACCAGCATCGCCCCGGTCACAATCACCGCAAGGCCGCCGAGCCCTGTCGCCACCTCAAGCAGCACACTCTGGAAGGTGAGATCCGAAAAGAACGGCAGGCGGATCCGGTGATGGTGTTCGGTGCGCTCGGTGAGTTCCGCGCGGCGCTCGTCTACATAGTTAAACGCGATCACCTCGGCGAGGCCCTGCACGCTGTCAACGGCGTGGGCATTCAACTCGCCGAGCGCTTCGCGCGCCCGCGAGCCCATCTCGTCAACACGTTTTCTCAGCATAAAGGGGCTGAGCGCAACCACTGCCAGAAACGGGATCAGCACCAGCGCCATCAGGTAGCCGAAGTAAAACAGCACACCCATCACCAGCGCCGGCACCAGCACCGCCACAAAAGCCGGCGCCACCGTGTGCGCAAAGAAATACTCCACCAGCTCGACATCGTAGGTCGCCATGCCGACCATGTCGCCGGTGCGCCTTCGCACCATGTAGGCTGGCGCCAGCCGGTCGAGCTTTTCAAAAAGCGCGATGCGCATCTCGGCCAGCAATCGAAAGGCCATGTCATGCGCAATCCACGACTCCAGCCAGTGAAACACCCCGGCCACCGGCGCCATAACCGCGAGCAGGATCAAAAGATCCACAAAAGGCTCGCCGGTTTTCACGGCACGCACCGCCAGCGCCCCGACCACGCCGATGCCGATATAGGCCAGCACCCGCGTCACCCCAAAACCAAAGGTCATCGCGAGCCTTCCTTTATAGGGCACGATGTATTTCATCAGCTCGCGCGCGGCGGCAAACCAGCCAAGGCCCTGCGCCTTGACGATGGCATCGGTCGCCGCGAACTGCGCTTCCTCGCTGTAGCTCGGTATCTGCTCGTTTTTGGATCCACGCGAGGGGTCGATCTCGATTGCTCCGCCGGCGCTCTCTTCGGCCTGCGCCGCCATCAGCCGGTGGTACACCCCGCGCTCGGCCATCAGTTCGGCGTGCGTGCCTTCTTCGGCAATGGTGCCTTCGTCCAGCACCAGGATGCGGTCGGCATCGATCACGCTCGAGAGCCGGTGGGCAAAGATCAGCGTGGTGCGCCCGCGCATCAGCCGGTCGAGCGCTTCCTGGATGATCGATTCGTTTTCGGCATCCACCGCCGACAGGGCTTCATCGAGAATCAGGATCGGCGCGTCTCTCAAGATCGCCCGGGCGATTGCGACGCGCTGGCGCTGCCCGCCGGAAAGGCGGATGCCGCGCTCACCGATCACGGTGTCGTAACCCTGGGGCAGCAGCGAGACAAACTCGTGCGCGTTGGCCGTGCGGCAGGCCTGCTCGAGCTCTTCGGCTGTCGCATCGGGCTTGCCGACCCGCAGGTTATCGGCGACCGTGCCATGAAAGAGATAGGTATCCTGGTTGACCACCGCGATCTGGCCGCGGATATCGGCAAGGCGCAGGCTCTTAAGATCGTGACCGCCGATCTTCACCACGCCCTCATCGGGATCATAAAAACGCAGCAGCAGCCGCACGATCGATGACTTGCCCGCACCACTGGGGCCGACAAAGCCCACTCGCTCGCCGGCCGTGACACTGAAACTCAACCCCTCGTGCGTGGTGCGCCGCCCACCGGGATAGGCAAAACGCACACCTTCAAGCGCGACCGTGGGCGTGAGGGTATCGACGGCAAGCGGTACCGCCGGCTCGCTGACCAAGGGCTTTGCATCCAGCAGCTGAAAAATCGTTTGCGAAGACGACTGCGCCAGCATGCCGTTATGCATCAGCGAGCGCATGTCGCGCAGTGGCCGGTAGACCTCGACCCCAAGCATCAGCACCATCAGCAGCACGCCAAGGCCCATCTCACCATCGACCACCCGAAAAGCGCCGAAGGCGAGGGTCACCGCGACCCCGAGCGTGATCCCGGTATCGGTAATGCCGCGGGCGAGCGAGTTGGTCGCCAAGACCCACATAGTGGATTTAAAAAGGGTGTGGGCGGTGTCTTTGAGTTTTCGGGCGCGGGCGGTACTCTGGCCAAAGGCCTTTAAGGTGACAAGGCCCTGCACCGAATCCAGAAACTCGGCGGCAAAGACCTTGTAGGCATCACCGCGCTCAAGGCTCTTTTCGCTGTCCCAGTGGTGAAAAATCTGCGGCACCACCAGCGTGAAGAGCGCGGCGGTGAGCATCACCAGCGCAATGGGCAGATCAAAGAACGCGACCACGGCAAAGATCAGAAACGGCGTCAGGATCGAGACTATCAACTGCGGCAGGTACTGCCCGAAATAGATCTCGAGCTGCTCGACACCCTCGATCATCGCGACGATGGCGTCCCCGGTGCGCTCAAGCCCGAAATGCGCCGGACCGAGACGCGTGACCTGGTCAAACACCACCTGTCTGAGGTGCAGCTGCACCCGGGCGGCGGTGGTGTGGGCCACCATCGTCCGCAGGTACTCCAGCCAGCCGCGCACCACCATGACCACGCCGACGCCGATAAAAGGAAGCACCAGTTCCTTAACCGGCGTGCCCTCAAAGACCCGGATGATCAGCCAGCCAAGCAGCGCCAGGCGCGCGATCCCGAAGAGCACCGCCAGCACACCCACCGCCACCGCACCGAAAATACGAAGCCGCACACCCTGGGTAAAAGCCCAGAGCCTTGAATCGAAATACATACCTTCCCCCGCAACGAGTGGGGATGATTCTACTGGAGAGCACCGCCGGGTTTTCCCAACAAGACGTCGGGTAAACTTGCTGCCATAAAATGGAAAGTCTGCCCGATGAGCACTGAAACCCTCGACCAGGCGAACAACCCCCCGGACGATGCCGCAGCGAAAGTGCTGGCGACGCTGCAAAGCCTTGGCATCGCGCACGAGGTCATGGACTGCGACCCCGAGCTTGCCGATACGGCGGTTTTCTGCGAGCACTACAACATCCCGCCCGAGGTCTCGGCCAACGTTATCATTGCAGCCGGTAAATCCGACCCCCGCCAGTACGCCGCCTGCGTGCTGCTGGCGACAACACGGCTTGATGTCAACAAATGCGTGAGGAAGAAAATGGGCGTTAAAAAATGCTCCTTTGCCTCGGCCGATGAAACCAAAGCCCTCACCGGCATGGAGATCGGTGGGGTGACAGCGCTGGGATTGCCGGAATCCCTGCCGCTTTGGATCGACAGCAAAGTGATGCAGTGTGACTACATCATCCTGGGCGGAGGCAGCCGCTCGATCAAAATCAAGATCTCACCCGCTGTCTTTGATCTCACCCCCAGCACCGAGATCGTCGAAGGCCTTGCCCTAGCCACAGACTGAGCACCCACACGAGACTCCCTTGTAAAGTCACTTTTTCTGTTGACATGTCATCATAAATATCGCAAAATCATGGCATGGAAAAGACCATTGCCAGGCGGGGCCGACCCAAAGTTTCCGCCCTGACCCGCGCCGAACAGTTGCGCCTGGCGAAGCGGGCCCAGCGCGAGCGCGAGCGCAATACCGGCCTTGCCACAATTGAACTGCGCCTGCCGGCCGTCCAGGCCGAAAAGTTGCGTGTGGCCACCAAAACACCGGGGTTTGAGGCAGCATTGCATGGCTTTCTGGAAGACTTTCTGGTCGATATCCAAAGGTGGCCGGCCCTTCGTGAACTCGCCTGGAACCGGGTGGACCGCTGGATCCCTGCTGAAGAGGCACTCTCCCTCTACGAACGCAACTGGCGTTTCGTCGAACCCGAACATCTCTCAATAGAGGAAAAGGCGCTGATCGACCGGTTGACCGAGCGCCATGGCGGGGGCGTACGCAATGCCTGAGACGACGGCATTCATCCGGCCGGGGCATCATCTCGTCCTTTCCGTACTGCAAAGTCTCGACAGCGTATTTCTGGAAGAAGCCGGCTGTTTCTTTGCCGGCGGCACCCGCATCGTTCTGGAACTTGGCGAATACCGAGAATCGCGCGATGTGGATTTTCTGTGTGCGGACAGCGCCGGCTACCGCCGCATCCGTGAAACCGTGCGCGAGCATTCGCTGGGATCTATCCAGTCGTCAGACCTTCAGTTGGCGCGACAGGTGCGCGCTGATCAATACGGGGTCCGGACGGTGGTACAGCACAACGAAAGCACTCTTAAGTTCGAGATCATCCGCGAAGGCCGGATTGCGCTCGATGGCGAGCCTGTTGCCAGTCTGCCCGTCACCTGTCTTACCCGCCGGTGCTGTTTCGCCGAAAAATTCATGGCGAACTCGGACCGCGGTCTTGACATGTCGACCCTCTCGCGGGATATCGTAGACCTGGCGTTCATGATCGAAGGCTGGTCAGCCAAGGACGCCCAGGCCGGTCTCGCCCTGGCCATGACCGCCTATGGCAAGACAGTGCCCGATGCGATCTCAGCCGTGATAGAAAAGATGACACAGGACAGGGCCTATCGCAGCCGCTGCATCAATGGCCTCGCAATCACCGAGCCCGAAACGTTTTCCCGGGGACTTCGGGCCCTCGCCAAACTCATTTAGAACAAAGCGTCGGCATCGGGCCGGGTATATTCATCACAATCAAAGCCCCTGCAGCGCAAGAAAAGAGGAGA
>DCXP01000084.1:13433-13782 GCA_002327725.1 Proteobacteria bacterium UBA2133
GCGCGGTCTCGCCCGACGGCAGCCCGACGCTGGAAGCGCAGTACCGTGTTCCCGCCCGCTGCGGCGTCGCGGTCAAGGTGGCCCAAGGCCAGACCATCGAAGTGCAGAACACCCACGGCACCCAGGTCTGTGATTTCTGGGCCTTCTGCGCGGGGGATATCAAGGAGTTTCTCTCGATGGCGCACACCCGCACTTCCCTTGAAAGCATCTTCCCCAAAACCGGCGACCGGATTGTCTCCAACATCCGCCGGCCGATGTTCGAGATCACCGAAGACACCTCGCCTGGCGTACACGACACACTGATGGCGTGCTGTGACAGCAACCGCTACCGGATCCTCGGCTGTGAGGG
>DCXP01000011.1:0-2742 GCA_002327725.1 Proteobacteria bacterium UBA2133
CGCCACTGGGATATCTCGAGCTGGGCAATCCAGCGCGCCTGGCGGAGCGGCGCGAAGTCGCCGTGCAGGCGCCCATCAGGGCAGCGCCGCAGGCTGAGTGCCTGATCATAGCCGGAGCGGGTGGGGTGGATCAGGGAACACGCCAGTTCTTTGATCTGGCTGGCCTTCTCTCCGGATAAATCTGCCCTCAACACCCCGGTCTGCACATCGAACACCAGTCGCGCGCACAGATGGTAATCGCGGGCTGCGTCATCGCGGGCCAGTATCTGGTTAATGTGCTTTCCCCGCTGGTAATAATCGTCGACAACCAATCCGTCATCTGAATGCACCGCAAGAATAAACATGGCTGCGCCAAGAATAACGGAACTCACGGGAATGCCGATCAGGAGCCATACAAAAGGTACCCGGCGCCAGGGAGTCACCGCCCTGAGATCTGTCTTGTCCACGCTCATTTTGCTGATGGTCCGGGAAATCGTGCCGCTTCCGAAGCCTTGAGCCAAGCGTCGCCACTCTCCACCACGAATGTCAACTCGGAACTTCTCTGCTTCAGATGGACAGGGTCGATCCGGACCCGGACAACCGCGTTACGAACCTCTCCGGCAGCAACGGCTATGTAACGGTCTTCGCTCAGCACCCTCGCGCCCGTTAATTGAAACCGAAAACTGACTGCGCCCCCCGCCCTTGTTGATGATTTTCAGGGTATACACGTTTTCAATCAAACCGTCCAGCGAATGCGGTAAAGAAAAACAGTGTGAGCGCTGCGATGGTCAGCAGTGCGGCGAGGTAGATAAGGTCCTGTGGTTATGGTCGGTGACGGCGTCAATGATGCACCGGTGCTCGCAGGCGCGGATGTCTCCAGTGCTGTTGCGCGGGCGTCTCCACTTGCCGCGGCAACCGCCGACGTGGTGATCCTCAATGAGGACATCGGCATGATCGCCTAGGCGATCAGGGCAGGGCGGCCAGAACCTGACTTGGGCGCTGGCCTACAACCTCGGTGCGCTTCCGGCGGCTGCGCTTGGTTTTGTACCCCCATGGCTGGCAGCGGTTGGAATGTCGGCAAGTTCGCTGATTGTGATCGCCAACGCGCTGCGCCTGAGATAGCAGCCCGCATCACATTGCCCCGCTTAACGGGGTTACACCGGACAGCAAAATCCACCGGCGTCTTTTTTTCAGGCGGGCCCCGCCATCTCCGGGGACTTTCCATTTCAAAAGTGTTCTGGATCAGGCCTGGCCCTTTGGGACCACCTATAATTCGCGCAAGCCTTTGAGGAGTGCCTGATTTATGAAGACCTTGTATACGCCTTACAAGATTTTTCATTTTCCCGAGAAACTTAAGAGTCTTCCCCGTGAAGGTGCCGCTACAACAGCGCCGTTACATATCCGGATCAAGCCGACCAATTTATGCGGTCACCATTGCTGGTACTGTGCATATAAAGCGAAGGATCTTGAACTCGGCTCCGATATGGTCGAGCGCGACCAGATTCCCCCTGAGAAGATGCGAGAGATTGTCTCGGATCTGGAAACCATTGGTGTGCGTGCGGTTACGTTCAGTGGCGGAGGGGATCCTTTTTACTACAAGCCTCTACTCGAGACGGTAAAGCGGTTCGCGGACGGCCCCATAAGGTTTGCAAGCCTGACAAATGGCGCACGCCTGTCCGGGGAACTTGCGGAAGTTTTTGCCCACCATGGCACCTGGCTGCGGGTCTCCCTGGATGGTTGGGATGATGCCAGTTATTCCCAATACAGGGGCGTAAGGCTTGGCGAGTACACGAAACTCATGGAAAACCTTGGAGCGTTTAAACGTCTGGGCGGAAACTGCCACCTGGGTATCAGCCTTATCGTAGACCGGGATAACGCGGGTCATGTCGAGGAGAGTGTGAAACGGCTGCAGGACATTGGCGTGAACAGTGTGAAGGTGTCCCCCTGCATTACCAGTAATGATGGCAAAGTCAGCAATCAGTATCACAAACCGATCTTCTCGGCGGTCCGCACGCAGTTGGAAAGATTGCAGGCAGGATTGACTGATGATTCCGTCGAACTTTTCGATTCCTATCATGAACTGGATGAAAAGTTCGACAAGTCCTACGACTGGTGCCCCTATCTTCAGGTCCTTTGCGTTATCGGCGCGGATCTGAAAGTCTATTCCTGTCAGGATAAAGCGTATACGCCGGAGGGATTACTGGGTTCGCTGGAGAATCAGTCGTTCTCGGAGTTCTGGTTTAAAGATAAAAAGAAGTTTTTCAGGATCGATCCTCGCCGGGACTGCCGGCATCATTGTGTGGCAAACAAGAAAAATCACATGCTGGTAGATTATTTCTCTGCCAACCTGGATCACCTGTTTTTCGTATAAAGTCTTTTCATGGCCGCTACCCCCGGAATGTCGACTGGCCTGCTGACCATTCCGGGAAAGGTTCCCTCGCTACGAGGGCAGTCTACTCAGTTCGACTGGGCGTCTATCGGGTCATGCACCAGCCTGAAAAAGAACATCCCGGCAAAAAAGAGCAGCGCCACTGAAAGAATACCAAGGCGCGGGTTGCCGCTGAGGTGGGTGATTGTGCCCATCATCACGGGGCCGAATACTGCCGCCGCTTTGCCGACCACGTTGTAAAAGCCAAAAAACTCAGCGCTTTTTTCCTGCGGGATAAGGTGGCTGAACATCGATCGGCTGAGCGCCTGAATGCCGCCTTGTACGAGGCCGATCACCGCGGCAAGGATATACATCTGCAATGCTGTTTCCATGAA
>DCXP01000011.1:3100-18799 GCA_002327725.1 Proteobacteria bacterium UBA2133
ATATGCCCAGATACAGATCCATATCCCGCGCTGTGCGCCGTAGCGTTCGCCCAGTCGGCCGAAAACGAGCGCTGCAGGAAAGCCAATAAACTGGACCATCAGTAATGCGACAATCAGGTTATCGGACGACAGCCCAATCGTCAGGCCAAAATCAACCGACATGCGCACGATAGTGTCGACCCCGTCGATATACAGCCAGTAGGCGAGCAGAAACATCCAGGCCCCGCGGTACTGCGAAAGGCTGGTTGCAGTATCCCGAAGCGCCGCGAAGGTTCCCCTGATATCAACCCCGCGCCGACCGCTATTGGGCAGAGGCTCATCGACGTACAGAAAAAGTGGTATTGAGAATACCGTCCACCACACCGCGACGGAAATAAAAGACCAGCGCACACCTTCAACCGCATCGGCCAGGCCAAACAGTTGAGGTTTAAGGGTCATCAGCACGTTCACGAGAAACAGCAGGCCGCCACCGAGGTATCCCAGGGCAAAGCCCAGTGCGGAAATACGGTGGCGTGCCTTTTTCGGTGCAACAATGATCAGCAGGGAATCATAGAAAGTGTTGGCACCCGAGAAGCCAACGACCGCGATTGCGTAAAGCAGAATGGCAAATGGCCACATCCCGGCCTGCACCAGATAAAGCGCTCCCGTCGCGAGTACGCCAAGGCTCGCAAAGGTCGCGAGCATGCGCTTTCGCAGCCCGCCGGTGTCGGCCATGGCGCCAAGAATGGGTGCCAGAATGACAATGATCAGGCTGGCCACTGAGTTACCGACCCCAAGATAGAAGGTGCTGTGGGTCAGCGCGACATCCTGACTCCAGTACTGTTTAAAGAAGATCGGGAAAAATCCCGCCATCACGGTGGTCGCGAACGCCGAGTTGGCCCAGTCATACAAGGCCCAGGAGACGATGGGTTTGCGATCAGATGTGTTCATGACGTTTTCCCTTCAGATCTGCTTTGCGCAGGCTCGATTCAGGATCTGATCCCGGCATTGTAATAAGATTTGAGCGGGTGCACCGGGAACTTTGCCGACCAGCAGCAGAAATGCTTTAAAAGGGTCCATGTTGTTCATCGCCACACAGATTTCGCTTTTCAGGTCAATCAGCAGCGCGCAAAGGTGGTGTAGCCGCCGATATCCCAGCAATCGGTATGTCCCATCCGGGTCAATTGCTTTAGCGCCATCTCACTGCGGTGGCCGCTGCGGTAGTAGAGCAGCAGCGTTCCTGTGAAGTCGAGCCGCTCGAGCCTGTCAAGTTCATCAATTCGTTCCTCCCCAAGCGCTCTTCGGAACCGTCCGGCTGTGATAGTGTTTCTTCTCTTATTCTCATTTGGCGGAACCCCTGTGAGCGCAGATCTACCCTCTGAAACCCGGATTGTTGTTATCGGGGGCGGCGTCATCGGTGCCAGCGTCGCCTGGCATCTGACCCGCCTCGGGTGTCCTGACGTGGTGGTACTGGAGTGTGGGCAGATCGGCTGCGGTACGACCTGGCACTCGGCGGGAAATATCATCCGGATGAGCACGGATCCCGTGGCCGTCGAGATATATGCCGAGAGTGCCAGCATTGTCGCGGAACTTGACCAGCGGCATTCCATTGGATGGCGTCCGTGCGGCCGGGTCATGCTTGCACGCACTGAAGAACGTCTTAAGGAGTTCGACATCATTATCCGAACGCTGCACGAGCAGGGCGCACAGGTTGAGTTGATTTCACCGGAGGATGTGCAGAACAAGCTCCCGATTATGAATACGGACGACCTGGTGGGTGCGCTATGGAGTCCGGGAGACGGTCGTGTTGATCCCACCGCACTGACGGCTGCGTACTGCCGGGAAGCAAAGCAGAACGGGGCAAGGTTTCTCGAAGGCGTCAATGTGAAGCAGGCAGTCAGTCGGGCAAATGCAGTCACCGGTGTAGACACTGATCAAGGGCAGATCCGGTGTGAGGTCGTCGTTAACTGTGCGGGTATGTGGGCGCGCGATATTGGTTTAAAAAATAATGTGGATATCCCGCTTTATGCGGTGGAGCATTTCTACGCGCTGACCGAATCCCTCGTGGACGTATATCCTGATATGCCGACCTTCAGGGATCCTGATGGCCTGATCTATGGGCGCGAGGAAGTCGGCGGTCTGCTGGTCGGGTGTTTTGATCGCGATGCGCTGCCCGTGAGGCTGAGTGAACTGCCGGCACCATTTGAGTTTGCCTTGTTAAATGAGAACTGGGATCAGTTTATGCCCTACATGGAGCAGGCAATTCTTCGGATTCCGGCACTGGCGGACTGCGGGATCCGGGCCCTGGTGAACGGCCCTGAATCCTTCACACCCGACGCCGAGGCGCATCTCGATGAAGCGCCGGAGCTTAAGAACTATTTTGTCCTTGCCGGGCTGAGCTCCTCCGGTGTGACCCGTTCCGGAGGCATGGGTGGAGTGCTGGCACGCTGGATTCTCGAGGGCGATCCCGGGCTCGATCTGAGCCGCTACAGCCTGAAGCGCTTTGGGCCGGAGCATAACCGGGAGGACTACCTGCGCCGCCGGGTCCGGGATATGCCGAGCGCCCACTTCGGTTTGGAGCGTTGAAGGGGTGGTGCGCCTCCTATAACCCGAGAATCTCGACGGCATTGGCGCCGATGATGCGCTCTTTTTCTTCCTGTGAGAGCAGCGGCAGACTGAACACGCGATCAATTGAGTGATCGAGGTCGTACCAGGGGAAGTCGGAACCCATCATCACCCGGTGGGAACCGATATCCAGAATCATCTGGGCGAGCTGTTCATCGGTGGGCCCATGTGTGCTGCGTGTCCACTCGATGATTTCACAGCAGTCGAAATAGGCGTTGGGAAAGGTCTTCGCAATCTCGAGTGTCTGTTTCCAGGCGGCACCACCAAGATGGGCAACCACCATCCGAAGATGGGGAAAGGCTTGAAGCATGTTGGCGAAAGCCCGCGGCTCGGCAAAACCTTTTCGGTCGCGGTCGGGGCCGGAGTGGGCAATGATCGGAATCGCCAATTCCTGACAGGCTTCGTAGACCGGCCACAGGCGCTCATCGGACATATCAAAACCCTGAAAGGCGCCATGCAGTTTGACGCCGGCTGCGCCGTGATCCTCCACCATGTCGCGCACGTGCCGCGCGCATACTGCACCTTCAAACGCATTCACATCGGCCGCGATGAAGGGCACGAGCCCCGGGTGTTGTTGGGCGATTTCACAGTTCCACCGGTTAAAGGCAATCAGCTCGCCGATGATTCGGGCATCAATGTCTCCGAGTTGTCTGCGCGTTTCGGTTTCCGTCAATCCGGACGGAAGCGCATCGATTGCCAGTTGCCGGTTGACCTTGGCGGAGAACAGATTGACGATCACCGCTTTGGATATGCCAGTGGCATCCATCTGCACCAGCAGCTCGTCGAGAGTCCCCACGCAGTCGGTCTGGTGTACCTCAGCCTGCTTACCGTATTCCCAGACCTCGTATCCCGTTTTCTCAGCGTACCCTTCTTCCGTTGAGCGATAAAGATGAACGTGGGCGTCTACCCGGATAAAGTCTGTCATGAAGCTCGGTTGTGGTCTGTGGTTTAAATCCATCATACCTGAATCCTGTTTTTGTCAGTGAGCACCTGACCCGCAGAATCCCTGCCTTTAATACGCTTTCTTTCTTGGCCGTCTCGGGGAGACGCACCCTTGAAAAAGCACCGGCAATCAGCGAACCTCGGCAGTTGAATTCACTTTTCAGCAGCAGGGATAGGGTTATGACTCAAGGCTTCCGTGGGCAGTGCCTGTGTGGTGCAGTGACTTTTGAATGTACGGGCGAACCGATGTTTCAGGCTAACTGCCACTGTGACGACTGCCGGCGTTCAGGCGGTAGTGTCTATGCTTCTTTTGCGTTCGTCGACGAGGCGGATCTGGAAATCTCGGGCAAAACGCACGTCTACGAGAATCTCAGCGACGCCGGCAACACCATGACCCGCCACTTTTGTCCCCGTTGCGGGTCACACATCTATCACAGTAACAGCAAGGCGCCGTCGCGGCTTGGCGTCCGGGTGGGTCTGATTGAGTCAGCCGACTGGTTTCAGCCGCAGGCCAATGTGTACACCAGCCGCAGGTTGCCCTCGACGCCGATGGATCCGGATATCAAAGCCTTCGACAAGATGCGTAGCTGGGCGGTTTCCGAGAAACAGTGTGTTTTAAGGATTCATCTGCCTGGCTTGTGTTGGTGATGAAACTGAAGAAATCATTTGCTACATTCTCCTTACGTCAAACATTGGAAATCACCTAAGGAGAGTTAATGAAAGACTATATGGTTACCCATACCTTTAAATCCGAGGAGATCCGTCAGCAATACTTCGCGATGGGTCAGGATATGACGCTGGACGATATCCGGGCGCAGATGAAAAATGAGAACGCCTCGTTTCAGATGAACTGGAACGCGGGCGAGGACAACATGGTGATGTACTGCTGGTGGAAGGCCAACAGCGCCGAGGCGATTATCGAAACGCTCGGTGAGATGGGCGAGATGTTTCACAACGAGGTAAAGGAAATGCCCAACATCATTGATGTGACCGACTGAAAACCCCGCTCAGAGCGCGGCTGGCTGGTGCGATCCGCACGGCAGCCGCGTTTTTTTTGTGCCGCAAATTAAGGCGCGAGGATTGTGCCTAGGAGATCGGCGTTTCAAACGGCGGCGGGCGACCGGATGCTTTTGCACCCATCAGTGCCATCAGCGTAATCGCGGCAAGAATCAATGCACCTCCGGTGACTGACGATCCCGAGGGAATCTCCCCGATGCCAATCCACACTATGATGGGCCCGGCAATCACCTCGGTCATCGACAGCAGGGTGAGTTCCACCGCCTGCAGATGCTTTGCACCTGCGGTAAAGAGCACAAAACCGAGCCCGATCTGAAACCATCCCATGCCGAGGCAATTGACCAGATCCACCCACGGGATGACAAACTGCCAGCCTGAGAAGGCGAGTCCCCCAAGTCCGTAGATCGACGCGACCAGGGTCGCAAAAAATATCGTAATGAGTTTGTCGGTCCCGGTCCGCATCCGAAGTGATATGGTAAGTCCCGCAAAGCCCAGCGCCGCCACCAGGCCGAACCCTTCGCCAAGACCTTTTCCAAGGGACAGTTCTTCTCCCGCCATGATGCCGATGCCCACAGCGGCCACGGTCATGGCAGCCCACATGTAGCCGGCGATCCGCTCGCCGAGAATGATCCAGCCGGCCAGCGCCGCAAAGAACGGGGCGCTTGCCAGCAGGAACATCGCGTTGGCGACCGTGGTGTATTCAAGAGCGAGAATGTAGCCCGCAAACGCGGTGCCAAGGCACAAACCACCGACCAGCGCCAGGATACCGGCCCGGGCGAGTGTCTCGCGCACCTGGCCCCGGTAACGCCAGCCAAGCCACAGGCTGAGCGCCGCCAGCAGGGCGAGGGAGCGGTAAAGCAGTACCTGCCAGGGGGTCGCTTCCTGAATCAGCCGGTAGAGAATGCCCGAGGTGCTCCAGAAGATTCCAGCGAGCAGGACCAGCGGTATACCGACGCGACGGCTAGCGGGGGACATGGTCAGATCGTTCAGGGATGCAAAGGCAGGATTACAGCCGCCGGATCATACGGCAGTTGAGCCCGCTTGGGTATCACGCTGACATCAGTGCGTTCTGGGCCCCGTGCACACGCCGGGTTTTCAGAGCATCAATTCGGGATACGGGGGTTAAGGACGTTCCGGCCGAATGACCAGCAGTTTTCCCGGGATGTCCTGGCGGGTGAGGTAGGGGATATCCGAAACCCCCTCGATATGAAATCCGTGTTCCCGGGCGCTTTGTTCCAGCAGGGCTTCCCAGCCGATCTCGCGCCAGCCCCTGCCGTTGACGGTGGCGATCAGTACGCCATCGGTGCTCAAGCCCATAAAGAGTTTGACAAGGTCAAAGGGCTGGCGTCGCTGATGTGAAAAAACGCCTACGCAGATCACGGCATCGTAGACCGGTTCAAGCGCAAGGGTAGCGGTCAGATCCGCTTCATCCAAAGTCCGGTAGATGCCGCGGGCTCTTGCTTTTTCCAGCATTTCCGGTGAGAGGTCGAGACCGTCGATATGGCGGTAGCCAAGGTCATGCAGCCGTTGACCGACGAGGCCGGTGCCGCAGCCCATGTCGAGAATGACACTGTCCAGCGAGGGCAGATATTCCTGCAGGGTCTCGACCGCAGCATTGGGGGCCTGGTATCCGAACTCATCCAGAAGTTCGCTATCGTAAGTATCGGCCCAGTCCCGGTATAGGCGGCGCCACTCGTCACTATCTTTCTCACGGTAGTTACGGGCAAGGCGGGGATCGAGTGTTGCCGAGCCCTGATCAGGCGATGATGCAGGCTTGCTCACGGCGACACCGCAGACTTCAGCGCATCACCCAGGGAAGCCACGCCGCCAAGTGACCAGCCTCCATCGACCGGCAGGATGGCTCCCGTGATATACGAAGCGAAAGGTGAGGCCAGAAACATTGCGGCTGCCGCGATATCTTCCTTGCTGCCCGGTCGGCCGAGCGGCACCGATGCGGTGACAGCGCTCTGGATTTTTTGGGTCGGGGCGAGGCGGGCCATTCCCTCGGTGCCCGCGATCGGGCCGGGAACGATGGAGTTGACCCGGATTCCGTCGCACCCCCATTCCATCGCCAGTACCCGGGTCAGCATATCAACACCGGCCTTGGCGGCGCAGACGTGGGCCTGCATTTCCATCGGCTGAAATGCCTGTGGTGCCGAGATATTGATCACCGCGCTACCGGGCTTTTTCAGAAAAGGATAGGCGCTTTGCAGGACATGAAAGGTTCCCAGCAGGTCAATATCCATCACGGCTTTGAAGCCGTTTACAGACATGCCGGCGGCCGGAGCGGGAAAGTTGCCGGCAGCGCCTGATACCAGCACATCAATCGGCCCCAAGCGTTCGCTGAAATCCCGGTTGCATGCAGAGATGGCCTCGTAATCACGCACATCAGCGCTGAAACCGATCGCCTCGGTATGGCTGGAAAGCGCATTGACTGCGGCGTCGACCTTTTCCTGGGAGCGGCTGACAACGCCAAGCTTCGCCCCGGCTTGCGCAAAGCCCTGCGCGATCCCGAGATTAATCCCGCTGGTTCCGCCGATCACAAGAACGTTGTGACCAGAAAAATCCCAGCACGTGCTCACTGCCCGGGACCGTTCAGCGTCGGCCGGTGAACGCCGGAGGGCGTTTATTGATAAAGGCGTCCAGTCCCTCCTGGCCATCGGTGCCCGTCATGTTGGCGCCGATCTCCCGGGTCTCAATATCAGTCTGCGTCATGAAGTCGTTGCCGAAACTCGCATGCAGCATACGCCGGGCGGAAGCAAATGCCTGGGTTGGACCCTTGGCAAAAGTCTGCGCGAGGACGATAGCGGATTCCAGTGCTGTGCCCTCGGGAACGGTCCGGGTGGCAAGGCCCCAGTCGACGGCTTCGGCGGCCGACAGTTCTCGGTTTTCAAAAATGAGCTCCTGCGTGCGGCGCAGCCCTATCAGGCGAGGCAGGAGCCAGGTGGAACCCCCATCCGGGCTGAGACCCGCGGCCGTATACGCCAGACGGTAACGGGCTTTCTCATCAACCAGCACGATATCACCGACCAGGGTCATGGGAACACCACCACCGGCTGCTATCCCATTGACCCCGACCACGACCGGCTTGGGCATGGTCAGCAGAATCTGCTGCGCTTTGTGCCACTGGTCGGCGATGCTGAGCAGTTGTTCGGGGTTGTTACCGAACGCTTTGAATTCCTTGAGATCGCCGCCGAAACTGAACATCGGCCCGTGAGCGCTGAATACCACCGCGCGGATCTCGTCGTTGTTTTGTACATGATCTGCCGCAGCAAAAAGATCCAGGGCCATCTGCCTGGAGAGGGTGTTTCCGGATTCGGGTTGGTTGAGACAGATAACGGCGACCGGTCCGTCGCACTGATAGTCCACGTGGGAAAGTTCCAATTGAATCTCCATCAATCACGGCAAGGGGGAGGCAATGATGACCCAACAGCGAAAGATGATCAAACCTGCCATCCGTTCATCGGTAACAAGGGATGAACTTCCCACCGGATGGGTGCTACCATGAGGGTTTTCAGGGGCAATTCGGGGAGAGCGAGAGATGGCGATGGGGAAGAAAACCACCCTTGAGGTAGAACTGCATCAGGATATGGTAGAGATGCTGGGATACGCGAAGGAAACCTATGGCTTTCGCAGCAGCTCCAAGGCCTTGCGGGTTATTCTGGACTATATGGCGACTGACGCTGACTGGGAGGAGGTCTTCATGAACCAGCGTTGCCGTCGATGCGGTAGCGGCCAGGGCTGGCAGCGCCCCGAGTCCTAGCCACGGTCTCTTTGGACAAACCTTAAGCGGAGCGAAGCGATGGCAAGTCAGGTGCAATCGATCAAACAGGAGCAGACTTTTACGCAGGAGCGGATCGAACTGGCCGCGGCCTTTCGTTGGACTGCGCGGATGGATCTGCATGAGGCCGTAGCTAATCATTTCTCGCTCGCGGTGAATGAAGACGGCACCCAGTTCCTGATGAACCCGAACCAGATGCATTTCTCCCGCATCCGCGCGAGCGACCTGCTGCTGATTGACGCCAATGACGCAACCACCATGGATAAGCCCGGCGCACCGGACCCAACGGCGTGGGGGCTTCATGGTTCAATTCATCGTCACTGCCCGCATGCCCGCTGTGTCATGCACACACACTCCGAGTATGCCACGGTACTCGCGAGCCTGGCTGACAGCCGGCTTCCGCCGATCGACCAGAATACTGCGATCTTCTATAACCGTTACGTGATCGATGACGATTACGGCGGCCTGGCTCTGACCGATGAAGGAGAGCGCTGCGCTCAATTGCTGTCAAATCCCGATCACAAGACCATGATCATGGGCAACCATGGGGTGATGGTGATCGGTGATACGGTCGCCGATACCTTCAACCGGATTTTTTATTTCGAACGAGCCGCACGTAACTACATCCAGGCCCTGCAGACCGGCCAGCCCCTTCGGCTGCTGTCACATGAGGTGGCGGAGAAGACTGCCCGTCAGCTCGATGCCTATCCGTCTCAGGGCGGCCGGCATCTCAGTGAGATTCTCGCCATTCTCGACCGCGAGGAGCCGGAATTCAGGGACTGAAAGCGGGATTCGATCACATGCTGCCGGTTCGTGTTTGATGCCGGCCGTCAGTTCGGGATTGCTTCGGATCCATTCATAGATGACCCAGACCCTGGTCGCCATCGGTGCTGCCCTGATTGAGTATGCCGTGTGGATCGGCGTGGGCGTGATCGCGGTTGCGGTCTATTTCGGCCGGCGCAACGACCGCAACGAAGCCCACGTTAAAGCCGCTGTACATTGGATGGAGCATGCGCTGGAAGAGGCGCCGGACCGCCTCTACGACAGTGTCCATCCCAACTGGTCGGTTTATCGTAAACAGATGGCGCACCGGCTGAAGGCGGCCGTGCCCGGACTCTCGGAGTCTTTGCTGCGCCTGGTGCTGGCCGAGTTTGATGCCTGCTACCAGCTTTCCGATGGCGTGTATATCCGGATCGGCTCTGCGGCGGATGAATCAGCACCCGCTGCCGACGGCTTTATTCCCCTGGTTGCCCCCATGGAGGGTTTCCGGCTGCGCAAGGTCGAGGCACGTCGGCGATGGCGTCGGGCCCGGGCCGTTACGGTCGGGGTGGTTCTTTATTTTGGGGTGGTGGTTCTGGGACTGTGGGCTCTGGTGCTGTTTCGCGGCGGATTCGCTTAGGAGGTATCGGCAGTTTCCCGCGGCCGGACCAGGGAAAGTGCGATGATCATGACCACCAGTGATACCCAGACCCAGGCAGAGTGGGCCTCACCATAAATCACCATACCCCATAGCACCCCGGCCAGTGTCACGACATAGGCGCATTGACTGGCAAATACCGGTCCGGCACGCACGACCAGGTAATAAAAGCCCCCATAGGCCGTTGCAGTAATGATTGCCATACAGAAAATGGCCCAGCCTGATCTGTCGAGCGGCCACGCCAGCCAACTGAAGGTTCCGGTTATCCAGACGATCGGCGTCAGCATAATGGTGGCCGCCACCAGCATTCCGGTCACAACCACAAAGACATTGACCTTCGGCGGCATACGCACCGCGATTACCAGGTTCTCAATCGCGTAGCACCCCGCGGCGACGACCATTACCAGTACCCAGAGTGCAGCCAAGGGGTCGGGCATGCTGGTATCCGGCAGGACCAGCAGGGTGATCGAGAGAATGCCGAAGAAGACACCAGTAACCCGCACTAGCGATGCCTTTTCAATCCTGAAAAGTGCGGCGCCGACAAAGGTTGCGAGCGGTACGGTGGCAATGGTGATCGACAGAACCCCTGCGCTGACGTGAGATGCGGCGTAAAAGTACAAAGTGCCCGGAATCACCGAGCCGAGGATGCCGCACACGATATAGAGAAAAAGAAAATTTTTCTGAAGCGGCAGCCGCTGTCTGCTGATGATGCAGTATACGAGCAGCATCAGCGTGCTGATGAGGCAGGTCCAGTAATTGATCGCGAGGGGATGAAGACCCGTTTCGGTGGACATGCGCGCCAGCGAAAACGAAAGGCCCCAGAAGACCCCCAACAGCATCAGGACGACAAAGTCCCAGAGTTTGCCGCTGAACCGGTAGGCGGTACTCCTTTTATCGGAGACTTGAGAATCCTGCATGAGTCGATGAGGGCCGTGGAATCTGTGCGGGGTTTTCTTGGCGTGAGCGAAGCGTCAAGTCTGCTTGGACACGCCGGCGAGTCTAATCGGGGGATCAGAATCCCGCCAGCCTCTTCGCGACACGCCTTTGGGATCGGCTGGACTACAGGGCAGGCAGAATAAAGGGCAGCATTGTGGGCACGATGATGATGGCTGCACTGTTGCCAAAGCCCACAAGCACGGTGACCTTCTGGGGCTCCTGCTGATACTGCCCGGTGACCAGATAAACCAGTACGGCTGCGGGTAATGCGCAATAGAGCAGCAACTGTCGGAACTGCTTGTCGGGCAACTGCAGCAAGGGCTGGATCGCGAGTGCCGCGATCAGGACGATAGCGGGTGCCAGACCGGCATCGCCAAAAGCCAGCAGGGCAAGCGGCAGGCCGAGATTGCCGCAGTTGTTAAATATCATCGGAGGCAAATCAGCGGAGTCATGACGTCAAGAATTCGGATAAGCATAGACAGGCATTAAGATGTCTGATGCAATAACAACCTAAAATAGATCGGGTTTTGTTTTTTTGAACCGTTTCAACCGTACCGAGTGCAAACCAAAGCCCCGAAAATAGATGAGACTCGGACTACGCTGCAGAGATAACGCCTTCGCGATGCGCTAAGACACCGTGATGGAAGCAACTGAGTTTTATCTTATTACCGGTGTGATCTTTCTGTTAGCCGGTACCGTCAAGGGTATCGTCGGCTTTGGCCTTCCCCTGGTGTCGATCACCCTGCTGACCCCACTTCACGGACTGGTTGATGCCATTGCGGTCATGCTGTTACCGGCGGTGGTGACCAATTTCTGGCAGGCGGTGAGTGGTGGCGGATTGATCGCGCTTTGGAAAAGGCTGTGGCCGCTGTATCTGCCGGGCGCGGTCTCAACGGTCATGGCGGCCAGTGTTCTGGTTCAGGTTGACGCCCAGTGGCCCACCGCCTTGCTCGGTTGTGTGATCCTGGCATACAGCATCGGCGGCCTTGCCGCCTGGCAACTGCCTGAGCCGGGCCGGCGTGAGACCTGGCTGTCGCCGGTAACGGGAGTGATAACGGGGGTGATAACGGGCCTCACCGGCGTTCTTGTGTTTCCGCTGGCGGCATATGTTCAGGCGCTCAATCTTGACCGGCGGATGCTCTTTCAGGCGATGGGGATTTATCTTCTGCTGGCCAACGTGGCCCTCGCCGCGGCCTTTGGCTGGCAGGATGCTTTTCCTGAGGGAGTAACGCACCTCGCACTGATTGGCGTTGTCGCGGGCCTCATCGGTATGGTACTGGGCCAGCGGGTCCAGGCGCATCTATCGGCACAACAGTTCAAACGGGTCTTCTTTTGTTCGCTCGCCGTTGTCGGGGCCTACATCTTCCTGCGGGCTTTACTGTCTAACTAAGGCTGAAATCGGCCAATTTGCCCGTCTTTCCCGGCTCTGTAATACTCTTGACCCGTTGGGTCTGGTTTTGGATCACGGTCATGAGAACACTGGATCAGATTCTTGAGGTCAAGGGGCATGCGGTGCTCACAGCCCCTCCTGATGCGACTGTCTACGACAGCCTCGCACTGCTCGCAGAACATGAGGTGGGCGCTTTGCTGGTGCTTGACGCCGGGCAGCCTGTGGGCCTTTTCAGCGAACGCGACTATGCCCGTAAGGTCATTCTCAAGGGTCTTTCATCGCGAGACGTTCTGGTGCGGGACATCATGGCGAGTCCCGTGATCAGCGTCGATGCCGCGCTGGCAGTTGATAAGGCTCTGGGCATCATGACCGAGCGCCGTATTCGTCACCTCCCGGTATTGGATGGACAGGGTCAGTTGACCGGGATTGTCTCGATTGGCGACCTGGTGAAGGACATCATTGACGAACAGCAGTTCACCATAGACCAGTTGCAGCAGTACATCTACAGTTAGTGCTGCTGGTCCGCAACAACGGCCGGCGTCCAGCGGTCATGGCCGGTATCGGTCCTTAGACAAAGAGCTGGAACAGGACACCGGCGGTAACAGCGCCGCTGACACCCAGGGCAAGGTAGGTCATAAACACGGGCCAGCGCACCAGTGACCAGACGGCCGCCATGGCCGGGATTGAACTGATTGCTCCTGCGACGAGGAATGCCATAGCGGCACCGGAACTCATTCCCTGCTCGATCAGGCCCGCTACCAGGGCAGGGGCCGCGTAGCCGTTGAGATAAGCCGGTGCCCCGGCAACCGCACCGATAACGATTGCGCCGAGGCCGTCGCCGCCGACAATGCTGCCGATAAGTTGTGCCGGGACATAGTTGACCAGCAGCGCTTCAAGAAGGTAGGCAAGACTCAGCCATTTGAGCAGGAACAGCCCGTTGGCTGTCGCCTCGGTACGAAAGGTTTTGCGCCGGTCGGCCTCATCCCAGAAGGTCCAGTGGACATCGCCGGAAAAGGGTTGGCCGCAGCAACTCGAACAGCCTCCTCCTTTTCGGCTGCGCAGCACATCCTGAAAGAGACGCTGCCCACTGAGCGCAGCGGTCACGAACCCGCCTGCAAGGCCCACCCCCACAGCAGCCATCGTTTTGGCAATTGCGTAATCCCAGCCGAGTGCGCTGGCGGTGATCAGCAATGCCGGCGGATCAATGAGTGGAGAGGACAGCCAGAACGCCATCACCGGTGCGAGCGGCACACCAACGGCCAGCAGGCCCGCAATGAAAGGGATGACTTCGCACGAGCAAAAGGGTGCCAAGCCGCCAACCAGTGCTGCCAGTATGATCATGTGGGCCTGTCTCCCGACAAAGGCCCGGGCGACCAGGTTCTCGGCGCCGGTTGCCTTAAGCAGTGCAATCAGAAAGACCGCGATAGCAATAATGGGCGCCGTGCCGTAAAGCGCTTTAAGGGCAATAGAGATGATCTCGGACACCTGGTCCGGATCCATGACGAGGACGAACAACGGAATGAGCAGTACCAGGGTCCATGGGGTGTACAGCCATTTCCTGGCATCGGCAAGCGTGCTAATGCCGCGCAAAACGAGTTCAGTCATTTTTGCTCCCGATACGCGTGACAGATGCACGACGCTTAGGTACCGCTTCCACACAGCACTCCCGCAGAAGGTATGCCGATAGCGCTTCAATCTCTTCAAACACGACACGGTTGACCACGGTGCGCCCCTGGCGCTGTTGCTCCACCAGGCCGGCTGCCTGAAGTAAACGCAGGTGATGCGCCAGGGTCGAGGCCGGGATGTCCAGGCGTTCCTGAATTTCCCCAACCGTGAGGCCCTCGTGCCCGGCTCGCACCAGCGCTTTTACCACCGCAAGCCGCGGCTCAGAACCCACCGCCGCAAACCGCTCTGCTGCCTGGTCCAGATTCAGCACTGAGGAATCTCCAATAAAACGATATCACTAGGATTATGGTTATTTTAACGGAAGCGCGCAAGGTCAAGCGGCGCCTCCTAGAGGCTCAATCCGCACCTACCAGTATTTTTCGAAATGAATCTGCCCGGGCTGACGGGCTTTGTGAATGCTGAGGCCGTACCGGGCGGTCAGAATCTCGACGAGACCTCCGGGGGTTTCGTAACTCAAGTGCCCGGTTTTGCGAGCCTTTTTGGGAATGCCGATCATGGCCGGGTTGCCACAGGCAAAGACGTGGGTGTTCTCGGGCCTAATCGTGACGCCGTACTCCTTTTCGAGGATTCCGTCGCGAAAGTAGTCCTGGATGTAGCGTTTGGGACCGCCTTCGCGGGTCACCAGCGAAATGTAGACAAGATTCGGATGCGTTTTCCGGAACTCACGGATCTGCTCGGCGTACGCAAGTTCGGCGCCGTAGCGTACGCACTCCA
This sequence comes from Proteobacteria bacterium UBA2133, assembly GCA_002327725.1. Taxonomy (GTDB): domain Bacteria; phylum Pseudomonadota; class Gammaproteobacteria; order Arenicellales; family UBA868; genus UBA868. The sequence continues at coordinate 17,588 of DCXP01000011.1, forward strand.
TCATCAGGACCTGCTTGCAGGTATTCACACAGGCTTCAAGCATCGTCATATGGGGTGCAACACCGGTTCCGGTCGACGCCAGGATCATGGTCATTTCAGGATCCAGATCAGGCAGCAGATACGTGCCCAGCATTTTCGGCCTGACAAAGAGCCGGCCGCCTTCACCCTGCTCAAACAGGATTGGCGTCAGATCTCCCTCGGGTACCCGGATGATCAGCAGTTCCAGCAGATCCGGATCGATTGCCGGGCCTAATGACCGGGAAAGAGAGTACGGGCGGCGGATCAGTTTGTTGCCATCCGGTCCAACCAGGGCAATGCTGACATAGTGTCCGGGCTGCCGTCCCGGAATGGGCGCATCCGGCCGGATAAAAAAAATCGAAAGCCCGTCGGCGACGGATTCGATTCTCTCTATGGTCGCATTGTAGGTGTCGGCCCCGGTTGGCTTGTCTGTGGACATGACGTTCGCGATTGACTAGTCTGACCCCAGCCTGAAGCCTCCAGTAAACCCGGCAACCGGCAGGCGATTACCAAAAAGGGGTTCTGCTACGGTACACCAGGCGGATATCAGAGACAATGACCAAACCGACCTCCAGCCCAGCTTCACTTCGCGCCGTTCTGTTCGACGTCTTTGGCACGGTGGTCGATTGGCGTTCTTCGATCGCAAGAGAAGTGCAGGCAGCGCTCATCCATCACAGTGTGTCAGTCGACAGCATTGCCTTTGCAGACCGGTGGCGGGCGCTGTACCAGCCGGCCATGTCGCGGGTACGTTCGGGCGAGATCGATTTCATTCCTCTGGATGACCTGCACCGTCAGAATCTTGATCAGGTGCTGGAAGAATTTTCTGTCGACTGTCTGAGCGAGCCGGAAAAAGTGGACCTGAACCTCGCGTGGCATCGTCTTGATCCCTGGCCTGATACCGTTGCCGGACTTCGGCGGTTGAAAAAGGGCTACGTAGTGGGAACCCTGTCGAACGGCAACATTGCGCTGATGGTGAATATGGCCAAGCGTGCACAGTTGCCCTGGGATGTCATCCTCGGGGCCGAAGTTGCGCGGGCCTATAAACCCCAGCCGCAGGCTTATCTTGGGTCAGCGCAGGCGCTTGGATTAGTTCCCGGTGAGTGCATGCTGGTGGCTGCGCACAATGATGATCTGAAGGCGGCGGCGCAATGCGGTTTCAAGACGGCTTTTGTCGAGCGCCCGTTTGAGCATGGA
>DCXP01000017.1:0-30160 GCA_002327725.1 Proteobacteria bacterium UBA2133
TGTGGATTAGTTTCGTTCATAATAGCTCCTGATTTAAGTCCGATGCAGGCTCGGCAATATTCTAACTGCGTCCATCCATGGACTCACAGTTTGTCATAACAATTTCCGATTTTTTTCGCTATGAAAAACAGTTTCATATTGTTGATTCATTTGCCCGACAAATCTCGCCATTTTTCAACATCAACCACCGCCTGGCTGGTCTGACCTTTTTGTGGATCTTCATCTTCCGGGCTACTGGCGCCAGGTTGAACGAGATAAACTTTCATGGGTGATGGGTGCTCAGTAAAATTAAGTCGAAATAGGATGCTAATAAAATATCGATGCCGATACACTTGCCCGAATCCAGATGGTGGGAAGCATCCCTATTTTCGCCTGAACCTGCCACCCTATCATGACTACCAGAGTACGATATTCGTCCTGTTCCGGAGGAATAGAAGTTTGCTTTCAACGAGCGCTGCTTATGATGCCATCAGCATAGCCAACGCGCCTGCCATTGCGTGTTGGACATAAGTCTCGTTATCCGCACTAGTCGTCTCGCCCACGCCTGGTGCCATAAATTACGACTGACGCTTAGATTCCCTCATTGCTGGGCCATGTTCCGCAACTACCCCAGTCTCCCCACCAAATCCTCTGCTCTTAAATGCGTATAGCGCATTAGCATCCTTGTATTTTGGAGAACGCTCGAGTGTCCCCGGGCGTAAGTCATTGAGAAGGTGGCGCTCCCTAGGGGAATCGAACCCCTGTTTCCGGCGTGAGAGGCCAGCGTCCTGACCGCTAGACGAAGGGAGCGAACGGCAGGCGCGAAATGCTAACATAGCGCCGGTATGTTTCCCATCGTCTCGCATCCGTTGCCACCTGGTCGTGGCGAGTCTGTAGCGGACAGCCGAATCTCCTGATCAAGAAATTTCTGAAATCCTTTATCCCGGCAGGTCGCTCTGATCGGGATCAGCCTGTACCGCCGCGCGTTATCACGCCGGAGGAGCATGGGCTTCGGCCGTCCAGCGTCAGCAAGGGCGCCCGCAAGGTGGCTGACTCACTAAACCAGGCCGGGTTTTCGGCAGAGTTGGTGGGTGGGTGCGTGCGTGACCTGCTTCTCGGCGAGCGGCCCAAGGATTTCGACGTGGTAACCGATGCATCCCCCGAAGACGTGCGGCGGGTGTTTCCACGATCGCGAATGATCGGGCGGCGTTTTCGGATCGTGCATGTGCGGATGGGCCGGGAGGTGATCGAGGTCTCCACTTACCGGGCGGGAATCGACAGCGAATCAGAGGCCGAGGAAAGCACGCACAGTCATCTTGGCCGTATTCTTCGAGATAACGTGTTCGGGACCCGCGAGCAGGATGTGTTTCGCCGGGACTTTACCGCCAATGCGCTGTACTACGACATCGGCAGCAATTCGTTGCTCGACTATGTCGACGGGTTTTCAGATATCAAGTCGGGCCGGCTTCGTTTTATCGGTGATCCGGCCAAGCGGATAAACGAGGATCCGGTCAGGATGCTTCGCGCGGTCCGCTTCAAGGCGAAACTTGATCTTGATCTGGAGCCGGGGATTGACGAGATCTTCCGCGAACAGGCTTATCTTCTGCGCCATGTCCCGCCGGCACGGCTGTTCGACGAGGTGCTCAAACTCTTCCATAGCGGTTATGCCGTTGCGAGCTTCGGGCTGTTGCGTGAATTTGGTCTTTTCGCTGAACTTTTTCCTGAAGCAGAACGGTCTTATGGAGAAGCCGACCTTGAGCCCCAGCGCGGCCTGGTGTTGCAGGGATTTCAGAACACTGACCGGCGGATAGAAAAGGGTAAGCCGGTCATCGCGGCGTTTCTTTTTGCCTGTATTTTCTGGAGGGCGGTGCGACGTCAGTGCGATCGCCATGAAGGAAGGCGGAAAAATACCCAGCAGTTGCTGCAGCGCTCAGCCTTCGAGGTTCTCGGCCGAGAAAATCAACGGGTCATGATTCCAAGGCGCGTGAGCACTGCGGTTGTTGAAATCTGGGAACTGCAAAGCCGTCTTGAGGCGCGCCGGCCACGGATGGTACAGCGGCTGCTGGAGAACAGGCGCTTTCGTGCTGCCTATGATTTTCTGCTCCTGCGCTCTCGGGCCGGGGAAGTCCCCTCGGAACTCGCCGGATGGTGGACCGAGATTCAGGAATGCGATGGACCTGACCGGCAGGCCATGATCCAGGGGCTGGGCGGGGGCCGGGCGCCCAGAAAAGGCCGGCGGCGCCCGCGCCGGTCGCGCCCTCCCGCGGGCAACGCGCGATGAAACTACCGTCGGCAGCAGCCCATGCCTGGATCGGTCTGGGCGGCAATCTGGAAGACCCCAAGGCCGCTATTCGCGGCGCGCTTTTTCGCCTGAACGGGGAGGAGGGCGTTAGTCTGGATGCCGTTTCCTCGCTGTACCGCACGGCGCCCGTGGGGATCACGGATCAACCGGATTTTCTGAACGCGGTTGCGCGTCTGGTGACATCTCTTGATCCGGAGCAACTGCTGCGCAAGTTGCTGGAGATCGAGGCCGCCCTCGGAAGGGTCCGCCCGGGTGCGCAGTTCGGGCCGAGGTTGGTTGATCTCGACCTCCTGCTCTATGGAGAGGTGTCAATGGCGACGGCAGACCTGACCGTGCCGCATCCGAAGATGCACCTTCGGCGCTTTGTACTTGAGCCGCTTTTCGAGATAGAGGGAGATATGACCTTGCCGGGCGGCGACCGGATTGCCCGCCTTCTGGAACAATGCCGGGACCAGCGCGTGGCGCCGGCAGGCCCGCTCGAAATCTAGCCTTTAGTCCCGATTGACGTTCAGGGCGGGTGGATGATCAGGTAAAATTGTGCCTGCACCGCCTCATTGGCAGCACAAGCCAGGACCCTCGCCATATGCCGTCAGCGCTGTCTGATCCCTTCCATGTCGTTTGACACTGAGCCCCGGCGAATCCTTTCCGGCATGCGGCCTACCGGCCGGCTTCACCTTGGCCATTACCATGGGGTGCTCAAGAACTGGGTCCGGCTGCAGGAAGAGGCCAAGTGCTTTTATTTCGTTGCCGACTGGCATGCCCTCACGACCCACTACGAGGAGCCTGGAGAGATGGATGCCCACGTCTGGGACATGCTGGTCGACTGGCTTGCCGCTGGCATCGACCCGGAGCAGGCAACCCTGTTCATACAGTCGCGGGTGCCGCAGCACGCGGAACTGCATCTGCTGCTCTCCATGATCACCCCCCTGGGCTGGTTGCTGCGGGTGCCGAGTTTCAAGGACCAGCAGCAGCAGTTGAAAGACCGTGATCTCGCCACCTACGGGTTTTTGGGATACCCGCTGCTGCAGAGCGCGGATATCCTGATGTACCGCGCAACCGGCGTCCCCGTCGGCGAGGATCAGGTCCCGCATGTGGAACTGACCCGCGAGATTGGCCGCAGATTCAATCATGTGTTTGGACGCGACAGCGCTTTTGAAGAAAAGGCGCAGGAAGCGCTTTCGCGGCTCGGAAAGAAGTCGGCCAAGGCGTATTCAAAGGCCCGCAATGAATGGCTGCAGGATGGCAACGCAGCGGCGCGGGAGAGCGCGCTGGCCACCATCGCGGGATCGGCCAATATCTCTGCAGAAGACCGCGAGCGCTTGAGCGGGTTTCTCGATGGCGGCGGCCGCGAGATCCTTTCGGAACCGGAGGCGCTGCTGACTCCGGCCGCGAAGATGCCGGGGCTCGATGGGCAGAAAATGTCCAAGTCTTACAACAACACAATCCAGATGCGCGACGAACCCGAGCGCTTGAGCACCCGGCTGATGTCGATGCCGACCGATCCCGCCCGCCAGCGCCGCAACGATCCCGGCGACCCGGATAAATGTCCGGTGTGGGATCTGCATAAGATCTATACGCCGGCGGCGAAAAGGGATGAACTTGCCGCAGGGTGCCGAAGCGCGGATATCGGCTGCGTCGACTGCAAAAAACCCTTGCTGGATTCCCTGCTGGAAGAGCAGGCACTGCTGCATCAGCGTGCAGAACCTTTCGAACAGAATCCTGCCCGGATCCGGGAGATCATTGAAACAGGATGCGCGCGTGCCCGAGAGGCCGCTGAAGAAACGCTCGAGGAAGTCCGGGCGGCCGTGGGGACGCTTTACACATGAGCGATGACGGCCTGCAACTGCCGGAAAACGGCGATCCGCAGGGCAGTACCCGCGCGGTTGTCGGCGGCAAAGCGCTCGAGCAATGGCCTGAAGACCTATATATCCCCCCCGAGGCGCTCGAGGTGGTGCTCGAGAGTTTCGAGGGGCCTTTGGATCTGTTGCTGTATCTGATTCGCAAGCAGAATATCGATATTCTTGATTTGCCGGTAGCCGATATTACCCGCCAGTACATGCACTACATCGATCTGATGCAGCGTATGCAGCTTGACCTTGCAGCGGATTACCTGGTCATGGCGACCATGCTGGCGGAAATCAAGTCACGCATGCTGCTGCCCCGGCCCGATCTCGGCGATGAAGACGACGAGGATCCAAGGGCAGCCCTGATTAAAAGGCTGCAGGAATATGAGCGTTTTAAGAGTGCGGCTGAAAATCTGGATAACCGTCCGCGGCTGGAGCGGGATCTGTATCTGGTGTTTGCCCGTGTTGAGGATCCGGATCCGCCCAAGGTGGAGGCCCGGGTGGAGGTGGATGATCTGGTGGCGGCGATGCGCTCTGCAATGCTTTCGGCTGCACGCCGGGAGCATCTGCAGATGGTCCCGGAAACGTTGTCGGTCAGGGAACGGATGGGGCAGATCCTCGATCGGGTACGCAGCGGAGAATACGTCGCTCTGAGTGATTTTTTTACCAGCGAAGAAGGGCGCAAGGGATTGGTCGTGAGTTTTATTGCGATATTGGAACTCGTGAGAGACGGGATTTTGACCGCGGCACAGAACGAACCGTTTTCCCAGATTCACGTTAAGGCGAAATCTGCATGACCGGGATACAACCTATTGCCAACGCTGTCGAGGCTGCATTGTTCTCCTCGGAGCGCCCGCTCACTGTCCGTGATCTGCAGATCCTGTTCGATCAGAAGGTCGATAAAGAGATGATCCGCTCGGCACTGGAGCAACTGCGGTCCGACTACGTGGGCCGGGGAGTGGAACTGGTCGAGGTCGCGGGCGGGTTTCGTTTTCAGACAAAGGCAGTCCACGCTCCGGCATTGCGCGCACTGCGGGAAAGCCGTCCGCCGCGCTACTCGCGGGCGCTGCTGGAGACACTGGCGATCATTGCCTACCGCCAGCCTGTCACGCGCGGTGATATTGAGGATATCCGGGGCGTTACGGTCACCACCGAAATCATGCGCGTTCTGCTGGACCGCGAATGGATCCGCCAGTCCGGTAGCCGTGAGGTGCCAGGGCACCCTGCGCTTTATGTCACCACCGCGATTTTTCTCGAATATTTCGGCCTGACGTCGCTCAAGGAACTGCCAGGCCTGGATGATGAACGACAGCTCGCCGACATCGCGCGGGAACTCGGCATCGAGATGCCCTCATCCCTGGCGCCTGTCCCTATGGAAAATCCGGAAGGGGAAGCCGGCGATGACGGGCCCGATGAAGTGGATTCCGAAAACGGCGATGTGGATGACCTGCCTGTCAGTGCCGAATACGTCAGTGACGACTCCGACAGCGAAAGTGCTCAAATCCAGGACCCAGACGACGAATCTGCGACCCGGGCTGCGCTGAACTCGGAATTTGACTGAACGGGTACAGAAAGCACTCGCCCGGGCGGGCTTGGGATCCCGCCGTGAGATAGAGCGTTGGGTGCGCGAGGGGCGGGTACAGATTAATGGCCGGCCGGCCGAGATCGGCCAGCAGGTCGGCGAGTCCTGCCGGGTCACGGTGGATGGCCGACCCGTCGCCCTTTCTCCAAGCACTTTCGCGACTACACGCGTACTGCTTTACCACAAGCCGGTAGGCGAGATCTGCTCTCGCGATGACCGGCAGGGACGCGCTACGGTGTTTGCTCGCCTGCCCCGCCTTCGGGGCCGGCGCTGGGTTTCGGTGGGGCGGCTCGACATCAATACATCCGGCCTTCTTGTTTTCACCACGGATGGAGAACTCGCGCATCGGCTGATGCACCCGTCGACCGGGATCGAACGGGAATATCGCTGCCGGGTCCGCGGTACGCCGGGTGAGCGCGAACTCAATCGGTTGATGGCGGGGGTCAGACTCAGCGGGCAGTTATGCCGGTTTGAATCAGTCGAGCCCGGCAGGGGGTCAGGCGCTAACCGCTGGTACCGGGTGGTACTGAAAGAGGGGCGCAATCGGGAAGTCCGGCGCATGTGGCAGAGCGTGGACTGCACCGTCAGCCGGCTGATCCGCGTGCGCTATGGCCCATTTCGGCTGGATCGAAAACATCGCGTCGGGGAGTACGTGGAACTGAATGCATCTGAACGCGCCAGACTCGTTCAGTACGTCGATGGGGCCAAAGCGGCCGCCACTGCAAACAGATCAGACACAAAACGCACCGACTCGCGTCATCGGCGCTGAGTTTTCTCCTTTTTGGGGTTCAGGTGAGTGGCGTCGGCCTGCATCCGGCCACTGAAGTCAAAGGCTTTACCGAATCCTTTTACCCACTGGCCGCCCAGAGGCTGCAAGGCAAAGAGTTCAAAATCCGGCAGGGCACTCAAGGTATCAATGATGTCGCCGAAGCGCTCGGAAAATAGATTGATCAGTTCATCCCAGGTAGCGGTATCTCTTGCGTATTGCTCGGCCTCACATTGAAAGCGGAGCCGGCGCCGGGCATAGATCTGCCCACACGCGTTTTCATCCTCTATAAACAACACCGTCGCCCGGGGATCATGGATGAGGTTGCCGGTATGTGCAGAAAGGTGACTTGTCAGGATGAAAAACCGCTGGTCATGATCGACAAAAGGGGTGTAACTCAGATCGGGTGAGCCGTCGGGATTTAAGGTTGACAGCAGAACGGAGCGGAACCCGGCGATAAACTTCTCGCACTCGGCTTTCAGTTCCTCGTCAAGGCTCATTCCGATGTTTCCCTGCAGGGTGAATTAACCGTTTCGGTAGGTATAACTGTAGCCGTTAAGCGCAGGTGCGCCCCCAAGGTGCGCATAAAGCAGTTTTGATCCTTTTGGAAAAAATCCTTTTTGCACCAGGTCCATCATACCCTGCATCGACTTGCCCTCGTAGACGGGGTCCGTGATCATTCCTTCGGTCCGTGCAGCAAGGCGGATGGCTTCGCTGGTCTCCGGGCTCGGCACACCGTAAGCGGGGTAGGCGTAGTCGGGATTGATGTGGATATCGGCATCAGTAATCTGCTGCTTCAGGTCTATTAACTCCGCCGTGTCACGGGCGATTTTTGTTACCTGCGCCCGGGTTTGTTCCAGGGTGCCAGAGCCGTCGATGCCGATCACGCGATCGGCCCGATTATCCGCCTTGAATCCGACGATCATGCCTGCCTGGGTCGATCCCGTCACCACGCAGACGATGATGTAGTCAAAACGCAGTCCAAGTTCCGCTTCTTGCGCCCGGACTTCCTCGGCAAAACCAACGTAGCCGAGACCACCGAATTTATGCACCGATGCGCCGGCAGGGATGCCATAAGGAATGCCTCCGTGGTCACGAACGTCCTGCATGGCATCCTCCCAGCTTTTCCGGATGCCGATATCGAACCCCTCGTCAACAATTCGCGAATCCGCCCCCAGCAAACGGGTCAGCAGGATATTCCCTACGCGGTCATATACGGCATCGTCGTGTGGTACCCAGCTTTCCTGAACAAGACGGCATTTCATGCCGATTTTGGCCGCTACGGCCGCAACCATCCGGGTGTGGTTGGACTGGATACCGCCGATAGATACCAAGGTATCCGCGCCGGATGCGATCGCATCGGGAACGATGTATTCGAGTTTCCGCAGCTTGTTGCCGCCTAGCGCCAGGCCGGAGTTGCAGTCATCGCGTTTGGCATAGATTTCAACCTCGCCGCCGAGGGCTTGTGTCAGCCGAGGGAGATGCTCGATGGGTGTCGGCCCGAATGTGAGTGGATAACGTTCGAATTGATCAAGGAGTCCCATAGTGGTTGCTGGCTTTATCAGATAGATGATGAGCTGCTTTGTGTTCTTGAGAGTTCTGTGGTCAGGTCAGAGAGGCTCCTTACATGCTGCAGCACCAATCGACCTGGGCTTGTTTCAACGATGACTTGTGCACCGGTCCCGCAGTTATGACTTCCCGTTAAGTCTCGCAAATCCGGCTTCAAGATCGGCAATCAGATCATCGAGATCCTCAAGTCCCGCGTGGATACGCAAGGTGGGACGGGATGTGTCCCAGGTGGTCGCACTCCGGTACTGTTCCGGGTGAACCGGGATCATCAGGCTCTCAAAGCCTCCCCAGCTTGCCCCGATTCGAAAGAGTTCCATGCCATTAACCATCGCGAGAACGGCTTCGCGGGATTTGCGCTGCAGCACAATGCTGAACAGCCCCGATGCGCCGAGAAAATCCCGTTGCCATAGAGCATGCCCGGGATGCCCGGGCAGTCCCGGATGCAATACCTGCGCGACTTCTTCACGTTGTGCAAGCCATTGGGCCAAAGCCAGTCCCTGCTTGTGGTGGGCGTTCAGCCGGGTGGAAAGATTGCGAATACTGCGCAGGGTGACATAGGCGTCATCAGGGCCGACACACTGCCCAAGGTGTCGGTGAGTCCGCCTGACATTGTCCCAGGCGTGTTCCGCGCAGATGATCGCACCCATCACCACATCGCTGTGCCCCGAAAGGTACTTGGTGGCGGCGTGTACCGAGACATCCACCCCGTGACTGAAAGATTTGAAAAAAAGCGGGGTAGCCCAGGTGTTGTCCAGAACGGTGGTAACGCCGTGTTCACGGGCGACCTCGGTGATAGCCGGGATGTCCTGTACCTCAAAGGTGAAGGACCCGGGAGATTCCAGAAAAATGACTCGGGTGCGCGCTGTAATCAGGGACACAATCTCACCGCCCACGAGCGGATCGTAATAGTCTACGGTGATATCGAGGCGTGCAAGGTGCTGGTCGCAGAACGAGCGCGTCGGCGGGTATACCGTATCGGCCACCAGGAGGTGATCTCCCGGGCGCAAAAAAGAGAGTAACGCGACGCTGATCGCGGCAAGCCCGGAAGGCACCAGGACGGCATCATGGCCGCCTTCAAGATCGGCAATGACCTCCTCAAGGTCAAAGGTCGTTGGGGTGCCCAGTAATCCATAGATTACTTTCCGCCGGTCGGCGCTTGGGTCGTGGCGCTCTTCAAAAGCGTCGACATCGGGGTGGAGTATGGTCGACGCGTGATACACCGGCGTATTGACCACACCGTGATGATCAAAGGAGGTTCGGCCTCTGGTAATGGCGCGGGTCGCGTCCCGCTGGGACTTGCTGTCTTGAGGATCTTTCATGCAAAGAACTGTCGGTTGACCAGCGGACTCTAACAATCCCGCAAGGTGCCGTCGAGATGCTACGGGATGTAATTTTTGACTAAGGTCGCTAGAATTTCGCTCTTCGATTATCGCCCAAACCCCGGACCAAAAGATGTCAACAGCGCAGCGCGAGTGGTACGACAGTTACCTGATGCCCAACTATGCCCCGGCACCGATGATTCCGGTCCGGGGGTCGGGATCCCGGATGTGGGATCAGGAGGGGCGGGAGTATATTGATTTTGCCGGCGGCATTGCCGTCAACGCGCTCGGCCATGCGCACCCTGACCTCGTAGCGGCGCTCACCGACCAGGCCGGCCGGCTTTGGCACACTGCCAACATCCTGGCGACGGAACCCGCCCTCAACCTGGCCCGCCAGCTCGTTGAACTCACTTTTGCGGAAAAGGTGTTCTTCTGCAATTCCGGCGCGGAAGCCAACGAAGCAGCCCTGAAACTGGCGCGCCGTTACGCCTTCGATCATCACGGTAAGCAAAAGGACCGGATTCTGGCCTTTGATAACGCCTTTCATGGGCGTACGTTGTTTACCGTGACGGCCGGGGGTCAGGCGAATTACCGGGAGGGCTTTGGGCCGTTACCCGGTGCGATAGAGCATCTTCCCTTTAATGATACAAAGGCGCTGAATGAGGCATTTGCCGATGACGTCTGCGCGGTTATCGTCGAGCCGGTTCAGGGGGAGGGCGGTGTGATTGCCGCGGACAAGACATTCCTGCAGGCGATCCGCCGGCTTTGCGATGAACACCACGCCTTGATGATCCTCGATGAGGTGCAGACGGGAGTGGGACGGGTCGGCACGCTTTATGCCTACCAGGCCTTCGATGTCGTACCGGACATCCTGACCACCGGCAAAGGGCTCGGAGGCGGTTTTCCGGTTGCGGCCGCCTTGTCAAAGGCAGACGTTGCCGAGTCTTTGAAGGTGGGGACACACGGCAGTACCTGGGGCGGCAATCCCATGGGCTGCGCGGTGGCCAGCACCGTCCTTGACATTGTCAGCAGCGAAGCCGTCCTCAAAGGGGTGTCGGAGCGTCGCCAGCGGTTTGAGAAGGCCCTGCGGACGCTTGGAGATAAGTATGGCCTCTTCGGAGAGATCCGGGGGATGGGACTTCTGATCGGCTGTGTTCTCAATGAGCCCTGGCAAGGCAAGGCCCGTGATCTCATGCACGCGGCGCAGGAAGAAGGTGTTTTCGTACTGATTGCGGGTGCAAGCGTGCTGCGTATGGCGCCTTCTCTCATTATTCCCGAGGAAGACATCGCCGAAGGGCTGGAACGCCTTGAGCGGGCGATCGCGTGCTTTTGCGAGAGTGAAAAAGCCTGAGAAGAGCGTGTCTCAGGGAAGTTCGCTGACAGAAAAACTCGTCAGAGCGTCTTCCCCCAGAAAACTCACCTCACTGACAACCGGTGCCGTCCTGCTGACAACACTGCCGCGGCGGATGACGAAAAGCCGGTTGGCCCTCAGCCGGATAGCCTCGGTGGGGTCCTTGGCCTGCAGAACCACCATGTCGGCGTTGCAGCCGACATCAAGGCCGTAGCCTTCAAGCTTCAGGGTCCGCGCCGGATTGACGGTGATGGCGTTGAAGATATCCGCGGTTTCATGAACGCCGGTCATCTGGGCAACATGCAGTCCCATGTGTGCAACCTCAAGCATGTCGTGGCTGCCTCCCGCGTACCAGGGGTCCATGACGCAGTCATGCGCCACGGAATAGTTGATTCCCCGCTGCATCATCTCCTTGATCCGGGTTAATCCGCGGCGTTTGGGGTACGTGTCCTTGCGTCCCTGCAGGGTGATGTTGATCAGCGGACAGGCAATGGCGTTGACTTCGGTCTCGCGCATCAGTCCCAGCAGTTTATCGGCGAGGGTGTTGTCCATGGAATGCATCGAGGTCAGATGGGAGCCGGTGACCCGGCCCTGCATTCCTAACTCGGCAGTCATTGAGATCAGTGTTTCAATATGATGCGACGTGGGGTCGTCAGACTCGTCACAATGCATGTCGACCATCAGACCGCGGTCCGCGGCAATCCGACAGAGCGTTTCAACGGACCGACGTCCATCGTCATAGGTGCGCTCAAAATGCGGAATTCCGCCAACAATATCCACGCCAAGATCAAGCGCCTCGGCGAGCAGTGCCGGAGCGTTCGGGTCCCTGAAATAACCATCCTGGGGGAAGGCGACCAGTTGCAGATCCAGCCAGGGGCTGACTTTTTTCCGTACCTCGAGCAGGGCATGGACGGCGGTCAGCGCGGGATCGCCGATATCGACGTGGGAGCGAATCGCAAGGCTGCCCTTGGCGATAGCCCAGCGGCACAGTAGGAGTGCACGACGCTCGATATCTTCAACGTCCAATCCGGGTTTGATCTCGCCCCAGAGGCTGATGCCTTCATAGAGCGTACCGCTTTCGTTGTACCGGGGTTTGCCGTAGGTGAGCGTCGAGTCCATGTGAAAGTGACTGTCGACAAAAGGCGCTGTTACGAGGTTTCCGCCGGCGTCGATCTCTTCGCGGGCAGGGGCGTCAAGGCGCTGGGCCCGCTCTGCAATGCGGCCATCCTGACAGCCAAAATCGACGGTGTCCTTTTCTCCGCTGACCCGAGCATTACGAACGATGAGATCCAGCATGTTAAGCCCCGTTCCCGCCAATCAGATGGGCATCGGCCGCATTCCACGAGGCGAAAAATGCGGCGCCTTCTTCCAGTGCCATATTCGCGAGATCGCGCTGTCTTGCCTGTACCTTAAAGTCGGATCCGTCTTCAAGTTCGGCAAAGATCGTCACAATGGAACCGACAAACTCTTCGCTGATGAAACGACAGCGCAGACTGTTCTGAACCTCAGGGCCTTCCATTGAAATCTGCACGAGATCAGCACTGATCACCAGGTCGAGTGTGTCCCCGGTGTTGAAATCCCTGTCTGAGTTTTTCTCGCAGTGGAATTCGCCTACCGCAGTGCTGATCTTGAGGTCCTCTCCCGTTTCAGTAATCGAGCCAGAGAGGATGTTGTTCGCCCCGACGAAGTCAGCGACAAAACGGGAGGCTGGACTACGGTAAATCGCCTTGGGTGAGCCGATCTGCTCAATACGGCCCTGACTCATAATCACCACGCGGTCGGACATGGCGAAGGCCTCGGACTGGCTGTGGGTGACATAGACGAAGGTGATCCCGAGTTCTTTCTGAAGACGTGCCAGGACCCCCTGCATCCGGACCACGAGATTGGCGTCAAGGGCGGTCAAGGGTTCGTCCAGCAGCAGGATTCGCGGTTCTGTCACCAGAGAGCGGGCAAGGGCAACCCGCTGCCTCTGCCCCCCCGAAAGCTGGCTGATATCCCGCTCTGCAAGTTCCAGAATCTCCATCCGTTCGAGCCATTTTCGCGCGCGTTGGCGGCGTTCCTCAACTGCGATCGCCCGCATTTTGAGACCGAACTCGACATTCTTCTGAACGCTCAAAAAAGGAAACAGTGCGAGACTCTGCCAGACCATTGGCGTATCCCGTTCGATACTGCTGATCTCATTAATCCGCTGGCCGTCCAGGCGAATCTCGCCTTCGCTGGGTTCCTCAAGGCCTGCGAGCATTCGCAAGGAGGTCGTTTTTCCGCATCCGGACGGGCCCATCAGGGCCAGGAACTCACCCTCATAGATTTCAAGATTCATGGTGTGTACGGCAACCACCGAGCCATAGTGCTTGGAGACGCCATCAAAGGAGACCAGCGGGCGGGCTGCGGAGGTTTGGTTCATATTTAGATTCCGGTCGCCGTCTGGTTGATGGTCTTTCGCATCAGGATCAGTTGGGCAAGGATCACCAGCGTCATCGAGGTAATGAAAACGATCGACCCGATGGCATTGATCTGTGGGTCGGTATTACCCTGCAGAATTTCGAGAATGATAACCGGTACCGTTTTGTTCAAACCCGAGACAAACCAGGCTACCGCAAACTCATCGAAAGAAACCGCGGCCGTCAGGCAGAATGCAGAGGCAATCGCCGGCCGGCAGAAAGGCACGATCACTTCGCGCATGGCTCTCCAGTTGGAGGCGCCGAGATTCCATGCCGCAGACTCAAGGTCCGGATCAATCTGGGCGAGGCGCATCCGGATGACCGCCATGGCAAAGGGCGAGCAGAGCACCACGTGGCTGACCACGATGGAATAGATCTCCCCGGACATGTTGATACGCGCGAGCAGCGCAAGCATCGCAAGGCCCATGATCACAAGCGGAATGGTCGGCGGCAGCAGCGCCAGAGAAAGATAAAATGCTTTGCCGGTAAAGTTGTAGCGATAATCGGTGTAGGCGGTACAAAACCCGATAAAGGTGGCCAGCACCGCGACGCTGATCGAAACAATCGCGCTGATGCGAAAGGCATCCCAGACATCCGGGTCGGCGAAAATCGTCTCGTACCAATGGGTTGTGAAGTGTCCCAGGGGAATAGTCGGGAAGCGGTCGGAATTCACCGAAAAGACGAAACTCGTCAGGATCGGTGTGAACACAAAAATGAAGACCAGCACGACATAGCCGCGCAGCAACAGACTCTTCCCAGGGCGGACGCTCATGTGCGTTTCCGGTATGCGGCCGCAACAGAGGCAAACATGATCGTGAGCAGGGTCAGGATCATGACAATGGCGACAACCGCAGCGCGCGGCCATTGCTGACCGGATTTTGTGGTGTCGATGATCAGAATACTGAGCGTCGGTGGTTTTGATCCACCGAGATAATAGGGACTGACAAAGTCACCAAAGGTGAGGATAAAAGTAAAAACGGCACCCAGAATGATGCCGATTTTGGCAAGTGGAATGATCACCTGAAAGACTGTGCGTAAGCGTCCGCACCCGAGGTTGTGCGCGGCCTCAATCAGGGTCCGGTCGACATTGGCGAGCGAGATCAGTTGAAGCACCACGACCAGCGGGAGGCATAGCGTGAGATATCCGACCAGGGTTCCAAAGAAGTTATTGAGAAGTTGAAACGGCCCCAGTCCGACGAGCGCAAAGAGCGTGTTGAAGATCCCATTGTCGTTAAGGAAAATCTGCCAGGAATATATGCGTACCAGGTAGCTTGTAAAAAACGGCACGATCAGGAAAAAGAGTGCCCAGCGGCGGACCTTGGGCGATACCTTAAAGGCCAGCGCGAAGGCACAGGGGAAAGCCAGTATGCTGGTCACGATCGTTGCAACGCCGGCGTATCCCAGGGTCCGCCAATAGGTGTCCCAGAAGTATCCCTTAGAGAACATCTTGATCCAGTTGATGGTGTCAAAGCCGGGCACCATCCGGTAGTTCTTTACCAGCCAGAAGCTGATGACAAACAAAAAGATCAACGGAAATACAAAAAAGATTAATTGCCAGACCACGATCGGCATCGACCAGGTCAGGCCGTACAGGGTCACCTGCCGTCGCTGGCGCATGTCCTGGACAGAGTGGGTGTTCTCAGTCGGGGCCAAGTGAGTCGATCTCCTGTTGGCTCGTTAGTCGGCCAGGAAAAGAAAAACCGGCCCCGAAGGGCCGGTTGCAGTGATCAACGCATCACGCGTTCTTGTATTCGGACCAGAAATCATTCCAGTCTTCAAGCGATTGCTGAACAGGTGTCTGCCTGAAGTGAATCCGCCCCTCGCGAAGATCGTCTATGCAGTTTGGCCCATCGAAGGTCATTCGCTGACGCTTGGCTTCTTCCGGGTTGGCCTCGTTGATTGCGGTCCAGCCGGATTTGTACGGAGACATGCCGGGGTAGGCTGCCATCTGTATCGAGCGCACCTGGCCCTTGGGCGAGGTGATGTAGCGGATGAATTCTCTTGCAAGATCCTGTTTGTTGGAGCCTTTGCCGATGGAATAGGACTCCGTCCACTGGATGCCACCCTGTTTGGGGATCACCGAATCCACAGGGGATCCGTCTTTTCGCACGACCCCGGTGATCCAGTCGCCGATACCGCACATCGCGTAGATTTCGCCGTTCTTCAGCGAAGCGAATGTACCGCCGTAGTCGAAGTAGCCACCCACCTGGGGTTTCAGGGACAGCGTTGTTTCCTGAAGTTTTGACCACTGTGCCGAGTTGATATCGAAAGGCGAGGGCTTGTCGTTTCCATCGCGAAGGCTGAGGCAACCCAGGTTCGGCAGATGCCAGTCGAAGTGGCCAACTTTTCCTGTGAGCTTTGAGTCCCAGAGAATGTTATAGTCGGACGCCTCTTGGTGGCTGATGATTTCGGTGTTGAACGACACGCCAAGGTAGCCAAAGCGCACAATGACGGAATATAGCGTGTCACCCATCCAGTGCGGCTCAAAACGCGCATATTCGTCGAACAGGTCCCCCATGTTGTATGCGTTGGGGTCCATCGTCTCGATATAGCCCGCTTCCTTGAGCAGTTTCACGAATTCTCCGTCGGACAGGACGAGGTCATAAGTTCCCGGGGGCGATTGTGCGATGAGAGCCAGCATGTTGTCGCCGCCGGCATAGTACTTGGCCTTGATCTTGACGTTATGCATGGCCTCAAACTCCTCGACCATATCCGGTTCACCATGCCCGTACCAGGCGATCATGTTGAGTTCGGTCGCAGCGTTGGCGCGTGGGGGTACCAGGATCATCGGCACGCTGAGGGTACTGGCAGCGGTAACAGCGCCGGCACCTTTCAGGATTTTCCGCCGGCCTGCGTCGGGTTGGGCCGCTTGGGCAAGCGAATGATCTTTCCCCTTTTTTTTGTCCATCATTAAGTCTCCTCCGAAGGTGGTTTTGGTTTGGTGAGATATCTTGTGTTAGCGGTAAACTGATCCTGCTGGCTCTTTTTCAAAAGCCTTGAGCACAGAGATTATCACCGCTTGCAGTGGCTCGGATATATTTACGCGGGGAGTCAATCGCAGTCGGCTTTCGACGATCGGGAGTGGTTGAGCCTTCGCCTGGCTTGGGGGATAGAAACAAATTATGCATCAAGGGGAATTTCGTAAATATTTCAAAACTATGGGGCCGGTAGTTCTCCCAGTGATTCATGTCCTGGACGCTCCACAGGCCAAGCGCAACCTGGCAACGGTGATCGAATGCGGCGCGCCCGGGGCTTTTCTGATTAACCATGATTTTGACGTCGCGCAATTTTTGCCAATCATTGAAGAATGCCGCAGCAGGTGCCCGGACTTGTGGTTAGGGGTCAACTTCCTGGGCGTGAGCGGTGAGACGGCCTTTCCCATCCTGAGCACGCTTCAGGAAAAAGGGACAGGGGTCGATGCCTACTGGGCCGACGATGCCCGTATCGACGAGCGTTTAGAACCTCAGGCTGAAGCCGAATCCATCGCGAAAATCAGGGAATCAGGCGCATGGGATGGCCTCTATTTCGGTGGCACGGCGTTCAAGAAGCAGCGGGCTGTGGAGCCCGGCAAATACTGCGAGTCGGCAAGTATTGCTGCGAAATACATGGACGTCGTAACGACCTCAGGTGTTGCAACGGGGCACCCCGCGGCGATTCAGAAGATTCTCGACTTTCGGCAAGGGGCGGGGCGCAACGCGCTGGCCATCGCCTCGGGAATTTCACCCGACAATGCCGGCGAATACATGGCGCATGCCGACGCTTTTTTGGTGGCGACCGGGATCAACTATGCCGGAGACTTTTACAACCTGGATCCGCGGCGGCTTCGCCGGCTTTTGCAAAAGACCCGACAGTTCGCCGCGGGTTTGAGCGAATCCGTTGAAACAGATAGCGTGCCGGACCGTGACTGGTATCTGAGGTACATGGCGCCCAATGTGAAGGATCCCAAGATGGCGTGGCTGGATCCCTCCTCGGCGTATGTCAATGCGCGCGCGTTTCACGCCATGCTGGACGCCCTGTGCCAACCTTTTCATTCGACCCCGGTTGATGTTGTCGCGGGGATTGATGCGGCCGGATATGTGCTCGGCGCGGCGATGGCCGAGCGCCTGGGCACAGGATTTCTCACTGTGCGAAAGGCGGGGAAACTGCCGGTGCCAGCTGACCAAGTATCCTTTGTTAACTACACCCAGCGGACGCAGCATATGGAGCTTCGGCAGCCCGCCTTTCGCAAGGGTGCGAGGGTACTGCTGGTGGATCAATGGGTGGAAACGGGCGGCACGATGGGCGCTGCAATAGAACTCGTAGAACGCCAGGATGGAGAGGTCGTCGGCATTGCGGCCATCTGTATCGAAGAAACTCCCGCTGGAAAGAAACTGCGCGAGCGTTATCGTTGTGCCACCTGTGTGGCGCCGGGGTCCGAGTTGCAGCGCCAGTGCAATGCCAAGTCGCTGGATTATTTCAAGGACTTTGACTGGGACGCTATCCTGCCGTAAACGGTCGTTCGGGAACTTGCCTGCTACTCGGAGACGGTACTCGCAATCACCACTTTGACCGCGGGTGTCTTCGCGGGGTTGAACGCTTCACTTGAGCCCAGAAGGTCCCCCGGCGTTTGGGTCACCGTTCCCGACCGGGAGATATGTGCGCCTACCTGAAGTTTGGGATAACTTCCAAGGCCTGCCCCGGGCAGCATCAGATCGCTGTTATTCAGGGTAACTTCCCGGGGCAGCGGCTCGGGCGAGAGTTTCCTGACCGCAACTGGCATCGGCGGGCCGCCCGGTACCCGGGCATAAACAAACAAGGTGTCCTGGGGCGTGATCGTCCCGGCGACGGAAGGGTCAATGCTGATCGTGATACGCAGCGCATCCACCGTCGCCTCAGGTTTACCTTCGAGAGCGGCCGTGGTTTGCGAGATGAGGGCACGTACTTCGGTCAACACTTCGGGCTGGTCACTGACCAGCGGTAGCAGCTGGTTGAAAAGGCCAAGCGCATCAGCGTAGGCCCCGCGCTGCTCGGCAGCAATCCCGGCGAGCCAGAGGCCCTGGGGGTGCATGGGTGCCAGGGTGAGCGCCTGACGAACCAGTTGTTCCGGTTCGCCGGCAAGCACGCCGTTGCGGCTCATAGCCAACGCGTCGGCAAGGCGCACCAGGCGCTCGGCGTCTCCCGGCTGCAGTTCGACAAGTCGGCGGTAGGCCGGCACGGCATCGGCATACTGGCCGGTGCTCATGAGCACGTTTGCCAACAGTGTCCAGCCGCGGACGTCGTCAGGCCGGTCTACAAGCCGGGCCTTCAGTTGCGCCAGCAGTGTATCGACATCGCCCTGCTGCCCCTGGGTTGCGATATCCGGCCCGGGGGCGGCATTTTGAGCATCAATGGCATTGGGTGTCCCGAGAAAAAGATAAAGTCCAAGGGCTGCCAGAGGTAACACGGCGCTGACTCCGGCAGCGACCAGTGGCGATGTGGTTTTTGCGGCCGCGGCCTCCGCGTCGCCCTCAAGGTCAATGGCAAGCCCCTGTTCAAGTTCCGCCCGGGCAGCATCGAATTCGGCATCACTCAACGTGCCTTCATCGAGTTCGGCCCGCAGCTCGCGCTCTCGTTCGCGGGCAATCGCGACATTCACCTGCGAGCGCTCGATGGTCCCGGATCGGGAAGCGCGAAGCAGCGCGGGCAGCACAAAACCCAGCGCCACGAGCGCGAGCAGTGAGGCCGTCAGCCAGAGCAGAATCGACATCTAGGGATTTCTGTCGAGGAGACGTGCGGCATTTTCACGTTCCTGTTCGCTCATGACTGATACGGCCCGGCTCTTTCGGACTGTGAAAAAGAAAATACCGAGCGCTACCAGGAGAATGGCGAAAGGTCCAAGCCAGAGCAGAACGGTACGTAAACGAAGCGGAGGGCGATACAGTACAAAATCTCCATAACGGGCAACCATGAATTCCACAATCTCATCATCCGTGGCCCCAGCGCTGATCATTTCGTATGTGCGGGCACGAAGATCTTTTGCCAGACCTGCATTGGAATCGGCAAGATTCTGGTTCTGACAGACAAGACAGCGAAGCTCTGCAATCATGTTCTGGTAGCGCGCCTCCTGGGCAGGGTCCGAGAACTCGTAGGTTTCGATTACCGCCGGGGCGGGGGAGGAGAGGCCCAAAATCAGAATCCCCGCCAATATCCAGGGCGACCGCTTGCCAGCAACTGAAACTTTAAGAGGCAGCATGGCGAGTGTCCGGAGCAGGAGCGACGTTCGTCTCGCGGGCGAACTTGCGATAGCGCTTGTCGGAAGCAGAGAGCAGCCCGCCGGCGACCATGATCAGGGCACCGAGCCAGATCCACCGGACATAAGGCTTGAAGTAGAGACGCACCGCCCAACTGCTGCCATCACCAAGGGGCTCGCCCAGGGCAACATAAAGATCCCGGGTCAGACCTGCGTCAATGGCGGCCTCTGTCATGGGCATCTGTTGCACCAGATAGGTTCTCTTCTCAGGGTTCAGGACGGTTTCCAGCTGGTTATCCCGAAGCACAGTAATGGTTCCCGTGTCTGCCAGATAGTTGGGACCTCGCTGCTGATTGATGCCGTCAAAGCGGAATGTGTAGCCTCCGATCGTGTAGGTTTCGCCTGGCGCCATGCGCAGATCCTTCTCGACGGAATAAGTTGATGTGAGTGTGATGCCGATGACAAAGACGCCGAGCCCTATGTGAGCAAGACTCATTCCAAAGACTGCGCCCGGTGTTCGCGCGAGACCCTGCCAGCGCTGACCCGCCCGTGTGCGCCCCCAGAGTCCGGCTAGCGCAGCGAAGATTGTCCAAAGCCCGAGCACGCCGCCAAAAACCGCAGCCAAGCGGTACTCGCCGAAGAAGGCAGGCCAGAGAAGGCCGAGAACAAGCGCCAGAGCGAAGGGCGGCCCGAGTGGCCGGACGAGCCGGCCCAGTTGATCTTTTTTCCATCTCAGCATCGACCCAACCCCGACCAGGATGGCGAGCGGGGCGGTGAGAGGTATGAATACCGCATTAAAGTAAGGCGGCCCGACCGAGATTTTCCCAAGACCCAGGGCATCGATCACCAATGGATAGAGGGTGCCGAGCAGGATAGTCGCTGCTGACACCACCAGAAGCACGTTATTCAGCAAAAGCCCCGCCTCCCTCGACACCAGGTTGAAGCCGCCACTGCTTCTGACCGCAGGGGCGCGCCAGGCATAGAGCGCCAGGGAGCCGCCGACCACCACCGCCAGAAAGACCAGGATAAAAAGCCCGCGGGTAGGGTCGGTGGCAAATGCGTGGACCGATGTCAGGACGCCGGAGCGGACCAGAAAGGTCCCGAGCAGCGAAAGCGAAAAAGCAAACACCGCGAGCAGCACCGTCCAGGCTTTGAAGACGCCGCGTTTTTCGGTCGCGGCGAGCGAGTGAATCAGTGCGGTGCCCACCAGCCAGGGCATAAAGGAGGCGTTCTCGACCGGGTCCCAGAACCACCAGCCGCCCCAGCCGAGTTCGTAATAGGCCCACCAGCTGCCAAGGGCAATACCTGCAGTAAGGAATACCCATGCGCCGAGTGTCCAGGGGCGCGACCAGCGGGCCCACGCCGAATCAAGACGGCCCCCTAAGAGCGCGGCAATCGCAAAGGCGAAAGCCACCGAGAAGCCGACATAGCCCATGTACAGCATCGGCGGATGAATCGCGAGACCCGGATCCTGCAGCAGGGGATTAAGGTCGCGCCCATCCACCGGCGGCGGGAACTGGCGCTCGAAAGGGTTGGAGGTGAAAAGAATAAACAGCAGAAAGCCCACGCTCACGATACCCATGACACCGAGCACGCGGGCGACCATCCGGTCGGGAACGCTCTTGCTGAACCAGGCCACTGCCGCAGTCCAGAGCGCCAGCGTCAGTGCCCACAGCAGGAGTGATCCTTCATGCGCACCCCATACCCCCGAGATGAGATAGATCAGCGGCAGCCGCGAGTTGGAATTGTGGGCAACGTAGGCAACGCTGAAGTCATGGGACAAAAATGCGGCGGTCAGGCAGCCATAGGAGATGGCGACGAAAAGGAGTTGCGCAAAAGCCGCCGGGCGCGCTACGGCGATCCATGAGGGGTGGTTCCGGGTCGCGCCGGCAATGGGGATTGCTGCCTGTAGCGCTGCAATGAGCAGCGCCAGGATGAGCGAGAAGAGCCCGATCTCCGGTATCACTGGACGCCCATGGCCTTGGCTTTTTCAAGGGCCTCTGTCACTTCAGGGGGCATATAGGTCTCGTCGTGTTTTGCCAGTACCTGGGTTGCATTAAAAATGCCGTCGGTCCCGAGACTTCCCTGCGCGACAATTCCCTGACCTTCGCGAAAAAGATCAGGCAGGATGCCGGTATAAGCCACCGTTACCGATTTGGCGGTATCGGTAAGGTCAAACTGAATTTCAAGGCTCCCGTCACTTCTCCGTACGCTGCCATCGACGACCATGCCGCCGAGGCGAAACGGTGTGTTGGCAGGCGCTTCTCCCGCGACCACCTGCGAGGGGCTGAAAAAGAGGTTGATGTTCTCCTGAAGTGCGAGCAGGGCGAGTCCTGCCGCCACGGCAACGCCGGCGACCAGCAGGCTGACCAAAAGGAGTCGTTGCCGCCGTCGTGGCTTCATTCTGACCGATGAATATCACGCTGGGCGGCGATGGCGGAGAGTTCCCGCAGCATCCGCAGACGGCGCCGAAGCGGCGATATCACCGTAATGATCAGTGCTGCCGCGGTAATGGCATAGGCCGGCCAAACGTACATCGCGTAGCCGCCCATTTGGAAGAATTCGGTCATGACGGCCTCTGGCTGACCAGGGCGTTTACCCACGCGGTGCGCCGTTCACTGTCGAGGATCTCGATACGCACACGGGCCAACAAGGCATAGAGGTAGTGGAACTTGAATGCGCCCGCCATCAGCAGCAGCGGGATCAGCATGTTAAGTGCAATCGAAGGTTGATCGAATTTCGTGAGGGTGGGTCCCTGGTGCAGCGTATTCCACCATTCGACCGAAAAGTGAATGATCGGCAGATTGACAACGCCCACGAGCGCGAGCACTGCACCTGCCCGGGAGGCGGTGCGCCTGTCATCAATCGCCGCCACCAGCGCCATGTATCCAAGATACAAAAAGAGAAGAACCAACTCGGAGGTGAGTCTTGCATCCCATACCCACCAGGTACCCCACATGGGCTTACCCCAGAGGGATCCCGTGACGAGGGCCAGAAAGGTATAGGTTGCGCCCACGGGAGCGCTGGCGCGGGCGACTGCTTCGGCGAGCTTCATACGCCAGATCAGGCTGATCGCGCTGCTCGCCGCCATCACGGCATAAACGAACATCGACATCCACGCAGAAGGAACGTGAATGTAAATGATCCGGTAGCTTTCTCCCTGCTGATAGTCCGCGGGGGCAAGCACCAGCCCCCCGTAAAGCCCGGCGGCGAAAAGCCCAATACAGAGAAGGGCCACCCAGGGCAGGAGCGCGCCTGCGAGATGATAGAAACTCGGTGGAGAGCCGAGTCGATGAAAACGCGTGAGCCAGTTGGCAGAATTGTTGCTCATCACCAGCGATTATCTTAAGGTGTGGTCCGGAAGCGGGGCGAAAATCGTCTTAAACCAAGCCCGCGAATTGCAAGGGCTGTAGCCCCAAGAAGTAGCCTGCGTACAGGACAGATTGTAATCGACCGTCTGTCAGGGAGTCATGCTTTCTTGACAGTCTCTGTCCTGGGTCAAGGTGTGCCGCGGCAAGTCATCTGATCAGGTGCGGCCGTCCTGTTAACTGACAACATTTCGAGAGCCGATGAGCGCTTTGGACCTTCTTGATACTCGTGAGGTGGCTGAAAAGCTTGGCCAACTTGCCACAAAGCCCGCGATTGCACTTGACTGCATCTCTAAAGAGCGATGTGCGGAGTTCTCGGCGCTTGCAGATCAACTGCAGTACCGTGATGCGCAGCCTGTGGCCGGGACCGAGAGGACACCTGTGTATCAGGACTTTGAGCTCGATTACGAGGTTCCTCGCGAACACCGCTTCTGGAGAATTGCCGAAGCGCTGCAGGAGGTTTTCAGGCCGCTACTTGAGGCATATCATGAGACGGACGGAGGCGAAGTCGATTTCGAACTGAACGACCTTATTGTCCAGCGTTATCCACCGGGCTGTGCGGGTATCAGCCCACATCGTGACCATATCGAATACCGCGTGGTGATCCTGATCCTGCTCTTGAGCGGCGACGGCGACTTCAGAATCCACCCGGAACGCGACGAAAACACTGGCGGAATCGTTAACTTCCAGCCCGGGCAGTTGCTCATGATGGGCGCACCGGGTCTTGCGCCGGGGTTTATCCGGCCGTTTCATTCCGTGAGAAACGTGAGTGATGTGCGCCGAACGATCGGGATGCGCTATGATTGTAGACGACATCACCACTTACAACATTAAAGTGGGCTGATCTTTGTAAAAACAAATAACGGTACATTCCGTAATTTCACATTTGAGTTTCTCAATGTCCTTTTCTGAAGACCTTTGGAGGCATAGTATGCGTATCAGAAGATTTGTAGATAGGTTGGCGGCAGGCGTTTGTCTTGTTTGTTTTTGTTCTTTGCCGGTTCAGGCAGGAGAACTGCCCCATTCCTTCCCGGACAAAAATACCAAGTATTCGCCGTTCGTTGATCTGGACTATCCCAATCAGGTGTTTTTCGGCGACACCCACTGCCATACCAGTTTCTCGACGGATGCGGGCATGCTCGGGAACAAACTGGGCCCGGACGATGCTTACCGGTTCGCCAAGGGTGAAGCAGTCATTTCCAGTAACGGTGTTCAAACGCGCCTGCAGCGGCCGCTTGATTTTCTCGTGGTGGCCGATCACGCAGAAAATCTTGGACTAGCCCCTCTCATCGAGGAATCGGACCCCCGCTTGATGGAGAATGAATGGGGCAAGACGGTCCACGATCTGACCAAGAGTGGGAAGGCGGGTGACGCCTACGCCGCCTGGGGCGCTCAGGTCACCAAGAAAGAAGACCCGCTTGCCGACATTGAAGGCCTGCAAACATCCATGTGGCAACGTCTGACGCAGATTGCTGAAGATCACAACAATCCGGGCCAGTTCACAGCGCTGATCGGCTACGAGTGGACATCCACACCAAGTGGCGCCAATCTTCACCGGAATGTGATTTTCCGTGACGATAAAAAGAAGGCGGATACGATCAGTCCGATGTCGGTCTACGACTCTGAAGACCCCGAGGACCTGTGGCAGTGGATGAGTGACTATGAGCAGAAGTCCGGGGGCAGGGTGCTGGCGATTGCGCACGGCGGTAACCTTTCGAACGGGCTGATGTTCGACGATGTCACCTTTACCAGCCGGGAACCGCTCGATGCCGATTACGCCGAGCGGCGGTCGCGCTGGGAGCCGCTCTATGAGATTACCCAGATGAAAGGTACCGGTGAGACCCATCCCATGCTGTCACCGCAGGATGAGTTTGCCGGGTTTGAGATCTGGGACAAGGGCAGTTTTGGGGGCGCAAAGGATCCGGACATGATACCCCGGGAGTACTCGCGTGAAGCGCACAAGCGCGGTCTCGCCTATGAGGCAAGCCTCGGCGCCAACCCCTTCAAGTTTGGCGTCGTGGGCAGTACTGATACGCATACCTCATTGTCCTCGACCACTGAAGATAATTTCTTTGGCAAGATTTCGGCCGTAGAGCCTACGGCGGACCCGATTCGTTTTCAGGAAAAAATCACCGGTTATCTGCCGGATCCACAAGGCAGGGACTACACCATACGCCACGCCCAGGCAGCCGCATCGGGCCTCGCTGCGGTCTGGGCCCGGGAGAACACCCGGGAAGCCTTGTGGGATGCCATGGCGAGAAAAGAAACGTTTGGGACGACCGGGACCCGCCTGCGCGTAAGGGTATTTGCCGGATTCGGTTTCGAGGCGTCTGATCTTTACCGTTCAGATTTTGCAGAGCATGGTTATGATCACGGCGTGCCGATGGGTGGTGACCTGAACGCCTCCGAAAAGTCTCCGAAGCTACTGGTCCGTGCTCTGCGTGACCCCGACGGCGCAAACCTCGACCGCGTCCAGATTATCAAGGGATGGCTGGATGCGTCGGGCAAGACACACGAGCGCGTTTACGATGTCGCCGTCTCTGATGGCAGGACCATAGGGGCGGATGGACGTTGCCATGAAGAAGCCGGCAACACGGTGGATGTGGAGGAAGCCATCTATGCAAACTCGATCGGTGCCCCGTTTCTGCACGCCTTCTGGGAAGATCCTGATTTTGATCCAAAGGAGAAAGCGTTCTATTACGCTCGGGTCATGGAAATACCCACACCCCGATGGACAACCTACGATGCCAAATTTTTCGGGGTTGAGCGGCCGATGGACGTTCCCGCATCCATCCAGGAACGCGCCTTCACCTCGCCGATCTGGTACAACCCGTAGCTGGCCGCGATCCTGATCCGGGAGCGGGCGGCAGAATGGCATCCGGTCCCGGATCCTGACTTTTGGGGCGGGTCCATATGGGGGTGTTGATTTGGTTTTTTCCCGAACGTTTGCCAGACAATTGAAATCGGCTCTTCAGGAGCCGATTGTTCATTTCATTGTCCTTGGGGCGTTGCTTTTTGGCAGTTATGAAATGTTACGCCCGGAGAACGTCGCTCCGGAAGGCGAGATCCTCGTCTCAGAGGCCCGGATAGCCAACCTGACCCAAGCCTTTGTCCGGACTTGGCAAAGGCCCCCGACCCAGAGTGAACTGACCCGGCTTATCGATGATTACATTCGTACCGAGGTTTTTGTGCGCGAGGCAATGGCACTGGGATTGGATAGAGACGACGCGATTATTCGCCAACGTTTGCGGCAAAAGATTGAGTTTATTAGCGTTGATGGGTCCCAGGACCGCGAGGCAACGGACCAGGAACTCAAAGACTACTACCAAGATAACCCTCAACAGTATCGACGGCAGACGAAGATCTCGTTCCGCCAGGTGTTTCTCGATCCAGAAAAGGCAGGCGCTGACCTTGAGTCAGAGGTTGACCGCTTGCTGAAAAGACTCAATGGAACGCAGGTGGCTGAAGAACTTGAGGCGATTGATGGCGGCCCGGTGCTGCTGAAGCCCGAGTGGCGCGATACTGATCAGTCTGAAATCGCGACGCGCTTTGGCAGGAAGTTTGCAAAAGCACTTCTTCACCAGCCCGCCGGCATCTGGACCGGGCCATTGTCCTCAGGCTATGGAGAGCATCTCGTCAAAGTTGAGAAAATCCATCCCGGCGAAGTTGTGCCGCTCGAACTGATTCGCCAGCGGGTGGAAAGAGACTGGCGAATTGATCAGCGCCGGATGCAGCAGGATGCGCTTTATCAAAGGCTGCTGGAAAAATACCGTATTGTCCGACCCGCCCATCCCAAGTCGTGAAGCCGGTGCTTCAGCACAGATTGGGGTGGTGCTGGGCGGTTCTGGTGCTGGGACTGATGCACTCGCCGATAGCCTCATCACACCAACTGTTGCCGGGGTATCTCGAACTCGAGCAGCAAACGTCGGGTCTTTACAGTGTCCTTTGGAAGGTTCCCCTTCAGCAGGGCAGGCTGCTCCCTATTGCACCGCGGTTCCCGAGCTCGTGCCATTTGCAAGGCGACCTTGAGAGCGTCATCGAGTCCTCTGCCTGGATCTATCGAGCCACGTTGCGCTGTACGTCCGGGCTGGAAGGACAGACCATCGCAATTGATGGCCTCGGGGCGGCAGGCAATGATGTGCTGGTGCGCTACAAGTGGATCGGGCACGCAAGCCCCCGAACTATTTTGCTGAATGGAGAACAACCGTCAGCATATCTCGGGAGTGCAGGCGCAGATGGACATTCCGGGTGGGTCTTTTATCTTCGGCTTGGTGTCCAGCACATCCTCAGCGGCGTAGACCACTTGCTGTTCCTGGTTGGGTTACTGCTGCTGGCTCAGGGCCGCTGGGCGCTTCTGAAGACGGTCACCGCGTTCACCATCGCGCACAGCCTTACCCTGGGGTCGGCCACGGTCGGTTGGGCAGGTCCCTGGGTAGGGCCCGTTAACGTAGAGACCGCGATTGCCCTATCCATTTTAATCCTCGGTGTCGAGGTGGCGAGGAAGTGGGCGGGAAAAGACTCATTTACTATCCGATATCCGTGGCTGGTGGCGTTTGGATTTGGCCTGGTACACGGGCTCGCTTTCGCAAGCGACCTTGCAGAACTCAACCTGCCGATCGGCGAGATGATTGTCGCAGTGTTGCTCTTTAATCTGGGTGTTGAAATCGGGCAAGTGGGCTTCATTGTTCTGGTTCTTGGGCTCGTACTCCCTCTGCGAACACGAAGTCTCCCGACGTGGTTCAGGCGAATTCCGGGTTATGCTGTTGGCGTCGCGGGAGCGTTCTGGACATTCGAACGGACTACCGCGCTGTTTCTTTACGGCGGGGGATAATTTAGGCGAGTTTCCCACCGGCACTTCACCGGCGGCTCTGTCACCAGATCACCACTCGGCCCGAATCATCCGCTTTGCGTGGGCTAATCACAGATCGGGTAACATGACACACCATGGCTGACCACCAGATACCGAAAACGCCTTCCGCGTATGAATTCCCGCTGCTGATCCGGCATCTGCTCTCGAGGCTTTCAGCCCAGCACGCGGAACAGCAGATTGTCTACGGCGGTGAGCTGCGTTTTAGTTACGAAGATTTTTTCGAACGGGTGCGCCGCCTTGCCACCGGCCTTAAAGGTCTCGGCATCGGACCCGGCGACACCGTCGCGGTGATGGACTGGGACAGTCATCGCTACCTCGAATGCTTTTTTGCGGTGCCGATGATTGGTGCGGTGCTGCACACCATCAATATCCGCCTTGCGCCAGAACAGATTCTTTACACCATTAACCACGCCCGCGATACGGCGCTTCTGGTGCACGATGATTTTGTACCGCTGCTCGAGGGCTTCGAAGGAAAAACGCCTACCGTCAAAAAATATCTTCGCCTTACCGACCCGTCCGGCGACCCCGACAACCCTTCAAACCAGGACGTCTTTGATGATGAGTACGAAAACCTGCTGAGCGGCGCATCCACGGAGTTTGATGCCCCTGATTTTGACGAGAATATCCGGGCGACGACGTTTTACACCACCGGGACCACGGGAAACCCCAAAGGGGTGTATTTCAGCCAGCGCCAGATTGTGCTGCACACCCTGGGGGTGGCCGTGGGTTTGTCCAGCGCGGCCGGGCAGGGGCGGGTCCACGTGGATGATGTCTACATGCCGATTACGCCCATGTTCCATGTCCATGCCTGGGGCATGCCGTATGTCGCGACCATGCTGGGCCTTAAACAGATTTACCCCGGCCGATACGAGCCTGCCAGGCTTCTTTCACTGATCGAAAAAGAGAAGGTCACGTTCTCGCACTGTGTGCCCACGATTCTGCACATGCTGTTGAGTGATCCCGCGGTGGAAAAACTGGACCTTTCCAGGTGGAAAGTGATTATCGGTGGTTCGGCGTTACCGCCGGCGCTTGCGCAAAGGGCGCGTGATCTTGGGATCGATGTCTTCGGCGGTTATGGGATGTCCGAGACAGCCCCGGTGCTGACCCTCGCACAGCTGAACGCGGATGAGGCCCCGCCGGATGATCCCGACAGGATGGAGATCCGGTGCAAGGCGGGCAGGCCGATTCCGCTTGTGGATCTTAAGGTCGTCGATTCTGATCTCAATGAGGTGCCTCGCGATGGCGCAAGCACCGGCGAAGTGGTGGTACGCGCCCCCTGGCTCACGCAGGGCTATCTCGACGACCCCAAGCGCTCGGAAGAACTCTGGCAGGACGGATATCTGCACACCAGCGATATCGGTCATGTGGATCAGGCGGGCTATCTCAAGATCACGGACCGGCTTAAGGATGTCATTAAAAGCGGGGGCGAGTGGATCTCTTCGCTTGAGCTTGAGGATATTGCGCTCACCTGTGAAGGCGTGAGCGAGGCGGCTGCGATCGGGATTGCTGACGAGAAATGGGGTGAGCGGCCGTTACTGCTGCTGGCGGCCGGGGAGCAATCACCTAACCCCGATGCCGTGAAGAGTGAGTTTCAACGCCAGGCTGAAAAGGGCGTGATCAGCGAATGGGCCGTACCCCAGCGGATTGAACTCGTGTCGGGGATCCCCAAGACCAGCGTGGGCAAGATCGACAAGAAGAAACTGCGTGAACAATACGGATAATGAGTCTCGTGGGCTGATTGCGCCCGGCCGAACTCAAGGGTAGACTGAAGATCCTTTCAGCCGATAAATAAGGGGGTGATCCAATGTCTAGTGATTCAGGAACCGTCACAGTGAGCTTTGGTGTCTGCATGGAGCACGGGAGCACCCTCTCGTAGTTTCAACGATACCCTGTCCGGTGACAGCGTTTACTGTGACAGCCAATCACGACGCCCCGCTCAGCGGGGCGTTTTGGTTTCAGGGAGACACAATCTCAAGAATCGCGTCGGTGCAGTCTTCGACGACAGACACCAGTGCGGCTTCGAATTTGCCGAACATCTCATCTGTAACCGGCAGAGAGACATTGATCATTCCGCGTCTTGCGTAAAACTGACCCCTCGCCATCATCTTCAAATGAATGAGTTGGTAAAGGTCTGAAAACCCGGATGGGTGAGGATAGGGGGTAACGGGTTTCTCCCTACCGAAATGAAGCGCCATCATGGAGCCCATGCCGGTGATCTGAACCGGCAGACCCAGGGGGGATAAAGAAGTCTCAAGACGGTTGCGATAGCCTTCGCCGGTCTCAAAGAATGCCTTTGCGATCCGGGGGGTAAACACTTTGCTGAGTCCGGTATAGCCTGCCGTCATGCTCAGGATGTTGTTGTTGAAGGTCCCCGCGTGCGGCCAGGCATCAGGACGGCTTGGATCAAAACGCTCGAGGATATCCGCGCGCCCGCCGAATGCCCCGAAACTCAAGCCACCGCCAAGGTACTTGCCGAAGGTGACGAGATCAGGGCGAATACCGAGCATGCCGTGCAGTCCGTCTGGCCCATGGCGGGATGTCATGACTTCGTCAAAGATCAG
>DCXP01000017.1:30484-36170 GCA_002327725.1 Proteobacteria bacterium UBA2133
GGAGAGCGCCGGTCTTTTCAGTCGCCTCACGCAGGGCTTCAAGAAAGCCGGGGCGAGCCGGGATACAGCCGCCGGCACCGATCATGGGCTCGACAATGACAGCGGCAAGCGCGTTCCCCGCGTTCTGAATCTTTTCAACCGCGGCATCGGGATCATTAAAGGGGATACGGTGGGTGGGGAAGGGCGCGTTTAACGGATTCTCGCCGGCGAAGCTGAGCACACCGCCATGGTAGCTGCCGTCAACGACCATGATATCTGTGCGACCGGTATGGGCCCTGGCGCTGCTTAAGGCCAGCACGTTGGCTTCGGTTCCCGAGTTACAGAAGCGAAGCCGTTCAACAGCCGGGAAGCGCTCACAGATCAAGCCCGCAAGCTGCGCCTCACGTTCGGTCGGGCCGCCAAAGGTGAGACCTTGAGATAGCGCTTCCGATAGCGAAGCGATGATCTCGGGATGGCTGTGACCATAGAGGCCCGCTGTGTACTCACCGAGGAAGTCCTGGTAGTGATGGTCATCGACATCTTCGATGTGTGCGCCTTGGGCCCGTTTCACGACGACGGGAAACGGTGAATAATGCAAAACCGTGCGGGTGTTGCCTCCGGGAAGCGCCCCCTTTGCCTGCTGGAAAATCGCGAAACTATTCTGGTTGCGTTCGGTATAAAGATCGCGCTCGCGCGCGAGTTGATCCGCCACTGAGGGGCTAATGGCGGAATCCGCTGCTGCGATGGGGTGGTTCCCATTCATGGCAGGGAATAATACAGTGTGAGCCCAAAACACAGAACAACGAGCATGATCCCCAGCAGGCGCCACATGCGGTTGTAGCGGTCTCCGAAAAAAACCGTGTCTTTAAGCCACGCTGTTGATTTCTTAATAGCCAAGCATCACGACCTATTGGACGGTAATGTGTTGTCTGGCTGTGGTGAGCCAGAGCCCAAACTCAGCGCCATCCTACCATCAGGATGCTTAAACGGTCCCGCCGGGATCTTCATTTTGGCGAGTTTTCAATTCAAATATTAAAGTTTTCCGAGTCTGCGACGGTGCGCCACTAGCCGGGAAATACCACCCTTTTCTAGGGGGAATATCCGCTTTTCTGAGCTACACTCTTTCCACGGTCTACCGAAAAGAGGAGTTGGATATGTCAGCACTGGAACAGGTGTTAAAAGGATACGGGTGTTTCAAGGAAGGTGATATTGAAGGGATGGCAGCGTTGTGTCACGAGGACATGGTGTTCAAGATGAACGGTACACACAGTCTGTCCGGTGAGTATCATGGCTTCAGCAGCTGGGTGAATGATTTTCTTGCCAAGATTCCAAGTGTGATACCGGGATTCCATCTGGAAATGGAGCACTGTTTCGAATCAGGCAATGATGTCTTCTGTCACCTGCGGGCAACGGGTGAGGGTCTGGACGCTTACTTTGGACATTATTTTGTCGTCGAGGATGGAAAGATCCGCACTTTCCACGCGTTTGATGACTCTCAGCAATGGGCGAAGGCCCTGGGGGAATAATGGTTTTGGGCCCGAGCAGGGTCTTCTAAAGCCATTGGCCCATTGCTGATCTCGATTTTGCCCCGCCAGTTACCGGGCGGGGCGTGCCTTCTGTTCGTCTAGAGAAAATGCAGCTCTTCTTGACTGCTATTCCAAGCTTTCCGTAAATCTATTTTGCTTAGGTATTATCTAAACCGGTTCAATCAAGGGCCGTGCAGGCGATGTTGATAAGTATTCCTCATAGTCTTACTATGACAAGACATTCTAAAAAGAGGAATATGCAATGAAAGCAATAAAGACTTCAATCATTCTTGCAGCCACCGGGTTGTTGCTGGGTGGGCCAGTTATAGCCGAAACAGTAGTGCCGACCAGCGGGCATGGCTACGGTGGCAAGACATCTTCGACAGCAACCCCATTGGCGGATGGCTCCACGTTGATTAAGCAGACGACCCATGAGTTCTGGATTCAGGATCCATCCGAAGCGAACTTTCCTGCCGTGGTTGTTGCTGACTGCAATGGAGCGATGTTGCTGTCTGCAGAGGGAGCGCCTGTAGCCTTTAGCGGAGTTTGTTCTGCAACTGACATTGACGGAGATACGTTCATAGCAACCAATCATTCAATGACGCCCGACTTCAGCGATTGCCATTGGACAATGTATGGCGGGACCGGAAAGTACGCGGGTGTAACCGGGAGCGGCGTTTGCATACCCGGCGGCCCGACCACTGCTGATGGTAGTAACACCAAGTTTTCCTGGAAAGGAGAATGGGTACTGCCATAGGGTGAATTCGGTGGCCCATCAAAAAGCCCCGCTTAGGCGGGGCTTTTCTTTGGTATTTCTCACCCAGTTGAGCCACGCGAAAGACAGGCATATGTTTTTGGCACAGGTTCCCGAGGATTCTTACGTCCCATCCTAAATGGAGGGATTGAATATGAAATATGTACACCAGTTCCAAGTTACAAAAGTCAGTCCTATTGCGATAGATGCCAGGCTCACCGTGCCATTGCCGACGGGGGCTGAGGAGATACATGGGACCTGCATGGCACTGATTATGGGGGTTTCGCGCTGTGAAAGTTTCCCGAAATTGGAGGATCGTACGATACTGGAGTTTTCTGGTTGTATTGTTTCTCCCTGGAAAGCCGGTGCGGATTAAAATGTTTTACTATGAATCAGGAGATGCAAAAGAAAGGCAACAAAACGAAATCTACTTCACTGCCTGGTGTTACGGATTGATCAACTTAAAATCCAATACCCGGATCACGTTGTAGAACCAACCTAAAAAAGGCGTGGATTCGAGATCACTGGGGTGCTTGCTAATATTTCATAGTCAACTCTTTCGATATCCCATGAACAATCAAACGTCTAGTACAACCTCTGTAGCCAATCTAAAGCAACTTGACCATTGGATTGGTGGAACCACAGTTAAACCATCCAGTGGAAACTATCTAGAATCCCTTAGCCCTGTTACTGGGGCGTTATTGTAGGCAGGTTTTCCGCCCGCCAATGAGGTCGGGTGCTGAACTTGATTGCAGGTGCGACTACCGGTACGGACTAAATGGGTTGACCTGGCGGATGAATCTGATTCTTATTCTTCCGGTTGAAGGTCTGGAGGTGGAATCAGTCCACCCCCGAGCTGGTCTACAGTTCCTAAGTCCTCAAGAGTCTTTCGCATGCTGTCTGGAATCGGGAACGACTTAAGATTGCCATCCTCCTGAATCCGGGCATAGACTCGAACGGCCCGACCCTCACAGATCAGATCGCCTGAGGCATGATTAGCTGCTATACAGTTCCAGTGAAGGGTGCGCTCACCAATCTGTTCCAGACTGATCTTGGTCATCACGCGGTCACCGTAGGCTGCCGGGCCGATGAAACGAAAGTGAATCTCGCCCATCACAAAGGTGGTACGGTCTTGGCGAATCATCTGATCGACTGGGTAGCCAATAGTTCTGAATAACTCATGCTCGGTATCATTAAACCAGGCCACTATCCTTGGGTAATACACCAATCCGAAAGGGTCCGATTCACCCCACGGTACCGAAATCTCTCGCCAATACATTGCCATTGCCACCCGACTCTATCAGAAACAATCGCTTTTGCCGCAGAGGTTTTCGAAGGCGCTATTGCCGACCTGTAGCTGCCACGCAAACCCTAGAAGGTAATGCAGGACGGTCTGGATAAGGTGACCACCCCCTTTGAATGAACAACGACTTCGAATATCCACCCCACGCAGCGGTGGGGAATTTTGAAGGTCTGAAAAAGATGGCCTAAGTTAGGCCGAGAGTACACCACTCCCACATAAACACTTTTTGAGCCTGCTTCGGTTGCAACCCTTAGACCTTATTGAGTTCTGTTTTGGCTGCGTAGTCAATTCGCTTGGCGGTCGAGGGGGCGTTACCTGCCGGAAGCACGGAGTAGAAGAAGGTGACACGTTCTTGCGCCTCGTAAACAATCTTCGTGTCGCGTGGTATCCACAATACATCCCCCGGATCGGCTTCGAATACTTTATCGCCAACCCGTAACGTGAAATGTCCCTCGAGGATGTAGATCACCTCGTCGTAGGTGATGTGCCAGGGGATACTGCAATCCTCGAACACGCCGATCCCGGCGCCCAACTCTTCAGAAAATGACGTATTCACCAGGCCAATTGTTTTCATACCGTTTACCGGCTCTAGATTCAGATCTTCTTTACGGAAAAGTTTGGTTTTATCGCAAGACTGAGTTAGCTTCATGGTATCGTTTTGCTCGTCGTGGGAGTTCATTGTTGCCAATGACCCGCATCCTTATTCTGTTGGCTAGTTTGATTTTCGCTGGAGATACGCTTGCATACCGCTGAGCGGCTTATTACAGAGATACTGGAGTCGGAAGAAAGAGAGGACGGTGAGCCGCTCCATTGAGGGTTACTAGTAACGGTGATGGCTTGTGGCCATCATCCATCTTCACACCCATCAGGTTTGGCGCCGGGATACTCATCCTCCCCGTACCACGTGCAACTCCACGTCAGGGCGGCCTCGCCTGCTTTCGGTGTATAAACAATGAAATTGCGATCAATTACCGACGTGTTCGGGTAGAAAATCATAACTCTATCAAATACAACCACCCCATTCTCATCGCCCCACGCTGCGCAAAAGTCGGAGCAATCCGGGTCGTTGTTGGAACTAACGCCGAACGATCCTTGCACCGTATCTAGTGCCACTTCTGCATTGGAATCCTTGCCAACTTCTGGCCATCTGCCTTTGGTGGAATAGAAGATACCGACTTTCTTCTTGACGATGTCTGCCAATGCCACCAACTCAGCCACCTCTGCTCTTTTTGTATAAGCCAGATACTGCGGTACTGCTATCCCTGCAAGAATGGCGATGATCACAATGGCGACCATCAGTTTGATCAGCGTAAAGCCGCGCTGTTTCATGGGTGTCCTCCTTGATTCCAAGTCATTACTCGCAAGGGAGGCGTAAAACGCTACTACACCTACATCCTACGCCAACTTGAATAACGGTGCAAAAGCAACAACCAGACAGTCATAGAACTGCAAAAGCACCAGTTACAAACCGTGACAAAACTATACCTGTTAAGAAATCCATGACAGGCAGTTGAGCCGGTATGGGTAGCGTTTCAAAAGAAAAACGGCGGGAAAAAACCTTTACTTTTTCACCTTCAAAAAAGTTAACCTGTTAACTCCACACTACCCTGATATACAAGGCTGAAGTCTGTTTCAAAAGTTAACCTTTGGAGTTCATCAGATGTTTACATCGTAACATCTCAAAATGTCACTTGAATCGCCCCCAATCTACTAGACATTTTCCAGCCGTTCTGTAAATCGTTTTTCATACTCTACAGGCGAAAGCATTTCATTAAAACCATGCCGCCTTCTACTGTTGTAAAACATCTCGATGTAATCAAATATTTCTGCTCGGGCCTGGTCCCGGGTTGCATAGATGTGTCGCCGAATCCGCTCACGCTTGAGTAACTGAAAGAAGCTCTCGGCCACCGCGTTGTCATGGCAATTTCCGCACCGACTCATGCTGGCCTCCAGCCCATGCGTTTTCAGGAAAGCCTGCCAGTCATGGCTGGTGTATTGGCTGCCTTGGTCAGAATGCACGGTCACGGTTGAAATCGGGTTTCTGCGCCAGACCGCCATCAACAAGGCATCGAGTACCAGTTCCTTGGTGATCCGGTTCTGCATCGACCAGCCAATGACCCGGCG
>DCXP01000017.1:36549-37004 GCA_002327725.1 Proteobacteria bacterium UBA2133
ATATAGGTGATGTCCGTGACCCAGGTTTCATTAGGTGTATCGACATCGAATTCCCGCTGCAGATGGTTGGGCGCGACAATACTTGCCGGGCCACCGCGATGGCGAGGCCGGCGATAGCCAACCTGTGCCCTGAGGCCTGCTGCACGCATCAATCGGTGAACCCGGTTCTTGCCACAGCCTTCGCCATGTTCTCGCAGATCCGAATAGATCTTGCGGTAGCCATAAACCCCTCCGCTTTCGAGCCAGAACTGCTTGATAAGTCCCGTGAGCCGCTCGTTCGCCACGCTGCGTGCTGAGCGCGGCTGCTTGCGCCAGGCATAGTAGCCACTGGGATGAACATCCAGCCACTGACACAGACGGCGCACGGGGAAGTGTCCGCTCTGCTCTTTGATGAAGGCGTACCTCACTTCGGCTGATTGGCGAAGTACGCCGCGGTGGATTCAACTGGTCAATGC
>DCXP01000087.1:0-10444 GCA_002327725.1 Proteobacteria bacterium UBA2133
GTCGGTGACTACGCCGGGCCGACCGGTTGGCAGCCAAGTTGCGCGAGCGTCTTGGAAGCATGATCCGCGTTTTGCGGACCGTCGCCGCCGTGGGTTATGAGGACTGCTTTTTTTGCCCCCGCCATATGGGTTCGCGCTCCGCGTAAGAGAAAGGCGGCCCAGTGTACACGACAGCAAAGGGCGAACGGCGGCTGATTTATTCGTGCAGTTCCCAGCCCCAGTCAAATTCCTCAATCACCTGAATGAGGTCGGTCTGCGAGACGATGCCGACAGGGGTGCCTTTTGCCTCAACCACCAGGCGTCGGACATCGTATTGACGCAGGGCTTCAGCCACCATGGGCAATGTAGCCTCGGCCGGGATGCTGAAAAGCTTCCTGTTTGCGATGGCCCCGACAGTCGTATCGTTAACAGAGGCATTGGTGCCAAGCACTTTGGTCACAACATCCCGCTGTGTCACGATACCCCATTGGTCGCTGGCATCGGGCTCAATCATGATCGAGCGCATCCCGAGGTCGCGCATTTTCTGCAGCGCTTCGGCAACGCTGGTACTGGCCGGCACGCTCTTTAGCGGAGACATGATGCCGGCAGCGGTTGAAGGCTGCCGCCCTGATTCTTTCATGGCGGCCATAGGATCGCTTACCCGCCTGGCCTCACGGGCCTCGCGTTCCTTCTGCAGCGTCTCGCGCCGCTCCTGCTCATAGCGGGCGAGATCTTCGGGATCACCGGTAATCCGCGCGATCAGGGCATCTGCAAAGGTGCTGGTCGATACGGTGTGCGCATTGTCCATCAGTCTCGCGAAGTCGTAGGTGACGAATTTTTCCTGAATGACCCGCGGGTAGGCTGCGTTGATAAGGTCAGCGGCCTCGCGCCAGCCCATGTATTCCAGCATCATCACGCCGGAGAAGATCAGCGATGAGGGATTCACTTTGTCCTGGTCGGCGTATTTGGGCGCCGTCCCGTGGGTGGCCTCAAAGACCGCGACGTGGTCGGCGGTATTGGCGCCTGGGGCAATACCCATGCCCCCAACCTCGGCAGCTGCGGCGTCGGAAAGGTAATCCCCATTGAGATTCATGGTTGCGATCACGTCGAATTCCGCGGGTCGCAGCTGCAGCAGCTGAAAAATGATATCGGCGATACGATCCTTGATGATGATCTTGCCGGCCGGTACCTTGCCGCCGTGCACCGCGTATAACTCCTCTTCG
The DNA here is from genome assembly GCA_002327725.1 of Proteobacteria bacterium UBA2133. GTDB lineage: Bacteria > Pseudomonadota > Gammaproteobacteria > Arenicellales > UBA868 > UBA868. Next base: position 1,203 of record DCXP01000087.1, read on the forward strand.
GTGACCACCTGGTCGCCGAATTCCTCTTTGGCCAGTTCATAACCCCAGCTGCGAAAGGCCCCCTCGGTGAATTTCATGATGTTGCCCTTATGCACCAGGGTCACACTTTCGCGGTGGTTGTCGATTGCAAATTGAATGGCTTTTCGAATCAGCCGCTTGGAGCCGAACGGGCTGATCGGCTTTACCCCGAGGCCCGCGTCCTCGAAAAATTCCGCGCCCATTTCCTTGCGCAGAAATCTTGCCAGGCGGATGTTGTCTTCTGTGCCGGATTCGTATTCAAGACCGGCGTAGACATCTTCGGTGTTCTCGCGGAAGATCACGATGTCGACTTTTTCGGGCTCCTTCATGGGCGAAGGGACGCCCGAGTAGTAACGCACCGGTCGGACACAGGCGTACAGATCGAGCGCCTGGCGAAGTGACACATTCAGCGAACGGAAGCCCCCGCCTACCGGGGTCGTCAGGGGACCCTTGATAGCCACGATCAGTTCACGGATCGCATTCAGCGTTTCTTCGGGGAAATAATCGCCGTCATAAATCCGACCGGCCTTTTCACCCAGATAGAGTTCACACCACTGAATCTGCCGGGCACCGGCGTAGGCTTTTTCGACCGCAGCATCAAGTACCCGCAGCATTGCGCGGGTGATATCGGGGCCGATCCCATCACCCTCCACGTAGCCAATAATGGGCTGGTCAGGGATATGCAGGCGACCGTCCTTTACAGATATTTTCTCTCCCTGCTCAGGTAGATGGATGTGCTGATAACTCATTTGATCGAACCTCTGGTAGATTCCGGGCACGCCGGTTGACTGGATTGCAGTTTACATTCGCTCCCGATGGGGTATCGAAGCTGCCGATTCCACCTTTTGGCGCGTATTAACGCAATTTTACCACCGGGTCTTCGATCGTCCGGCGAGACTGAGTGGAGTTTGACTTCGGTCAGATCATTTTCGTGGTGAGGGGATTCGCACCAGCCGCCAATGACAAGAGAGATAAGCAACGGTCAGACCACCGGGTCCTTATGGACCCGTGAGCAGGCGCTTAACCTGGCGGCGCTCATCAGTTGCCTGAGTATCTACGGCATCACCATCAGCCTCTTCACACCTTTGCTGTCGCTGATACTTGAGGGTCGTGGTGTCAGCACCACGGTGATCGGCGCTCTGGCGATGACCGCACCGGTAGGCGTCGTGGTCGGGTCTTTCGTGATTCCAAGGGTCATGCGTCACCTTGAAGGGCGCAATCTGCTGGCGGCCGGCGTGATAGTCGAGATCGCATTGATCTATGCCCTGATGATGACCGAATCATTGGCTGCGTGGTTCGTTATCCGTTTTCTCGGCGGGCTTACCGGGGCCGTCTTGTTTGTGGTTACCGAGACCTGGATGATCGAGATTGCGCCCGAGCCGCATCGGGGGCGTGTCATGGGACTCTACAACACGACATTGGCCCTCAGTTTTGCGCTCGGACCCCTGATGCTCTCGATCACCGGTGTGGCAGGGCCGACTCCGTTTGTGGCGGGGATGACACTGATGGCGCTTGCCGGCATGCCGCTGCTGTTCGCCGGGCGCTACCGACCGAGTTCCGTCGAAGAGCCGGCATTTGGGGTGGTGAGTTTTCTGAAGGTGGCACCGCTTCTGGCGATAGCCTGTTTTGTGGTGGCGTTCAAGGATCTCGCGGCCTCCAGCCTTATGCCGGTGTACGGCCTGCGGGTCGGTCTGGACGAGTCAGCCGCAACGCTGATGCTGTTTTTTGGCGCTATCGGTGGAGCACTGCTGCAGTTGCCGATTGGCTGGGCAGCAGACTATTTCGACGCACGCAAAGTGCTGATCGCTTGCGCTCTGGTGGCATTTTTGGGCGCCTTGGTCTGGCCGTTGGTGGTCGGCTCGAAGATCCTGCTCTGGATCACATTGTTTCTCTGGTGGGGATTTTTTGCAGGGGTCTATACCGTCACCATGATTCTCGCGGGGCAGTGGTTCAAAGGCGTGGAGCTGGCGACGGCCATGGCGGCGTTTGGGGCCTACTGGGGCATCGGTGCTTTTGCCGGGCCGCTGATCGGGGGCCTCAGTATGGATCTTTGGGACCCCTACGGCCTGGCACTCGTCATGGTAATCGTCTCGGGCGGTTTTCTGATCATGAGCCCGCGAAAAGGTCTCTATGGCCCAAGGTCAGCCCCTGGCGAGTGACAAACCATGATCTCTTCTCGTCTTCTTGTTCTGGTAGGTCTTTCGTGAAATCCCCTGCTTTTGTATTCAAAGCGGAACTTGGCGGTCTGCTGAAGCTGGGCCTGCCGATCATCTTGACGCAGTTTATCCAGGTCAGTAATACCACGGTGGCGATTCTCATGATGGGCCGGGTGGGTTCAGTGGAACTTGCGGCGCTCGGCCTTGGCGGGTCGTTCATGATTTTCGTTTTTCTAGTCTGTCTTGGGATCATGATGTCCCTGTCGCCCACCATTGCCCAGCATTTTGGGGCCGGGCGCAGCGAGGGAATCAGGAGTGCCTTTCAGCAGGGTCTGTGGCTGGCCGTTGCCACCAGTCTGGCCGCCTTCTTTTTGCTGCGTCAGATGGGATACCTGATGCAGTGGATTGGCGTTGATCCTGAGGTCATCCCGTTGGTGCAGGATTATCTGAATCTTGCCTCCTGGTCGATGCCGGCCGTTTGCCTGTATCTTGCGTTGCGTTTTCTTTGTGAGGCCACAGGACACTCACGGCCGATGCTGGTGATCAACATCGCGACACTGCCCGTGGTTGTCGCGGGGAACTGGGCATTTATCTTCGGCCACTTCGGGCTCCCCCCTCTGGGTGTCGAGGGTGCGGCGATGAACCTGATCCTCGTGATGGCACTGAACGCCTTGGGGATGCTGATATTTGTATTTTTCTCGCAGCGCTACCGGGCCCGCAACCTGTTCAAGTCATTTCCGCTGCCAGGGCGGGAATGCCTGGCCCTGCTGAAGCTGGGTGTGCCGATTGCAGCGACGCTGGTGCTGGACTCGGGCTTTTTCAGTGCTATTGCGCTGATGATGGGAAAAATGGGACACGTCTGGCTCGCGGCGCATCAGGTCGCCATCAACTATGCCACGGTGGTTTTCATGATTCCCGTCAGCGTGTCGAGCGCCACCATGGCGCGGGTGGGACAGGCGATCGGTCAGGAAGATCCCAACCTGGCGCGTGCTCGAGGCTTTCTCGGCCTGTCGTGCAGTCTGGCGCTGGTGGTACCGTCGATACTGGTCATCCTCACCGTGCCGCAGTGGGTGGCGGGCCTGTATACCGGCGAGGTCAGCGTCATTCAGGCGGCAATACCCCTGTTGTTTGCGGTCGCTTTTCTGCAGTTTTTTGATGCAACCTATATCACGGCGCAAGGCGCCCTGCGTGGCCTCAAGGATGTCAACGGCCCTTTGCTGATATCGATGAGTTTCTGGGTCTTTGGCCTGCCGGCTGCGTGGTGGCTGGGTATCGAAATGGGACAGGGTGCCGTCGGCCTCTGGTGGGGAATGGTCACCGGCGTTGCTATGACTGCCGTACTGTTGGTGTGGCGCTTTCAATGGCGTTCGGCGAGGACCATTCGAGAGGCGCGGGCTTAAATCCTATTGGCCGTCCGCTTCCAGGGATTCTTCAAAGGACGCTTTGGCGGCACCAAAAGTGTTTGTTTCGTGCGGAAAGCCGGCGATAAGAATCCCGGTCACGTTATTTCTCCTCAAGGCGATGGCGGGTTTCGCCTAGAACGATGGTCGAGATGTACCGGAAAATGCCGCGAAGCGGCGGGTCAGTAGCAGCTATTGGACGGGTTTGCTTTATGGGCTATCGCCTGGACGGGTTGCGCAGATGACGCCTCCACCGAGGACTTCGTCGTCCCGATAAAGCACCAGAGACTGTCCGGGCGTAGGTGCTCGCTGGGGTTCTTCGAATTCAACAAGGACCGCTCCATTTGCATGGGTATGGACAACGCAGCCCTGATCAGCCTGACGGTAGCGGGTCTTTGCACAGCAGTGCATCAGGGAGGCATCGGGCGCATCGCCCACCCAATGCATATCTTCAACCATGATTGATCTCCTCATAAGGCCGGGGTGGTCATGACCCTGAACCACCGTCAGGATGTTCTTCTCCATGTCTTTTCCGGCGACATACCAGGCTTCACCCGGCCCGCCGATATCGAGACCATGCCGCTGGCCCAGGGTATAGAACCATAAGCCCTGGTGCCCGCCGACAGGCTCTCCATCGGGAGTACACATCGTGCCCGGTTTGGGGGGCAGGTATCGGGCCAGAAAGTCCGCAAAGCGCCGTTCTCCGATAAAACAGATGCCGGTGCTGTCCTTACGCTCGGCATTTGGAAGGCCCAGCGCCTTCGCCTCAGCCCGGACATCTTTTTTGTGCGCTTCACCCAGGGGAAACACTGTGGGCGACAGCGCGTTCTGGTCCAAAGTGTGCAGGAAATACGACTGGTCTTTGGTCCGGTCGTGCGCCTTTAGCAGCCGAAAAGCACCACCGGCTTTTTCTATACGGGCGTAGTGGCCGGTGGCGATGTAATTGCTTCCGAGGTGACGGGCGTAGGAGAGAAACTCCTTGAATTTGATCTCACGGTTACAGAGCACATCCGGATTTGGTGTTCGGCCGGCCTCATACTCGTGTAAAAAGATGGCGAACACCCGCTCCCAGTACTCATGAGCAAAGTTGACCGTCCGAAGCGGGATATCGAGAACCTCGACCACCCGTTCGGCCATCGCAAGATCCTCCCGCGCGGCACAATACTCGGCGTCATCATCCTCTTCCCAGTTTTTCATGAAAAGAGCCGTCACATCCCAGCCTTGCGTTTTGAGACGCGCGGCGGCAATGGCCGAATCCACGCCTCCCGAAAGGCCCACGACTACTTTTTCTTTGCGCCGCGTCATGAAGGCCGGACTCACCCGGCGAGGTGTGCTGTCAGTCGTGAACCGCGAAAAACAGGATGCGCGCATCCGCGACGTCAAACCAGTCGGTGCTGGGTGAGATGTACGGCAGCATGCCGTTATCCTGAAACCAGCTGTCAATCACAAAGCGCTCGCCCGTTTCGATGTCTTCGATCTGGCCCGCCCAGTGGGCATCAAAACCCACCGTTCGGTAGGCACGGTCAACCACCCGGTGCCGGCGCAGATGTCCCTGCTCATGGAAAAGCCGCATGTAGGTGGTGATGTTGAGGGATTCGTCGATGCAGTCAAGCTGGCCGGGGAACTTAGGATTTTTTTCAAGGTTCAACCCTTTATCACGATGGGTTGGGGTGTGCCGGCCGACGATGACCTCCATCCAGCCAACCGCTTGCCGGAGCTGCTCCCTTTCTTCGGCGGCAGTAGCCGCTGCCGGGTAGAACCAGCCGATCACACTGCGCCACTCTTCGGTAGACAACTCAACCTGCTGACGGATCTTGCAGTTGAAGTCGTAACAGATGTCTATCTTCTGCACTCGGGCCTCGGCGACGCCAGCGAAACTCATGCCGAGCACGAGCCCTAAAGGCAGGAACGATCTTCGCAAAAATGAAGTGCTGATGAACATGAAGCAGTGAGGGACGGTATTACTGGCCGCAAATTATAAATCAAAGATTTTCAATGGCCTGGCTAACGGGGCGGGCGGGGTGGTTTGCCCACAACTCACTCGCTCACGGATTTTTCAAGCTGACCGGAAAAGTCAGGCGCCATCATTTCCAGAAACTGGTGGGCGGGTGGGGAAAGGTATTTGCGTTTTCGCATCACGACCCCGTAGCTTCGGTTAGGAAAAAAACGATCGAGCGGTATCCGTGCAATTTTCTCGTCACCCTTTAAGCAGATTGCCGTAACGATAGAGATTCCAAGACCCAGCTCCACATATTTTTTGATCACTTCCCAGCCGCCGGCCTCGAGCGTGACCGTGTAGCTGACCTGGTGCTGGCCGAAAATCATCTCAACAAGGCGCCAGGTCGCAAGGTGGCGGGGCGGCAGGATGAGCCCGTGTGGCTCGATGTCCTGGAGCTTGATGTTAGCTGCGCGCTTGCCGGCGAGAGGGTGCTCAAGGGGCGTAATCAGCATGGTTTTAAAATCAAAGATGGGCCGGTAGTCGATATCCTCGGGCACTTCGAGCATGGATCCCACCGCAAAGTCAGCCTGATCAGCCCGCAGCATGGCCATACCATCGCGCCCGGTGACGTTATGCAGTTTCAGGCGCACGCCCGGGTACGCATCGGCAAAGCGTTTGATCACATCCGGCAGGAGATAAAGAATGGTCGACTCCCCGGCGGCAATATTGATCTCTCCGCTGTTTAAATCCCCCAGTTCGGTTGCAAATGACTCGGCGATGCCGTCTATTCCCTGGACCAGGGGCTGAGCCAGTTCCAGCAGGGATTCGCCCTGAGCCGTTAACCGGATTCTCGGCCCGCGCCGCTCAAAGAGTTCCACGCCCAGTTCGCGTTCCAGTGCCTGAATCTGCAACGATACCGATGGCTGGCTGAGGAAAAGCTGTTCGGCCGCCCGGGAGATACTGCCAAGGCGGGCGGCATAGCAAAAAGCCCTTAATTGCTTGAGGCGGTTCTGCTTGTAATAAGGCGGGGTGCTCACGGAAACCTGTTTACTGTGCTCTGTAGTGAGGTATGATTTAGCCAGATAATAATCAATATTGAAATAATTGTATTGATAAATACTCGGACAGATTGGAAACTGCAAGGATGGTCAGGCCAATTAGTCTTTTGTGCTGAATTTAAAAGGGAAAAATAAGCAGAAAAACACCGACTGAGGATGCCGAATAGAGCAAGTTTCGAGCAACACTACCTACAGTTAGCAGAGGCAAATGATGATTGATCAGACTAAGGAGCGACAATCCCTGGAGTCAGAGTGGGCGGATAATCCTCGTTGGCGGGGCGTGCAGCGGGATTACTCGGCGGCCGATGTGCTGCGCCTTCGCGGGTCGGTGCACATTGAACACAGCCTCGCCCGGATGGCTGCTGAAAAGCTCTGGCGGCGTCTGAATACTGACGATTACCTGCCTACCCTGGGCGCGCTGACCGGCGGTCAGGCAGTCCAGCAGGTCAAAGCGGGAGCCAAGGCGATTTACCTGTCGGGTTGGCAGGTTGCGGCGGATGCCAACATCGCCGATGCCATGTATCCCGACCAGTCCCTTTACCCGGTGAATTCCGTACCCGCAGTGGTGCGGCGCATCAATAACGCCTTCAAGCGGGCTGACGAAATCCAGCATGCCTCGGGAAAGGATGATATCGACTACTTCGTGCCGATTGTTGCCGACGCTGAGGCGGGTTTCGGCGGTGTCCTGAATGCCTTTGAATTGATGAAGGCCATGATCGAGGCAGGAGCCGGGGGTGTGCACTTTGAGGACCAGCTTGCCTCGGTTAAAAAATGCGGCCACATGGGCGGCAAGGTCCTTGTGCCGACCCAGGAAGCCGTTCAGAAACTGGCTGCAGGGCGTCTCGCGGCAGATGTTTGTGGCGTACCCACCGTGCTGCTGGCCCGTACCGATGCCAATGCAGCGGCACTTTTGACATCAGACGTAGACGAGCGCGACCGCGAATTTGTGACCGGCGAGCGGAGCAGCGAGGGTTTTTATGTCACCCGGGCAGGGCTCGACCAGGCGATTGCGAGAGGGCTGGCCTACGCGCCGTACGCAGATCTCATCTGGTGCGAAACCGCAGTGCCGGATCTCGACGAAGCGCGCCGGTTTGCCGAGGCTATCCGTGCCGAGTTCCCGGAGCAGCTGCTGGCCTACAACTGTTCTCCGTCCTTTAACTGGAAGAAGAATCTCGACGACGCGACGATCGCAAAATTCCAGCGCGAACTCGGTGCCATGGGATACAAGTACCAGTTCATCACCCTCGCCGGGATTCATAACATGTGGTACCACATGTTTGACCTTACCCACGAGTATGTCCGCAAGGGAATGACGGCTTATGTGGATATGGTCCAGGAGCGCGAATTTGCGGCTGCTGATCGAGGCTATACCTTCGCAAGCCATCAGGCCGAAGTGGGCGCCGGCTATTTCGACGATGTCACCACCGTCATACAGGGTGGCAGTTCTTCTGTTACCGCCATGAGCGGCTCTACGGAAGAGGAGCAATTCGCAACTGGCTGACCCGTCGAGCGTTGAGAATATAGGGCCGGCGGTAGGTTTACCCACCGCCGGCTTTTTTTCGCCCCGATTCGGGATAATCAGACCCGACCGGCTCTTGAAGAATACCGGCTTATGACCTTATATAATTCCTATTGAAATCAGTTCGGGATCGCAGTTGCGCAGCCATGAGTGATCGCAGGGAAATCCAGAGAAGTTCCGGCACGTCGGTCGAAGAAGCCAAGCCTCGGCTTAAGAAACCGCGTATGTTTCGCGTGCTTCTGGTCAACGATGACTACACGCCCATGGAATTTGTGGTCATGGTACTGCAGCGTATTTTCCGGCTGCCCCACGAGCAGGCGGTCCAGGTCATGCTCAAGGTCCATACCGAAGGCGCCGGCGTATGCGGGGTGTTCACGGCCGAAGTGGCAGAAACGCGGGTTCGCGAAGTCCTGAGTCTCGCCCGCGAGAATGAGCACCCATTGCAGTGTACGATGGAACCTGAGTAGCCATGCTTTCCAGTGAACTCGAAGCCTCCCTGAACAGCGCGATCCAGAGCGCCCGTGACGCGCGCCATCAGTACATTACGGTTGAGCATCTGCTGACCGCGTTGCTGGATAACCCACCGGCCGTAAAAGCCATCAAGGCCTGCGGCGCCGAAGTCTCGGGGCTTCGTGAAAAGTTGCACTCGTTTCTCGATGAGTATGTCCCACTGCTCGAGGAGGACGAACAGACAGACCCCCAGCCGGCGGTCGGTTTTCAGCGGGTAATCCAGCGCGCCATCTTGCATGTGCAAAGCTCAGGTAAGCGCGAGGTCACGGGCACCAACGTGCTGATCGCGATTTTCGCGGAAAAGGATTCGCACGCCGTCTACTTCCTGGGTGAGCAGGGTGTGTCCCGTTTCGATATCGTGAACTACGTGTCGCACGGCATCAGCCGGGATGAAAAACCGCGGGAACTGCCATCGCCGGATGAAACCGACGAAGAGCTGGCGGACGAGGACTTTCACAATGCCCTGTCCGCCTTCGCGGTAAACCTTAATGAACTGGCGATTGCCGGAAAGATCGATCCTTTGATCGGCCGCGACCTTGAGGTCACGCGGACCATGCAGATTCTGTGCCGCAGGCGCAAGAACAATCCGCTCTATGTGGGTGAGGCCGGTGTCGGCAAGACGGCCATTGCCGAGGGTCTTGC
>DCXP01000087.1:10830-11008 GCA_002327725.1 Proteobacteria bacterium UBA2133
CATTTATGCACTCGATATGGGCGCACTGCTTGCAGGCACGAAATACCGGGGTGATTTCGAGCAGCGCCTCAAAGGGGTTCTTGCGGACCTGGAAGAGGCCGAAGGGGCCGTGCTGTTTATCGACGAGATCCACACGGTGATTGGCGCGGGCGCCGCATCGGGCGGCGCAATGGATGCC
>DCXP01000088.1:0-1244 GCA_002327725.1 Proteobacteria bacterium UBA2133
GTTGTGCCACGAATCTGGAATACATAGACAAGACAGCCATGGAATTATCACCCCGAGAAAAAGACAAACTGCTGATTTTCACTGCAGCCCTGCTGGCCGAGCGCCGCAAAACCAGAGGGCTGAAGCTGAATTACCCCGAGGCAGTTGCCTTGATCAGCGCCGAGATCATGGAGGGCGCGCGCGATGGCAAGAGCGTAGCCGAGCTGATGGACTATGGCCGTACGCTGCTTGGACGTGCCGATGTCATGGACGGGGTAGCCGAGATGATTCACGATGTGCAGATCGAAGCGACCTTCCCCGATGGCACCAAGCTAGTGACCGTGCACGACCCGATTATCTGAACATGCTGATCCCAGGCGAAGTGGTGGTTGTAGAGGGCACGATCGAACTTAACGCAGGTCGCGCTACCGTTGTCCTTTCAGTCGCCAACACCGGGGATCGTCCGATCCAGGTTGGCTCTCATTATCACTTCTTTGAAACTAATCCCGCGCTGCAGTTCGAGCGTGAAAAGACCAGGGGGTTTCGCCTGAACATCGCTGCTGGCACAGCCGTGCGGTTCGAGCCGGGCCAGACCCGTGAGGTCGAACTGGTTGCTTACGCCGGTGACCGGCGCGTGTTCGGTTTTAATGGCCAGATCATGGGAGAACTGGACTGATGGTCTCAATCAGCCGACAGGCCTATGCCGAGATGTACGGACCAACTACCGGCGACCGCGTGCGTCTGGCTGATAGTGAGCTTTTCATACAGGTTGAGAAGGACAGGACCAGCTACGGAGACGAAGTCAAATTCGGTGGCGGCAAGGTGATTCGCGACGGCATGGGCCAGGGTCAGGGCTGTGCACCGCAAGTGGTCGACGTGGTCATTACCAATGCGCTGATTCTTGACTGGTGGGGCATCGTCAAAGCGGATGTGGGCATCAAGGACGGTCGTATCACCGGTATCGGCAAGGCCGGCAACCCGGATGTGCAACCCGACGTGGATATCGTGATTGGGCCAGGCACCGAGGCCATCGCGGGCGAGGGGCAACTGCTCACCGCCGGGGGAATTGATTCGCACATACACTTTATCTGCCCGCAACAGGTCGAACAGGCCCTGATGTCGGGCGTGACCACCATGCTCGGTGGCGGCACCGGCCCCGCCACGGGCACCAACGCAACGACCTGCACGCCGGGACCCTGGAATATCCATCGCATGCTCGAGGCAGCAGAAGAACTGCCGATGAACCTTGGGTTTCTGGGTAAAGG
>DCXP01000088.1:1655-6608 GCA_002327725.1 Proteobacteria bacterium UBA2133
GCAATCGACAACTGCCTGAGCGTAGCCGAGAGCGAGGATGTGCAGGTTGCAATCCATACCGACACGCTCAATGAGTCCGGCTTTGTCGAGCAGTCGCTGGCAGCGATGAAGGGCCGCACCATCCACACCTACCACACCGAGGGCGCTGGCGGTGGCCATGCACCGGACATTATCAAGGCAGCCGGCTACCGGCACGTGCTGCCCTCATCGACTAACCCGACCCGGCCATACACGGTCAATACCGTGGATGAGCACCTCGACATGCTGATGGTGTGCCATCACCTGTCGCCATCAATTGCCGAGGATGTTGCTTTTGCCGAATCGCGGATACGCCGCGAGACGATTGCGGCCGAGGACATCCTGCATGACCTGGGTGCTTTCTCGATGATTGCTTCGGACTCCCAGGCTATGGGCCGTGTCGGCGAGGTCATCATCCGGACCTGGCAGACCGCGCACAAGATGAAGGTGCAGCGCGGCAGCCTGAGTGGTGATCCGACCGGTTGTGACAACCTGCGCGCCAAGCGTTACATCGCCAAGTACACCATCAACCCGGCTTTGGCTCACGGGATCGCCCACGAAGTGGGGTCGGTCGAAGTGGGCAAGCTCGCTGACCTGGTATTGTGGAAGCCCGCGTTTTTCGGTACCAAGCCGAGCCTCATCATCAAGGGCGGCATGATCGCTGCCGCGCCCATGGGTGACCCCAACGCCTCCATTCCTACGCCGCAACCGGTGCACTACCGCTACATGTTCGGGGCGGTGGGTAAAGCCCGTGCCAGCACCTGCATGACATTCCTGTCGCAGGCAGGTTTCACAGCCGGGGTGCACGAGGAACTGGGCCTGAAGTCGTTGCCCGGCGTGGTCGGCCAGTGCCGCAACGTCACCAAGGATGACATGGTGCTAAACAGTTACCAGCCTGTCATTGAAGTGGACCCCCAGACTTACGAGGTCCGTGCCGACGGTGAGCTGCTGACCTGTGAACCGGCCGCCGAACTGCCGATGGCACAGCGCTACTTCCTGTTTTGATGCGGGGTGTATTGACGTGCTGAAGATCACCCGGCGTGTCGATACCGGCGAGCCCGATACCAGTGTAACCTTGCCGCTGGAACAGCGGGTAAAGGCCCGCCTTCGGGTCATGCTGGACGATGGCCGCGAGGCCGGGCTGTTCCTGGATCGAGGCCCGATTCTGCGCAACGGCGACCTGCTGGCCGGAGAAGATGGCACCCTGGTGCAGGTCCTGGCCGCACCTGAGCCGGTATCAGTGGTTAAAACGGACGATGCACACCTGTTGGCCCGGGTCTGCTATCACCTGGGTAACCGTCATACCCCGCTACAGATTCTCCAGGGTGAAGTCCGCTACCCGCATGATCACGTGCTGGACGACATGCTCCGCGGCCTGGGGCTGGAGCCGGACTTTGCGACAGCACCGTTTGAACCTGAACCGGGGGCCTATGGTGAGCACGGCAGTGACCATGCGCACGGCCACAGCCACTCCCATGGCCATGTGCATGCACACTGAGCATGCGCACATGCCTGCGTCTGTGCCAGGAGCTGAGCCACTGGCACAACTGCGCTTGCTGCAACTGGTGAGCCCGGCTTTGCCCACCGGCGGCTTTACTTATTCGCAGGGACTGGAATACGCAGTGGAGGCTGGCTGGGTGCACGATGTCGCCAGCCTGCAGGACTGGCTGGCGGGCCTGATCGAAGACGCCATCGCCTATCTCGAGATCCCGGTACTGGTCCGGCTTTATCACGCTTGTGCGAAACAGGATACCGCGACGCTGGATCAGTGGGGGCGCTACCTGCTGGCCACGCGCGAGACTTTTGAACTGCGCCTGGAGGAGCAACAAAGAGCGCGCGCCCTGACACGCCTGCTGATTGACCTTGGCATCAGCAATACCCAAAAACTTCAGACAGTGATGGAGCATTGCCAGGCTGCACCTTATGCGCTGGCCGCGAGCAGCTGGGATATCCCTTTGCACGAGGCTGCCCTGGGTTATGCCTGGAACTGGCTTGAGAATATGGTGATTGCGGCGGTCAAGTTGATTCCGCTGGGCCAGACCGATGGCCAGCGCGTGCAGTTACTGCTCGCCGAAACGCTGGCGGCCGCAGTACAGCATGGACTCACGGTACCAGATGATGATATCGGCGCATCGGCACCGGCCATGGCACTTGCCAGCAGCCTGCACGAGACCCAGTACACCCGGCTTTTCAGATCCTAAGATGAATGATTCCACCTCACCGCTAAGGATCGGCATAGGTGGTCCGGTAGGTTCGGGCAAAACCGCGCTACTTGAAGCTCTGTGTAAAGCCATGCGTGATCGTTACGAGATCGCCGTGGTCACCAATGATATCTACACCCGTGAGGACCAGGAGATACTGATCCGTGCCGGGGCGCTGCCCGCGCAGCGCATCGTCGGTGTTGAGACAGGCGGCTGTCCGCATACCGCGATCCGTGAGGATGCCTCCATGAATCTTGCCGCCGTCGCTGATCTGCAGCAGCAGTTCCCCCAGCTTGACATGGTGTTTATTGAAAGCGGCGGTGATAACCTTTCATCGACTTTCAGCCCGGAACTGGCAGACCTGATGATCTATGTGATCGACGTATCCGAAGGAGAGAAAATCCCGCGCAAAGGGGGCCCTGGCATCACCCGCTCGGATCTGTTGGTTATCAACAAGATTGACCTGGCGCCGTACGTCGGCGCATCACTTCAGGTGATGGAAGCAGACACACGCCGGATGCGCAGTGATCGACCCTATGTATTGAGCAATCTCAAAGAGGGCAAGGGAGTCGATGAGATTGTCGCGTTCATAGAACATGCCGGGATGCTGGGACACCGATGACCCATACCTTCACCAGGGGTTGCCCGGCTAGTCTTTCACCTCAACGCACCCCTAAGTTAAATATCGAAAGGAGGCGGGCACCCCCTGCGGTGGAACCAAAGTGGAGTCGGGTCAGATTTCCTTATGCCTTATGCGCTGATGGTGGCCTGGTTGGCTATGCTCGCATCTCACCGCCAGTGCTTGTAGAGAAAACAGATTGTTATCTCTGCATCTTAATGAGGTAAGACCTCGTTGATTGCGTTCTTAATGGTTTGAACACCCCGAATCAGGGATTCCTTGTGGATGCCAGGTGGTATTTCAACGTCTGTATTCAATAAAAATAGTCGAGATTCTCTGGCTATGTTCAAAACATCCTGTTGCTCTAAAAAATTCTGAATCTCCTGGGGTTCTTTTTCGAGTAAAGATACTGGCAAGGATAGCGACAGCCTCTTCATGTTTCTTTGATTGCCAGGTAAAGATCCTGCGGGGAAAATTATTCCATCGGCAATCTTTGCCAATCGGTCCGCATTTTCCGGAAGCCATTGACCTAACATCAGCAGAGGAGAAAGTTCATAGAATTTAGCGCTGTTCCAAAGAGGCGCATAACAACGGCGGAGTAGTTTTGCTGTTTGGTCGTTCAGTTTTGGCATGGCCTCTTCATGAATAATCAACATGTCGGCACCAGAGTCACCTATTGACTTGACTACGGTCAGCACCACCTTGGTAACCGTCCTTAGGAGCTCCGGGTTTGAACACACCCCTTCTGTTTTCAGCCCAGTCAACTGACAGGTCAAGGTGAGAGGGCCGGGCACGATGTTCAGGAGGGGAGTATCCGGAAGGAGTATATTAAGCCTCTGTATTACATCGATGGCGGTTGCCAACTTTCGACTCTGTGGCAGTTGTTCCACGCGCTTTTCAAAATCGGCCGGAAGCATTCCACTAGACTTAGGGCGAAAAGCTAGTTCTTTCTGGTTCAGCCCGTATTCGAAGGCCTCCGCCAGAAGCAGGGTGTTGCCTTGACTGACAACACCATCGTATTGAAAGTAATTGTGTATCGTACGGAGGGTGTTGGAAAGTTTAGTTGCATCTTCAAGATATTCCCTCAGGGGCAAACCCTCCAACTCCGCCCCAAAGGAAAATACCCAGGGGATGAACAATCCTCCTTCCTTAATGCGCTTTCTTTTCTCTCGGGTCAGAACAATCTTCCTCTGGATCGTCCCTTCGCTAAGGGCCTAGCGGTCTTTTATAGATGCTTTTTGCTAATTTTGCTCCTATGGCCTGAATGGAGGAGCAACCACCTCTGCATTGGGCCAAGTTCCATAGAATGCTAAGAGAGATTCGTCCATCTTCTCCCCAAGCCAGTCTTGTTCAAATTCATCATAAGGTTTGGCCTGCTGAATTCGATTTTGACGCTCCTCCTGTCGGGCGGCCTCGGTGCCTTCCGGGTCAAGTCTGAGAGTTTCTGGATCGTACTGAGCTTTGTAGACGTTTTGTGCCGACCAATCTGAAATAATCTGATCCTTGATGTCCTGGATGACTAGTTCCGGCTCGCGCTCCAGCGGATCTCCGTAACCGGCTCCTCCGGTGGCAAACCCGAACGTGATGACATCATTTTGATTCACCGGGCGGGTAGCGCGTCCAAAAAATTCATTTTGCCACTCGCCGCCGATACTTTTTTCTTTAAGCATCGGGAAAAGTTCCAAACTCAAACCATTGCCTTCCTTCATTTGCTCCATCAGGTCGGCATTGGTGATGCTAAGCCCCGGAACCGTACAAGGCGCATATCCACCAAACAGGGGTTGCGGTGTTTGCATTTTGCTATTGTCTGAGATCGCCATAAAGAACACATAGGGTACATGGTGAGTAACCCAGATCTGCACCGTTCCTACGCCACCGCGATATTTTCCGTGCCCACAGGAATCTTTCCAGTGATTGGAAAGCGGGATAAATAAGGGAAGATCATTTTCCATTTCTTCAATATCCGGTGTCCTTCCGTACACGCACCATGGAAAGCCGAAGGCATTCACCCCATCCATTTCCGGCCTGCCGCCCTGTCCCTCACTGTTAAGCGAATAGGCCAGCATGTCCGCAAACGGCAGATTCCACTGTGAAAGTCCGGCGACCACCATCGCG
>DCXP01000088.1:7018-7186 GCA_002327725.1 Proteobacteria bacterium UBA2133
TTGTGGACACCACTCATAATTCCGGTGGCAATCATGACGGAACAACTGGTTGCCGCGCGTGCATCCGGATTGAGGCAACTGCCGGGAGGAAAGACAAAATCAATCGGTGAAAAAGTCGCACTGCTGATCGGCAGATCGTGGAATACATATTCATAAACATAGTTTGCA
>DCXP01000071.1 GCA_002327725.1 Proteobacteria bacterium UBA2133
CTGCCGGTATTTTCTCGATCTCAACGCGCTGAAACACCACATTGGGGTGGGCGTCCCGTTCGGCCCGTAACACAGCAAGGTGCGCGTTGCTGATATAAAGGACGTTGGGCCGGACGTGGCGGGACTGCTGCTCGCCCCGAAAAGCTGATGGATAAAACTTCACACGGCCCTTTCACTAGCAAAGGGCTGTCAGAGATTGACCGGGTGCACGCGAAACCAATCCCCGGACCGATTGTGAGGCCCCGCAAGACAATATGGGGCATGGAAAATTACAGTTCAGAAAGGGGAGATAAGCGATAGCCGTTCTGTGGTCCTACCGCCATGAGGGCAGGCACTATGAGGTCCGGGGTGCCGGGTCGAGCGTCCGTTTGTATACCGACGGCATCCTTCACAGTCAGTTCAATCCCCGCCGCCTCGTCACCGGCAGCATATGGGATCTGTTGTGGCTTGGCCTGTATTTTCATCCCCGGCCTGAGCCCTCGCGGGTTCTGGTCCTCGGGCTTGGTGCCGGCACCGCGGTGCTGCAACTGCAGGCATTGTTTGCAACTGCACAGTTCACCGCCATAGAGCAGGAGCCCGTTCATATCAAAGTGGCAAGAGCACACTTTGGAATCGATGAGGCGAGAACGAAAATTCATCGTCAGGATGCTGTTACTTTTGTTGCGCGGTACCGGGGGCCGCGTTTTGATTTCGTCATCGATGACCTTTTTACCGGGAGCGCAGGAACCCCAAGACGCGCTGTGCCCTGTGATCGCAAATGGCTGCAACTTCTGGAAGGATGTCTTGCCCCGCACGGTATCCTGAGCATCAATTTTGCGGACCACGCCGAACTTAAAGCCGCTGCACTTCAGGATCGCCTGAAGACAACTGGCCGGTTTAAAAGCGGCTTCGGTCTGAGATGCCCGGCAACAGAAAACGTCATTGCCGCGCTGCTGCCATTTGCAGCGCAAAGCGCGGACCTGCGCGCTCACCTGACGGCGACACCCGGTTTGGCATCGTTTCTGAAAAGCGGACACCTTCGTTTTCAGGTGCGGCGGATAGATTGTGGGTCCTAGCGGTTTTGCAGCGAGAATAGCCACCGCCCGAAGGTAGGGTTAGACTCCACCATGACGTTACCAGGAAGTACCGCTTCTTAAGCGTCACCACCCACCAGCCCGGAAACCGCGGTATGAGCACCGATAATTCCCCGCAGAACATGGCGATCTTCTGCGACTTTGAAAACATCGCACTTGGCGTTCGTGAATTCAGCAATAAACCCTTCAGCATGAAACTGGTGCTCGAAAGGCTCCTGCTGAAAGGCAATATCGTGGTCAAGAAAGCCTATGCCGACTGGGACCGCTATCAGAGTTTCAAGGCGCCGATGCACGAGGCAGCATTTGAACTGATTGAGATTCCCCACGTCCGCCAGTCGGGCAAGAACTCGGCGGACATCCGGATGGTCGTTGATGCATTGGATCTTTGTTACACCAAATCCCACGTCAACTGTTTCGTTATCCTGAGCGGGGACTCGGATTTTTCACCCCTGGTCAGCAAACTTCGGGAGAACAACAAGTATGTGGTCGGGGTCGGCGTCAAGAGCTCCACCTCCGACCTGCTGACGGCCAACTGTGATGAATTCATCTTTTACGATGATCTTGCCGGGCGCGCCGGCCCCGCGCGGAAAAAAAAGGCCAAGGCACGAACAAAAAAGAAAAAGTCGGCAATGAGCGAGGATGAGAAGCGCCGCCAGGACGCGATTGATATGGTGATGGCGACGCTCGATGATATTTTCGAAGAGCGGGGAGACGGCACAAAAGTCTGGGGTTCGATGATCAAGCAGACGCTGAAACGCCGCCAGCCGGGATTCAGCGAGCGCTATCACGGATTCCAGTCTTTTGGTGAGCTACTGGAAGAAGCTGCCAGCCGGGGACTTTTGCAGTTGCAGCACGATGAAAAGTCCGGCGGCTACATCATCACGGGAACGTCCTGAGGCAGGCGCCGCCGTTCCGCGATTGATCCCGGCCTGACCGGACGCCGCGCAACAAGATGCAGGGTTTTGTGCCCCCCGATGCGCAGACGAATGTCTCGCAGCAGCACTGGGCCGTGATTTATATGCCGGGGCGCAACCCGCTCTCATGAGTCATGGGCCGGCGACCGTGTGATCAAGGCGATGGAGTAGACTATCACTATAGAATTGATCAGCGTTAAAGAACGTCGTCTCATGACCATTCGTACCCTCCTTTTTATCACCCTTTCGTTTTTCACCGTTACCGCTTTCGCGCAGAGTGTTCCAAAGGATGTTATTAAGGCATCAAAAATCCCAGCCCATACAGTAGGTTTAGGTGTTATTGCTTCTTGGAGTGTTCCAAAGCCCGTTCAGGACAAGGCCGCTGCACTCATTCCCGACCAGCTTCCGGACTCGGTGGTGACGACGCCCGTGCCCGGTTTGTACGAAGTGACCTTCGGGACCCAGGTGGTCTATCTCTTTGAGGATGGCCGCCACCTGCTCAGCGGTGACCTGATTGATCTCGATGCCGGCGCCAACCTGACCGAAGATGCCAGAAAGTCGGGCCGCAAGGCGGTGATCGATGGTCTGGACGAAGCCGGCATGGTGGTCTTTTCGCCATCAGAAACCATCAGCTCCATCACCGTGTTCACCGATCCTGAGTGCGGCTACTGCGTGCGTTTGCACAAGGAGATTAATCAGTTGCTGGCCGCTGGCGTGCAGGTGCGCTACCTCGCCTATCCCCGCGCCGGGGTCCAGTCTTCCTCCTTCGATACGCTGGTATCGGTGTGGTGTTCTGATGACCCGCAGCAGGCGATGACCGACGCAAAGTCAGGCAGAGCGGTAGAACCGCGCAGCTGTAGAACCGATATCGCGAGGCACATGGAGGCAGCGCAGGGAGTGGGGGTTCGCGGCACACCGACCATTGTGCTGCAGGATGGCAAGACCATTCCCGGTTATGTGCCTGCCGGGGAATTGATTCCCATGGCCCACGCAGCGGCTTCGGCAATTAACTGATCCATCGGAGTGAGGTACCGCACAGTGTTGCTGCGTGCGGCGATTGCTTTTCTTGCCGTACTTGCTGCGGCTGATGCATCTGCAGGGGGTACCGGTGCGACAGCGCTTTCGCCCGTGCCATCGGAGCATGCATCTCCGCCGACGCTGGTTCTGAACAGCCTCAATGGCGATCAGTACACCCTCGCTGATTTTGCCGGCAAGGTACTGCTCGTGAACTTCTGGGCGACCTGGTGTGCCCCCTGCATCAAGGAACTGCCCTCGATGCAGGCGGCTCGAAGCCGCCTTGCGGGCGAGCCCTTTGAGGTCATTGCCGTTAACGTCGGTGAAGATCCCGCCGAGGTGAAAAATTTTCTCGACCGTCTCGATACGGCGCTGGACTATCTGATCCTGCTCGATGAAAACATGGTCACCACAAAAAAATGGAAAGTGCGGGTATTGCCCACAACCTACATCGTTGACGCGCAGGGTCAGGCCCGTTATGTGGCCATGGGGGAGCGCGATTTCGGCGCTGCCGAGATCGTCTCCATGATCAGGGCACTCGCCCAAACGCAAGCGTCAGCATCGGATGGCTAGGAACCGCTTTTTGCCGGCCGGCGTCTGGCAACCCATCGGTGCCTCGGCTGGCCGGCGTTCTGGAGCACTTCGATGAAGTCATTGCGCTTTCTGGCGCCGCTGCTGATCTTTGTTGTGGTCGGCATATTCCTCGCCGTTGGGCTGAAGCTCGATCCGCGGGAGGTGCCCTCCCCGCTGATCGATAAGCCCGCGCCGCAGTTTGAACTGCCGCGCCTGCTGCAGATGGACGGGGTTGTCGGGACCGCTGACCTGCGCGGTGAGGTGTGGCTTTTGAACGTCTGGGCGTCGTGGTGTACAGCCTGCCGCGTCGAGCATCCGCTGCTGAACGATCTTGCCGGAAGGCAGATCGTCAGGATCGTGGGTCTTAACTACAAAGACGCGCCAGCCGATGCCCGAACCTGGCTGCGCGAGTTTGGAAACCCCTACAACATGATTGCTGTGGACAGCGAGGGAGAAGCCGGCATCGACTGGGGTGTCTATGGCGTACCTGAAACTTTTGTCATCGATCGTTCGGGGGTGATCCGCTATAAGCACATCGGTCCGCTCGATGCCAAGGTGCTGAACGAGACCATCGTGCCGCTGATCAGGCAACTCACCGGGTAGGAAACGCCAGCCCTTTAATCCACTGCGGCGGTCCCTGTGCGATAATTTGGGCGCAAATTTCTGGCGGGATTCCCCGCGATTACCCATCAGGTGAAACGGCCGGCGATCCCTGTGCGCTAACGGAGCAGAGTATGTATATCGACTTTGGCGAGATGACACCGCAGCAGGTGTACATCACCATGACCCAGACCGTGATTCCCCGGCCCATTGCCTGGGTTTTGTCGGAGAATCCGGATGGCACGCTGAATCTTGCGCCGTACTCCTATTTCAATGCGGTTTCGAGCGATCCCGCGCTGGTGATGATTTCTGCCGGCGTCAAGCCGGATGGCGGGATCAAGGATACCCGGAACAATATTCGCGACCGGCGCGATTTTGTGGTCCATATTGCAAGTCTCGAGCAGTTGGACGACATGAATGCCTCCTCGGCAAGTCTTGATCCGGGCGTCTCTGAGGTCGAAAAACTGGGTTTGGCGACGGTACCATTTGAGGGATCGCGCCTGCCGCGCCTGGCCGATGCCCGGGTCGCCTTTGCCTGCAGCCTCTACGATATCCACTATATTGGTGATGGCCCCCAGTCACTGATTCTGGGCGAGGTTCACGGCGTTTTCATAGACGATCACGCCATTGGTGAAGATGCCAAGGGGCGGCGCAAGATTCTGGCCGAAAACATCAACCCGATCGGACGGCTGGGTGCGAGCGAATACGTCAGTTTCGGCGAGGTCCTGATCCGCCGCCGCCCGGACTGACGCGTTTAACAGGAGATCTGCGCCAGCAGGCCCTGAATCAGCGCCCGGGCCTGGGCCAGGTAGTTGCCGCCGAAGAGGTTGAAGTGGTTCAGCACGTGGTAGAGGTTGTAGAGGTCGCGCCGGACCTCGTACCCCGGGTCTAGCGGCCACGCGCTGTGGTATGCCTGATAAAACGCGTCCGGTAAGCGGCCAAACAGTTCGGTCATCGCAATTTCCGCCTCGCGATCGCCGAAATAGACAGCCGGGTCGAAAATGACCGGCAGTCCATTTTCGTCAAGACCCCAGTTGCCAGCCCACAGGTCACCATGAAGGAGCGAAGGCCGTGGCCGGTAGTCAGAAAAAAAGGCTTCACACCCTTCGGCCAGTTTCTGTCCCTCGTCAAAAAGGTCCCGGCCCATTCCCGGGGCGGCCAGGGCAAGTTGTGGGCGCAGCCGTTCCTCCCGCCAGAAAATGGGCCATTCGGTATGGCGAGAATTGTGCTGTACCGTCGTGCCGATGAAATTATCGGATTCCCAGCCGAATGTGGTATCGGTGACCCGGTGCAGCCTGGCAAGCGAGAACCCGAACTCGGCCGCACCGCGATCATCTGCCGGCGCGAGATTGAGGTATTCAAGCAGCAAAAAGGCATGATCCCCGGTGACACCGTGGCTGATGACCCTCGGCACTGTTACAGCGAGCGCAGCCTGTAGCGCGGTTAAGCCCTGCGCCTCTGCCTTGAGCCTTGGGTAGTCGGGCGCAGGTGCACACTTAACGAAGAAACATTCGCTGGCATCAGTGAGGCGAAAAGCACGGTCAATGTTTCCCCCGCCAAGCAGTTCTGTTTTCGGCTGACCGAAGGTCCTGCCGGTTGCCGTACGGATCTCGTTCAGGATGTCTTGCGGAAGTTGCATGAGCCAGGACAAAAAGGTGCTAACCTGTGTTAATTATCTTCGGTCTGCATTCAACTCATGAGGCTAAATACCTGATCACAAAGCGTATCGGGCGTCATTGAGGGCGATGGCGGGAGGCGGTGTTTTGCACAATCAGGTATCCGTCGGCGTTGCGCTGGCCCGCCGACAGTAGCCGTCCATGAGGTCTGGACTTTTTGACGCTAAATGCTTGAAAAATCGTTTTTAATTTTATTGCTTAAAAAATAGGCAGTTGCGATAACGGTGCTTTTGACAACCTGTGAAAGTTCCCGGTGTTCCACTTGTGCACAAAGTTATCCACAGATTCTGTGGGCAACCTGAAAACCCTGCGGTCCGTCAATTATTTATGTCCGATTACTTGCGTGTGACAGAAAGTGTAATGTGTAAATTATCAGATGACGCAGGAGTCTTGCGACAGTGAGTGCCAGGAAGATCGTGCAGGTCGCGTTGCCCGTACGGTTGCGTCGCCTGTTTGATTACCGCGCCGATGATTTAGAACGCCTGCCGGCTGACGGCGCCCGGGTACTGGTGCCGCTGCAAAAACGCAAAGTCGTGGGTATTGTCTGCGGCCGGCGCGAATCCAGTGCGCTGCCCCTGGCGAAACTGAGGCGGGTCATCCGGGTTCTCGACGATGTGCCTTTGCTGCCGAAGGAGTTGTTCAGGCTCCTTAACTGGGCCGCGCGTTACTACCATCACCCGCTCGGCGACGTGATGCAGACGGCATTGCCGGTCTTGCTGCGCCGTGACCGGTCGGCGCAACCGAAGCCCGTGTATCACTGGCGGATCTGTGAGGCCGGACGGCAAGGCCTTGACAGCATCCCGGGCCGATACCGCGCCCAGCGGCGGGTCCTGGATCTTCTGGCGGCGGCAGACGGGACGGGTCTGCCGGCCGGGACCCTTTCATCCGAGGTTGCGAACGCAGCGACGGTTCTGGCACGTCTTGAAGCGCAAGGCTGGGCCGAAAAAGTGACGCCGGTTCCGCCTGCAACAGCCGGCACTCGTGAGAAACCCCTCATTCTCAACCAGGCGCAGCAGGCGGCCTGTACAGCGCTTGATGCGGCAGCGGGCTGCTACACGCCCTTTCTGCTCGATGGCGTTACCGGCAGCGGCAAGACAGAGGTTTACCTTGACTGCGTCGCGCGCACGGTCTCGCGGGGGCGCCAGGCTCTGGTGCTGGTGCCCGAGATATCGCTGACACCACAGCTGATCGCCCGCTTTCAGGCGCGTCTTGGGGGTTCTCTGGCGGTGCTGCACTCCGGATTGACCGATACCGAGCGCCACCGGGCCTGGTGGCGGGCCCGCGAGGGCAGTGCGGCCGTGGTGCTGGGCACAAGATCGGCCGTTTTTGCCCCGCTCGCCCGCCCCGGCGTGATTGTGGTGGATGAGGAGCACGACCTTTCCTACAAGCAGCGCGAGGGGTTTCGGTATCACGCCCGGGATATCGCCGTCAAAAGGGCGCAGTTGGCCGAGGTTCCGGTCATTTTGGGTTCGGCCACACCATCTCTGGAAAGTATGGCCAACGCCTTGAGCGGCCGTTACCGCCATCTCAGGCTCAAGTCCCGCGCCGGTTCAGCAAAGATGCCGAGGGTCAAGATTCTTGACCTCAATCGCCTTGCAGTAAATGACGGGCTTTCGGCGCCGATCGTGGGCGCCATCGGAGACTGCATTTCCCGCGGTCAGCAGAGCCTGGTATTCGTGAATCGCCGCGGATTTGCGCCTGTGGTCGTCTGTACCCAGTGCGGCTGGCAGGCGCTGTGCCGGCGCTGCGATGCCAGACAGACCCTGCATCGACGCAGCGGCCGGGTCATCTGCCACCACTGCGGGAGTCAGGCTGCGGCACCAATAGAGTGCCCGAAGTGTCAAACGCAGACGCTTTTCCCTGCGGGTGAGGGCACCCAGCGGGTCGAAGAGGCACTGGTCCGGATTTTCCCCAAGGCCCGCGTGATCCGGCTCGACAGTGATGTCGCCGGTCCACCGGAAGAAATCACCAGAGTGCTTCAAGCGGTGCGTGAGCGCGAGGTCGATATCCTGGTCGGGACACAAATGCTATCGAAAGGCCACGACTTTGCCGGCGTGACCCTGGTCTGTGTGCTCTCGGCTGACCAGGGCCTCTACAGTCTCGACTTTCGGGGTCCGGAAAGACTTTTCCAGCAGCTCGCGCAGGTATCCGGCCGGGCGGGAAGGCGGGAAAGCCCCGGGGCAGTATTGGTGCAGACAGCCCATCCGGAAAGTCCCGCGTTTTCCCGGCTCGAAAAACACGATTTTGCCGGATTTGCAGGGGATGCCCTGATGGAGCGCCAGGCTGCAGGGTATCCGCCTTATGTGCGCTTTGCCCTGCTGCGGGCCGAATCGACCCGCAGCGGTGCGCCGCTGACTTTTCTGCGCTCTGCTGCGCTTGCCGGGCGGGCAGTGCCGTCCCGCGAGGGTGTTGAGATAATGACCCCGGTACCGTCACCGATGGAGCGCCGGGCAGGGCGATACCGGGCGCAGTTACTGGTCAGGAGTAAGGACGAGAGCCGGTTCCACCGCTTTCTCGAAGACTGGGTGCTTGGCATTGAGGAGTCGACGGAGGCGGCACGGGTCCGCTGGTCAATCGACGTTGACCCCCAGGAGATGTACTGACCCAAACGTGTCTCTTGAGCGCGCAATCAGCCCTTACCGGGGCCTAGGGATAGCGACAGCGAAGCGCCCTGGGGGGTTTTCATCCCGCCTGGGCTTGGTCAGAATCACCCGCTGCGTCTGAATCATGTCTGGATCGAATCCGTGCCCAAGTTGAGCCTTTCGAAGGTACTGCGCCCGACAGCGAAGGCCTACACCCTGCCCCCGGCCTGTTATGTGGATGAGGAGATTCTGGCTTTTGAGCACGAATACCTGTTCGCCGGAGGCTGGGTCAGTGCAGGCCGGGCCGGGGATCTTGCACAGACCGGGGATTATCTGGCGTTTACCGTCGCCGATACTCCGCTCATAGCTATCCGGGGCGAGGACCACGGACTTCGCGTGTTTGCCAACACCTGCCGTCATCGGGGGATGCGCCTGGTTGAGCCGGGCCGGGGCCATTGCAGCCGGTTCGTCTGCCCGTTTCACGGGTGGTGCTACCGGCTGGACGGCAGTCTTTCCGCCGCGCCCAGAATGGGCGGCGCCGACGGTTTTGATTCCGCAGACTTTGGTCTTGTTCAGGTCCCGAGCGAGGAGCGGGCCGGTTTTCTGTTTGTAAATGTCGATGCCAAAGCGCCGGCGCTGGACGACTGGCTGGGTGATTTTGAGAACGTTCACGAGCCCTGGCGGCTCGGGTCCCTGATCACCGGGAGCCAGCGCGATTTCACCGTCGACTGTAACTGGAAGCTCTTCATCGAGGTCTTCAACGATTACTACCACCTGCGCAAGGTGCATCCGCAGACACTGTCAACGCTGTACGCCGACCCTGACCCGGTGGATGAGACACGCGGGGCATTTGTCAGCC
This sequence comes from Proteobacteria bacterium UBA2133, assembly GCA_002327725.1. Classification (GTDB taxonomy): domain Bacteria; phylum Pseudomonadota; class Gammaproteobacteria; order Arenicellales; family UBA868; genus UBA868. The sequence continues at coordinate 9,292 of DCXP01000071.1, forward strand.
AGTTTGGTGAGCACGCGCGGCGCGGCAGCGTCGGGGTCCTTGAGGAGGCGGGCAGCGGACTTGACCCCTTGCCCGGTTTATCGGGCCGGCTGGTGGACGGAACCCGATATACCTGGGTTTACCCTGGTCTCACGTTTGCGGCTTCCCGGGATGCTGTCTGGGCGCTGGAGGCCGCCCCGGCCGGTGTGTCGACGACGACGGTACGCCTGAGCCTGCTGTTTGACAGCGCCAGCGCATCGGCCGGGGATTTCGAGACGATTCTTGGCCGGTATGAAAACCGTATGGCCGTGGGCCTCGATGAGGATATCGCCGTGCTTGAGGCACAGCAACCGGGCCTTCGGTCCAGCCTTTCCCGCGCCGGGCGGGTCTGCCCGGAACTTGAGCCGAGCGTTCACGCCTTTCACCGCTGGTATGCCGATCAGTTGATCAGCGCCGGACTGGGGACCGCTTAGCGTCTTGACGGCCTGCTAGGGTCTGTGGGCACTGGCGAGATAGTCTTCCGACTGAAACTCGTGCAGCCGGCTTGCGGTACGGGCAAAGTCTGCTGCCAGACGCACTCCCTGATACAGCGCGTTGGCGGGCGCTGCTGCTGAAACCACCACATTGACCCTTCGATCGTAGAGCTCGTCAATCAACTCGATAAGACGCCGGGCTGCATCCTCGCGATCGGCGCCCAAGCACGGGATGCCGCTTAACAGGAGTGTATGGCAACTCCTCGACAGTTCCGCATAGTCGACTTTGGATCGCGGCCCCTCACAAAGGGCTTCAAAATCAAACCAGATGACGCCATCGCCCCTGGCCCTGATCGGAATCTGACGACGGTTGAGAGTCAGTACATCCGGCGATATCGCGGCCTTGGGATCGATCGTGAGCAGCAGCGAACGCATACCAGCCTCGGCCCGGGTGTCGTCTGGCACATGATAGGTCGGTAGCGATCCCAGCATTTCCAGCCGGTAGTCACGATCCCCGTCGAGGTGTACGACTTGAGCATGGCGCTCGATCAGTTCAATAGCGGGCAAAAAGCGGTCGCGCTGCAGGCCCTGCCGGTAAAGCAGGCGCGGCGGTGTGTTCGAGGTGAATATCAGGGTAAGGCCGTTTTCGACCAGTGCGTGCAGCAGTCCCGACAGGATCATGGCGTCACCAATGTCCGAGACGTGAAACTCGTCGAAGCCGAGCACACGGGTCTTCGCGCTGATCTCCCGGCTGATCCGGCGCAGCGGATCCTTCTGTTGCGGCCGGCGCCGCAGGCCATCATGAATCTCCAGCATGAAGCGGTGAAAGTGCACCCGGCGGCAGGTCTCCTCTGGCAGGGCCTCGAGCAGGGTATCCATGATCAGCGTTTTGCCCCGGCCCACCGAACCCCACAGATAGATTCCCCGGATGGGGGTTATCGGGTTTTTGCGAAGCCGCAAGCGGCGAGCAAGACCCCAGGGCACCTTCGGGGAGGATTCAGCAAAAGCCTGATTGAGCCGGTCGGCGAGGGAGGCGCAGGTCTTGAGCGCCTGCTGCTGATGCTGGTCGGGGTCGGCGTCAGTCCGGGCAAGCCGACCGATGAAGGTAGCGCTAAGGGATTCGTCGGGCCGTGTCACGCTCAGATGAGGGCAGACGCGGCGACGGCAATGCCGTCATGGTCTGCCCACAAATGATGGCCCGGGACAAAACGGATATCTGCAAAGCGGACGCTGAGCTGGGTCTGGCCCTCTCCACGTTTCACGCTCTTGGCCGGACAGCTGGCGAGTGCCTTGATCCCGATCGGCAGTTCGGCAAGCTGCTGGCGGTCGCGGATACAGCCGTTGATCACCAGGCCGGACCAGCCGTTGTCAGCCGCAAGCGCCCCGATCTGATCCCCAACAAGTGCGCATCGCAGCGATCCACCGCCGTCAACCACGAGCACCCGGCCGGCGCCCTCGGTCTCCAGCATCGAGCGAACCAGCGTGTTGTCCTCAAATACCTTGACCGTCGCGATCTCCCCTGAAAAACACGGCGCGCCGCCGAAATCCCGAAACAGCGGTGCCGCCACCTGAAGGCGGTCGCCGAATTCATCATAGAGGTCAGCGGTGCGGGTCACGCGGCATCGGCCCCTCGGGCGTCCCGGAAAAACCCAAGGATATCGTCAAACGCACCAAGACCCCTGAATTCCTGTGTGTCCATGGCCTCGCGGGTGGAGTCCGGACGGGGCACGGCAAGCAGATGGGATATTCCGTAGGCGGCTGCGGCCCGCAGCACGGCCAGGTTGTCGTCAATGAACAGGGTCTTATCAGGGGCAAAGGGCTCGGTCTCCTGCAGCAGTTCCCAGAATAGATCGTGCTCCTTGGGGTATCCCAGTTCATGGGAACTGATGATGCGGTCAAACAGGGGCCCAATGCCGGTCTGATCGATTTTGAGGTCGATCGTTTCCGGGTGGGCGTTGCTGACGAGTACAACCCGCCGCTGGTCGCCGTGCAGCGTCGCAAGAAAATCCTGTGCCCCCGGGCGGGTCCGGATAAGGTGGCGTTTGGCCGCCTTCAGGGCCATGATGTCAAGGTTCAGTTCACGGCTCCAGAAATCCGTGCAGTACCAGTCCAGCGTACCGCGCAGTTCCTTCATCCGGCCCAGAACATCAGCGCGCGCTTTTTCCGGCGCCAGCTGATGATGCTGCGCGTAGTGCTCGGGAATAAATTCAGCCCAGAAATGATTATCGAAATAAAGATCGAGCAGGGTGCCGTCGAGATCCAGAAATACCGATTCAATGTCATTCCAGTCGATCATGGGCTGCCCGAAAGCGGGCCGGTGATGAGATCCGGCGGTTTTGCGATGATCGCCTTATTCTAGCGTCGCGACAGGGCAAGACGATTCGCCCCCCGGGGGGTCATGATACTCAAGTTGTCTCGCCCGTCGGCCTGGGTTAATCTGCCGGCACTACCCATCCAGGGTGAGCCCCGCGGTTATGAGTACCTTGCCCGAAATCCTGAATACGACGCCGGTTGCGACCAGCCGGCTTTTTTCTATTGAGCAGGTTGAACTTCGTTTTTCCAATGGCACGGAGGCGTGTTTTGAGCGGCTCGTGGGTCAGGGGAACGGCGCGGTGCTGGTGGTGCCAATGCAAACCGAAGAAACGCTTTTGCTGATCCGCGAGTATGCGGTGGGTGTGGAGTGCTATGAACTCAGTTTCGTCAAAGGCCGGGTTGACGCGGGCGAGACGCCGGAGCAGGCCGCCCATCGGGAACTTCGGGAGGAAACCGGCTTCGATGCCGGCAGGATGGAGGCATTAGCGACCGTCTCACTGACGCCCGCCTATTCAGATTACCGCACCCATATCTTCCTGGCACAGGATTTGTTTGCCTCACCATTGTTGGGCGACGAGCCCGAACCGCTTGAGACCCAGTCATGGCGGTTATCGGATCTGCCGGAACTGCGTGCCCGGGAGGATTTTTCGGACGCCCGCAGCATTCTGGCAACCTACCTTGCCGTAGAGCGGATCAGGCCATGAACGCCGCCGAAGGGCTCAAGGTCGAAGCCATCGCGGAGGTTGCAAGAACCGCCGGTGCGGCGATCATGGAGGTCTACGAGCGCGAGTATGAAATCATTGAAAAAGCCGATGGTTCGCCGGTCACCACCGCCGATCACCGGGCGCACGACATCATTGTCGAGCATCTGCAGGCCCTGACACCCGAGATTCTCGTCGTTTCAGAAGAGTCCAAGGATATCGACGCCACCGGGCGCCTTCACTGTGCCAAGGTGTGGCTGGTGGATCCGCTGGACGGAACCAAGGAGTTCATCCGCCGCAACGGTGAGTTCACGGTCAACATCGGCCTGGCAGAACAGGGCCGGCCGATCCTGGGCGTGGTCTACAGCCCCAGTTCCGGGGTCTGCTACTTTGCGGCGCAGGGGGAGGGTGCCTGGCGTCAACAAGGGTCGGGGTCACCTGAGCCGATCCGCGTCAGTGCCTACGATCCCGCCCGCCCGCGAATGGTCGCAAGCCGCTCGCATGCCGGTGAAGCCGTGAGTGCCTTTCGCGATGCCCTGGCTGCAGCCAGCGGCTGTGATCCGACTATCGTCAGCATGGGCAGTGCGCTCAAGGTCTGCGTGGTTGCCGAAGGGAACGCCGACGTATACCCGCGCCTTGCGCCCACCTCCGAATGGGATACCTGTGCCTCGCACTGTGTACTGACCGAGGCCGGTGGACGATTGGTCGACTGCCAGGGCACTGACCTCAGTTACAACAAGAAAAACATCCTCAACCCCTGGTTTGTGGCGCTGGCTGATCCGGATGTCGATTGGCTGCAGTTCTGCCCGCCGCAGGATTCTTAAGGGGCAACAGCAGGCTTTTCGGGCGGGGGTGTTAAGCCCCGCCGGACTATAATGAGCGTGATCCCGGGCCCACGGAACTTTCGGTCCTGAAAAAACAGTGGACACGCTTCCTTTCACGAAAATGCACTCGCTGGGCAACGACTTCGTCATGCTCGACGGTGTCAGCGCGCCCATCGCGCTCAGCCCTGAAGCCGTGCGCAATATTGCTGACCGTCACCGCGGAATCGGCTGTGATCAGCTGATCGTGGCAGAGCCTTGTGCTGATGGCGCCGACTTCTTCATGCGCATCTATAACACCGACGGCAGCGAATCAGGCCAGTGCGGCAATGGTGCCCGCTGCCTCAGCCGGTTTGTCAGGGAGCAGGGCCTGACCGAAAAGCAGACCCTTGAAATCGAAACCATAAGTACGCGCTTTACATTGTCGCTTGGCACAAAGGGTCAGGTGAGTGCCGAGCTCGCGGCGCCGGTTTTCGAACCACAGAAGATCCCGTTTCGGGCCGGAGAGATGGCTGACGGTTATTCGGTGTCGGTAGGGGGGCAGACATTCCGTATCGGTGCTGTCTCCGTCGGGAATCCCCACGCGGTGCTGCTGGTGGACGATATCGACAATGCCGGGGTAGCCGAGATCGGTCCGGCGATTGAGTATCATCCTGACTTTCCAGAGCGGACCAATGTCGGCTTTGTCCAGATCGAGGATCGTGCGCACCTCAAGCTGCGGGTGTGGGAACGCGGTGTGGGCGAGACCCTGGCCTGCGGCAGCGGCGCTTGCGCCGCGGTCTCGGTCTGCCGCCGATGGGAACTGATCGATGACAGCGTCAGTGTGACCCTGCCCGGCGGGACGCTTGCGCTCTTTTGGCCAGGCAGCGGTCCGGTCCGCATGTCCGGCCCGACTGAACGGGTCTTCGACGGCCTCTGGTCATTGGAATAACATGGACCCCTCCGAAGGCGTCAACAACAGCATGGGCGGGGGTCTGGATGAAAACGAGGTGGCTGATTTTCTCCGGGCGCACCCGGATTTCTTTGAGCGCCATCTTGCCCTGCTGAGCGAACTCGTGGTGCCGCATTCGTCCCGCGGCGGAGCGGTATCACTGCTGGAGCGCCAGGTTGGTGTGCTGCGCGACCAGCTCAGTATTGAAAAAAACCGGCTCAGCAGCCTGATCGGTGAGGCCAAGGAAAACTCCCGCCTGCAGCAGCGCCTGCAAAGGTGTTTTGAACGGATCGTGCGCACGCGCGATATGGCCGAACTGCTCGAAGCCGTGCCCCGGGTGTTACAGGCCGAGTTCGGCCTGGTGACAGCGGTGGTGCAGTTCACCGATCACAGCGCAAGAGATGTCGTCCCGATAGGCGCACTGGTATCGATCGATGACGAGAATGTTGCCCTGGTGATGCGCCGGCTGTCCGGAAAGGCCTGTCTGCTGGAGGCGCCTTTGTCGGGTGAAACAGCAGGACTGCTGGATCCGGCGAGTGCAGCGCAGGCGGCATCCTGTGCCGTGCTGCCGGTAGTCGGCCGCAGCGGTACGCCGCTCGGGTGGATTATTCTGGTGTCTCGCGATCCCGAGCACTACCGGCCCGATATGGATACGATCCTGCTGGAAGGGCTGGCCGGGCTGATCGGCGCCACCTGCATTCGTCTGGGTCTTTCCTGAACGCATACCATGTCGGACACCGATAAAACCATAAGCGCCTTCGTTGAGCACCTGCGTTACGAGCGGCGCCTGTCGGAACATACCGTGTCGGCGTATCAGCGGGATCTTGCACGTCTGAGCGAGTTCCTGTCGACGCGGGGTATCGGCAGCCTCGCCAAACTGGCGCCGCCGCAGGCGAGACTGTTTGCGGCAGGCCTGCGCCACGCGGGTCTGTCGAGCCGTTCGATCAGCCGGGCACTCTCAGCGGCGCGGTCATGCTATCGGTATCTGGTGCGCGAGAAGCAGGCAAAGATCAATCCCTTCGACGGTATTTCCGCCCCGCGCGGTGAGCGCAAGCTGCCCAAGACGCTGAACATCGAAGAGGCCGCGCAACTGGTATCTATCAATCCGGTTTCCGATCAGGACTTTCGTGATCACGCGATTCTGGAGCTTTTTTATTCTTCGGGCCTTCGCCTGTCAGAACTGGCGCGCACCGATCTTAAGGATATTGACTTAAGTGCTGGTACGCTGGTGGTGACCGGCAAGGGCGGCAAGACCCGGATCGTCCCCGTTGGCCGCCACGCCGTCACGGCCATCCGTGAGTGGATGAAGCGGCGGGATCACTGGGCGGGTTCCGATGAAGAAGCGCTCTTTGTGGGCCGCGCGGGCAGCCGCTTGGGAGCGCGCGCGATTCAGAAGCGGGTAGAAGTCTGGGCGCTTCGGCAGGGACTGGATCGGGGTGTGCATCCGCATATGCTCCGCCACTCCTTCGCCAGTCATCTTCTGGAATCGAGTTCCGATCTGCGCGCCGTCCAGGAGTTGCTCGGTCATGCCGATATATCCACCACGCAGGTCTACACCCATCTCGATTTTCAGCACCTCGCCAAGGTGTACGACAAGGCGCACCCAAGAGCCCGTCGCCGACGCTGAACGCGGTTGGCTTGGATTCGCACCCCCCAAAGCCGCGTTCTTTGCGGACACTGCCCGGCACCATTTCGCGGCAGGCTTTAAGCGAGGTGGCCGATGTTTGGCCGGGGTCTGCGTCGCGGATGAAGCGGTATCGGACGCGGGGGGCATCTTCGGGCCGGATAAGCGCCTGATATACATGATAATATTGGGGTTACACCGCGCTGGTTCCAGTTTGGTGTTCTGCGAATCGTTTCCCATCTGAGAGGGGTTATTTATGTCTTCTGTTGCTCTGATTCCTGTGGTTTTGGGTGTCATCGGTCTTCTGGCGGCGTTTGTTGTCTACCGCTCGGTCCTTGCCTATTCCCCAGGCACCGGAAAGGTTTCTGAGATTGGCGAAAAAATCCACAAGGGCGCGCTGGTCTTCATGCGCCGCGAGTATTCCTACCTTGCGATTTTTGCGATCATTGTCGGCGTACTGATTTTTATCTCCGATCTCGGCTGGCGAACAACGGTCGCGTTTTTCGTCGGTGCGCTCGCCTCCGCATCGGCGGGTTATATCGGGATGTTTACCGCCACCCGGGCGAATGTCCGCACGACCACCGCGGCGGCTGAAAGCGGGGCAGCGGCTGCCCTGACCGTGGCGTTCTTCGGCGGCTCGATCATGGGCCTCACCGTGGCGGCTATGGGATTGCTGGGTCTGGGCATCCTGTATCTTGCCTTCGGCGGTGATCCCCATACCGCACACGTGATTCACGGATTCGGCATGGGCGCATCTTCAGTGGCACTGTTCTCCCGTGTTGGCGGGGGCATCTTCACCAAGAGTGCTGATGTCGGCGCGGACCTGGTGGGCAAGGTTGAAGCTGGTATCCCCGAGGATGATCCCCGCAACCCCGGCGTCATCGCGGATAACGTCGGCGACAACGTCGGCGACGTGGCCGGTATGGGCTCGGATATCTTTGAGTCCTACTGCGGCTCGATGATTGCCACGATCGCCATTGCGGCAACACTGGGTCCGGAGGTGATCAGCGCGCTCGCGGGCGGTGATCAGTCGAAACTGATGTTTCTGCCGCTGGCGCTGGCGTCGGTGGGCATTCTGTGTTCTCTGGCCGGAATCGCGCTGGTCAAGGGCGCCTCGAGCAAGGCCCCGGATAAGGCACTTCGGACCGGTACCATCGGCGCAACAGTGATTTTCATTATTGCCGCGCTGGCGCTGACCTGGTGGTCTGATATCAGTCTCAAAATCTGGTGGTCGGTCCTGGTCGGTGCTCTCGGCGGCATCGTGATTGGCCTTGTGACCGAGTACTACACCGCAGGGCCCCCGGTCCGGAAAATCGCCGGTGCCGGTGAGACCGGACCCGCGACCATTATGATCACCGGTCTCTCCGTGGGTATGCAGTCCGTGGTGGTGCCGGTGCTGATGCTGTGCGTCATCATCCTGGTGTCGAGCTGGCTGGCCGGTCTCTACGGGGTCGGTATTGCCGCGGTTGGCATGCTTGCGACCGTGGGCATCACGATGGCGATCGACGCCTACGGGCCGGTGGCTGACAATGCCGGCGGCATTGCCGAGATGGCAGGCCTGGGTGAGGAGGTCCGTGAAATCACCGATACCCTGGATGAACTGGGCAACACCACCGCGGCTATCGGCAAGGGTTTTGCGATTGGGGCAGCGGCCCTGGCAGCACTTGCCATCATCTCGGCTTACATCGAGACAGTGGCTTTCCACGTCCCGGATTTCAGTCTGCGGATCAACGATCCGGTGGTACTGGCCGGGATGTTCCTCGGCGGGATTTTTCCATTCCTGGTCAGCAGCCTGACCATGACGGCAGTGGGAGACGCGGCATTCGAAATGATCCATGAAATCCGGCGTCAGTTCAAAGAAATCCCCGGCCTGCTTGAGGGCAATGCGGAGCCCGATACCGAGCGATGTGTCGAAATCGCGACCACCGCGGCGCTGAAGCGGATGATCGCCCCCGGGGTGCTCGCCGTTGGTTCGCCGGTCGTGGTCGGTTTTGCGCTTGGTCCTGCGGCGCTCGGCGGCATGCTGGGCGGCGCCCTTTTGGGCTGTGTCCTGCTGGCGCTGACCATGGCGAACGCAGGCGGGGCCTGGGATAACGCCAAAAAATACATCGAGAAAGGCAACCTCGGCGGCAAAGGATCCGAGGTGCACAAGGCTGCTGTTGTGGGCGACACAGTCGGAGATCCGTTCAAGGACACCTCCGGGCCCTCGATGAACATCCTGATCAACGTGATGGCGATTGTCTCTCTGGTGATCGCGCCTTTGTTGGGCACGCCTTTGTTGGTGTTGGGCTGATCGTTTCAGGCATCTTGTGAAAGGGCCGGCAAAAGCCGGCCTTTTTTTTATCCGCGTCACGGGCAACAATAAAGCCCCAGTCCTTAACCCCCAAGGCGACACACGATGACCATACCGAGGATCCGGCCCGCTGCTGAGGCGGACCTTGAGGCGGTACGCCGGATTTACGAACACGAGGTGCTGAACGGGACCGCTTCGTTTGAAATCGACCCACCGGATCTTGAGTCGATCCGCGAACGCTGGCGAAGGGCCGGTCAGGCGGGCCTGCCCTTTCTGGTGGCGCATGAGGATAACGAGGTCGTGGCTTTCGCCTATGCGCTGCCGTACCGGCCGAGACCGGCTTATCGTTTCACCGTGGAACACTCGATCTATGTCGCCCCACCCTGGCGTCGACAGGGTATCGGCAAGCGTCTTCTTGACTGTCTCGTCGAGGCCCTTGAACTTTGCGGCGTGCGCGAGATCGTCGGCATCATCGGGGACAGCGCCAATCGTGCATCGCTGCTTGCGCACGAACGGGCGGGCTTTCGCCAGGTCGGTACACTGCAAAACGTCGGCTGGAAGTTTGACCGCTGGCTGGATACGGTGATCGTGCAGCGCAGTCTTGAGCCCGATACCCGCAAGCCGCCAAAGGCCGGCCCATGACCCCTGCACTTCCCTGTGTACTTGACCATCTGGTCATCGGCGCACGGTCCCTGGAAGAAGGCCGCGGTTTTGTTGCTGATCTTCTGGGCGTGTCCCCTGTGGCGGGCGGTACGCATCCTCATATGGGAACCCACAATGTCCTGCTGTCGCTGGGGGGTTCTGTCTACCTGGAGGTGATCGCGGTGGACCCCGAGGCTGAACCGCCAGACCGGCCGCGCTGGTTTTCACTCGATAATCCTAGGATTCGGCAGGCCCTTGAGCAGGGACCCCGGCTGCTTACCTGGGTGGTGCGCACCGCGGATATCGCAGGTCTCGACCGTCTTGCCCCTTATGCGACCTGCGAGGTCCGCGAGATGTCGCGCGGTGACCTCAGGTGGCTGTTTGCTTTCACCGAGGACGGCGAGTGTCCTGGCGGCGGTCTGCTGCCGCATGTGATCGAGTGGTGCGGATCAGCGCACCCGAGCGATGTATTGCCTGCCTCCAGTTGCCGCTTCAGTGCTTTGAAGGGTCACTTCGATGGCGCTGACAGTGCCATCGCTACGCTCGCTGACATGGGCCTTGAAAGTCTTTTCAGCGGACAGACATCCGGGCAAGCCGGTGAGCGGGTGTCTGCGGTGATCAAGACGCCGCGCGGCGAGATCACATTTTGAATCTGCTCACGGGATACTGGAATCGTTTCGCATGAGCGGGCTCCAAGGCCGGCCGAAACCGCGTCCCGAGTGGCGGGGCGCCGTCAAACTGCTGTTTGCGTTTCAGCGCAATCAGACCCCAGGCAAACTGGAAACGGTTTCGCATGACGACACCCGGGTCGACATCTACGATCCCCCCACGGCACCGATGGCTACCGTGATCTTTGTGCCGGGTCTTGCCATCCGGGGCCGGGAAGATCCACGAATCCGCAGGTTTGGCTGGGCGTTGTGCGCCGCGGGGGCGCGGGTGCTGATACCGGATATCCCGAGCATCCGCGCTTTGAAGATCTCGGCCCGTCAGCCGGCCGAGGTCAATGCGCTGCTGAAGTCTCTGGCCCAAGACCGCACCATGGTCACGACCGATGACATCGCCCTGATGTCGGTGTCGTTTTCAAGCGTATTCGTTTTGCGCGCGGCGCTTGATCGGGCGCTGGCTGATCGTGTAAGCGCCCTGGGCCTCATTGGCGGCTATTTCGATATCGAGAAAGTCGCTGATTTTCTGATCACCTCCGAGCATGCCGATCCCTATGGCAGGCTGTTGATCGCGCGCAGTTATTTCGCTGAGTTCGAGTCTGCTGAGCAAGGAGTTGTTGCTGCCCTGAAACACGCCGTTGAGAGATCCGCGCTCGATAACGCACAGCCCAATGAACTGGATGATCTTTTTGATGTGAACGATCCGGTGGAGAAGTCGCTGCACCGGCTTTTGTCGGACCCAGAGGCACGGCGGGGCTTTCTCGACAAGGTGGTGAAGGTGTTTGACGGCAACTGGGCGGGTTACCGGGTACCCCAGCAGCTTCCACAGAGCATGCCTGCGGTCTTTCTATTGCATGGTCGAACCGATCCGGTGATTCCAACTGAGGAATCCCGCCGCCTTGCGCACCGGCTCGCCAGCCAGGGCGTTGCGCATCATCTGTGTGTGAGCAATCTTCTGGATCACGGCAACACCGCGATTTCACTGCGCCGGGCGGTAGATGTGTATCACCTGGTGGTGGGTTTTGCCTGGTTCCTCGCGCGCCTTCGCCGATAGGTTCGACGGTCCGGGCTGTCAATCAGCCCCGCTCGCGGGCGCTCTGGCAGGGGACACAGCAACGCTGTGTCGGGTCCAGCGCAAGGCGCTCTGCAGCAATGGGTTCACCGCAGTCATCGCACAGCCCGAAGTGGGGGTCCTCGTCAACCCGGTCCAACGCCTCGTCTATCGCCTCGAGCATGGCTTCGTGCCGCCGCGCCATCTCCAGCGCCATCTGATGATCCTGCATGGCTTCGGCCCGGGACAGGCGGCCGACACGTGTCTGATCAAGCTCTATGGTTTCGGTCCCATTGAGCGCAGATTCCCGGGAAAGCGCCTCCCGGCGTGAGAGCAGCAGGTTTCGGATCTGATGACGGTCAATCGGCATACGCGAGATGCCCCCAGAGCGGCTGTTGTGCTGCCGGTACGGCAAAAAAGAGGACGCCTACCAGGCGTCCTCTTTATCTGAGGTGTTCGTTATTAAAAGTATTGCACTACCCCTGACATGATGATCGTCAGCACCACAGACGAGGTGATAACCGCTTTGACCGACTGGATCACGCCGTTCATCTTTCCCCAGATCGCATTGGCTTCGATGACTAGGACAATAGCCAGGCCGACCAGCAAAGCGACATTGCTCATGGCGAAATCACCGGTGCCACCCAAAACGCCACCATTCATGCCGGCGTGTCCAGATACCACCATGAAAAACAGCATGGGCAAAGAGAACAAAGTGTTGGTACGCGAAGCCAGGCCGGCTTTCGGTCCGGCAGCCGCTTTGTCGCCAGACTCCAGGCCAATGACAATCTTCTGGTTGGGCCAGATGATCAGCCAGACGTTGAGCATCATGATGGTGCCCATCAGTGCGCCGAGAGTGATGCTCAGATTAATCCCTCCTTTATGGTGCATGATATACCCAATCAATAAAAGACCAGTGAGGAAGGTGAACATCGCTGCCCACCGGAACCACCACAGAGCGCGAGGCGCGAGTTTGGCCGTGACATCGGCCTTGGCGGAATCATCCGCTTCTTTTATGTATTCGGTCTGAACAAAATTGAAGTAGTACAGCAGGCCAATCCATGCCACGCCGAATACGATATGACCCCAACGCATCAATACATCCATTAGGTATGCCATTTGTTTCCTCTCCCAGATACGGGTTGCTTGAGTACCGGACGACACTCCTGCCGAACCGGAGTTTTGAAAGCGCGGGCTGGCTGTTCGCGAATTACCCTACAAAAAGCAAGCCTGCAGGCCCCTACGACGGCCCAATTTTAGTGCAGCTATCCCGGCTGCGCCAAACGGTGTCGGCGCAGCCAGGGCTTGGCGTGTTAGGCCACCGAGGGCAGACCGGCCAGC
>DCXP01000009.1:0-3843 GCA_002327725.1 Proteobacteria bacterium UBA2133
TGCAGCAGAGCAGCAAGGCAATGACAGAGGCGATCAGTCGGTTCATTTACATCATCCCCGCAGGGTCAGAGCATAAACCATCTCGGCAAAAGATGTGGAAATTAAGCCCTTCGGCGCAACTCATCTGGGACGCGCGAAGCGGGGTTTATTGCGGACTCAACTGGTCCCAGGACATGCGTCCGGCGATGGCGGCATCGATGGATGCAATCACGGTGACATCCATTTGGGTCCCTTCCTCGCCCGGATGCTGTGCCGTTTGTGTGCCGGTGGTATAGCGCCTGTCGCCAATGATGGCAGGGGCTGCCGGCAGGCCCTTGCTGGAGGAAAATTTTTCTCCGGCCGGAGCGTAGTCCGAGCCCTCGTGCGAAATCGTATCCCCACTGATGAGCACCTCACCGTCGTCATTGAGATCGAACTGCGGCGCATCCGCATCGGGGTTGGAACCGTCGCTTGCTTTGATCGACATCAGCCAGCCGCTGCCGCCGAAGGCGCACGGCCGGTCATCGGGAATCTGCGTATTGAAGTAGACGATGCCGGCACGAACGAGGTAGTCAGCAACCACCCGTTCGCCGGAATCGAGATCAAGATACCAGCCGTATTCGAGAGCGCCGCCCTCGCCGCTGTAGTTGACGTCGTTCCCGCTGATGAGGCGCACCGAAGCGTCAGTCCCGGGCAGGAGGGATTGTGCCTGCAGGTGTGTGCGGAAGCGGTTGCCGATGCCCCGGTCCCACACGCCGTAAAAACTCTGGGTATCGGTGCTCGCCTTGTCGGCGTCAACCAGATACTGACCGGTGCCAAAGAGAACCATCACGTTGGGATCGGGCGCGTCGCTGACGCTCGGATGGCGAATCACCTGCGGTCTGGTGGTGATCGGCTGGGGATCACCGGCGGGATTGATGGCGTGAACAAGGGGCTGGCTGCCATGCGCAGCGCCCCAGGATGCGGGGTTGGTGCTGCTGAGGTCAAAAGCCCAGAGTCCCCCGTGCAGGCTGCCGGCGTAGACCCGGTCAGCGACCCCATCGGCATCGAGGTCAACCACCGCCGGGGTCGACAGCCCGTCCGGGTCAGAAGGGGAGCCCGAAGCGGTGGAAAGACGCAGATAGTCGGAGCCGTAGGTCCAGCTGCCGTCAAGGCCTCCATCAAGATAGAGCACGAAGAGTTCTGCGTTTCCACTGCCGGTGTTGCCGTAGCCGTTACCGACGATGGCGGCCCATTGGCCGTTATTCAAAAGCGCGATGGTGGGCTCACTGAACGTATATCCGAGGTTGGGGTCATCAGCGTCGCTGAATTCCCACAGGACCGTCTGCGCGGCCTTGATCGAGGTGTCAGTAAAGTCATCCGGGTCGCTGATGTCGAGGGCAAAAATACCCCGGCCCCCCGCCCGGTCGGTGCCGAGCAGTACCGTGCGCCAGGCAGCGCTTGCTGATCCGGCGCCCTTGATGAAGGCGTCACCGACGACCGGTGAGCCATCGACAAAATAGCGGTGACTGTAAGCGGGGTCTGTCAGATAGTGATAACCACTGCCAGCATCTGTGCTCGCAAGATGGGACGGGAAGTAGGCGAGAACCTCAACCCCGGTATCTGCATCGAAGCCATGCAGCGCGCCGTCATTGCCGCCGGCATAAACGGTGCCCGAACGGCCAGCCACGGCGCTTTTGAAGTCCGAGTAATGCTTGCCGCTGCCGTAGTCGAATGCGCCGGTATCCGGCCAGTTAAGCTGTGCGCCGCCGACAAAGACCGGCTTTGAGTGCACGATGTCGCCCAGGATGCTGTCGGCATTGCGGACCCTGAAATCATAGGCCGATGCGGAGGATTCCTGGTTTCGGCTGCCCAGGAGATAGGCAAGGCGCGCTGTCGCCTGGTCGGTCGCCGGCGCTTCGCTGGTGCCGTCAGTGTCTGTCTGGTAGTCGGCCAGAAGATCAGCCACGTCGAGTGTGTTCTTCATCAGCACGCCGCCGGCGAGGCTCGAATTCCAGCTGTAGGCCACCCGGCTGCTGCTTGCCGGGTCATCAAAGAAGGCATCGGTAAAGGTCTCCTTGGCGCTCCATTTGGCCATTGTTGAAACCGCGCCGTTTTCGTCAAGATCAAAGGCCAGCAGGTCACCGGACCAGTCTGCGGAGTTGAACTGCGTCAAAAAGAGCATGCTGTCCGCTTCAATCGCAGTCGACGAGAAAGAGGCGCCGGCGGCGGCGCCGATCTGGTCGGTAATGTCACGGGCGATGTCGGCAAAGGCCTGGTTCAGGTCTTCGGTGCTGTCCGCCGTGAAATACAGCCCGCCGCTTTGCTCGGCAGTATCACTCAAAAGGGGATGGTCTATCGCAAAGCCCACGGTGTAGGTCACGACGTTGTTGCTTGCACTTTCCCCGTCAAGGTTGTCGATGTCCGGTCGCAGGTCAACTTCAAAGAGCGCCTGCGCCACGTCATCGAGGTAGTCACTGCCATAGGTACCGTAATCACGATCGCTTTTGCGGTCGTAGGCTTCACAGCCGCCGCCGGCACAGTCGCCGTCATAATCGCGAAGACCGCTGCCGGCGCTGATGTTATTGTCATAGTAGGGCTTGCCGTCGGTCAACAGCACCACGAAGTTCTTCTGGCACCAGTAACAGATGGGCGAGTGCCCCGAGACTCCTGCCGAGAGCGCGGGGGTGTCGTGGAAAACGGTGTCATCATCCTTCACCAGGGCAGACCCGCCGGGATGCAGCGTCAGCGCGCCATCGTACTGGCCGTTCACGGTACAGGCGTTCTCCTGGTTACCCGGATTGATGGTCCCGGCAAAGCCGGTGAAGTAGCGGCCGATGTCGTGCAGGGCCTCGGCAAGCGGTGTCCAGTTGGACGGGCTGAGCCCATCGATCGCGGCCCTGATCGCACTTTCATGGGTGGCAAGATCCGCCACGCCGTAATGGATCCGTGCCCCCGCACCGCTGTTGAATCCGGCCACTCCCACCCGCACGTTGCTCATTGAATCAAGCAGCTGGTGGGCAGCAAGTTGTGCCGCCTCGATCCGGTTGACCGCTGCGGGTTTGCGGGTGGCGCCCGCACCGAAAGGGTTACCGCCGTCATAAGGACCGAAATACCAGTTCAGATAGTTGCCGCTGTATTGGGCCGCGTAACCCTCGAGATAGGCGTAATAATTCTGCGCCGGGTCAAAGCAGTACTGAGGGTCTGAGGCATAGTAGTTGAGGTCTCCCCACTCGCCCCAGCCGCCGAAACTCATGTCCGGCTGATACCAGTAGAACTCGGCATAGCCGTCCCAACTACGGTAGTCGGCATAGAGAATACCGACCGACCCCGGATCCAGCGTGGGCGCAGACGGGCAGGTGTAGGTGGTGGCTGAATCAAATGGCGCGCCCGGCGCGATGGCTTCCATCGAACCCGAGTCATCCAGCAGCAGCATGATGTTGGCTTTGGTGATCCCGGCGACGAACAGGGGCACCTGTGACGGCGTCGTGATGCCTGCTCTGGCAGGCAGGCTCGCTGTGAGGGCGACGCCGATGCCGAGCAGCGCAGCTTTCAGTGTCTGACGCAGGAATTTCATTTCGACGCCGGGCGTCAGTACGCCCTTGCATAGTGGCTGCGCAGGACTGTCTGGGTGGTATCGTTGCCGCCGGTGCCGCGGCCGGTGATCCGGTAGATCACGGATTTCTGGGTCAGATCGGTTTCGCCGTAGCCGCCGATGTTAAGAGAACCCTCACCGCCGCTTTCACCCACTTTCTTGATCATGTAGCGCGGTGCGCTGGTAACGCCGGCAGGGGCGCTGGACAGCACCCGTGAGTTATCGTCGTCCCAGGTGGTGCCAAAGGGTGCCGGCTCAATATCATCATCTGACGTCCCCTGGGCATACAG
>DCXP01000009.1:4142-5173 GCA_002327725.1 Proteobacteria bacterium UBA2133
ATCTGACGTCCCCTGGGCATACAGTCCGCCGCCGGTGGCGTTGAATGCACTGTCGTCGGCCTGACTTTCGATGAAGGTTTCTGCTCCGCGCAGGCCCACCTCGGCGGCTTCAAAAGAAAGGTTGATATCCCGGCTCGCACCCGCCATTTTCTCTTCGAGCAGGGTGGTGCGCATCAGTGCCATGGCGATGATGGTCAGCATCACCAGCACTACCAGGCCGATCACCAGAACCCAGCCGCGTTGGCTGGACTGATCAGGCATGTCGTTTAGCACCTTCATGGGCTTATCCCGCTTTATTGCGCAGGGTAATGGTTGTCGTGAACACCTTTCGGAGATATTTGTCAGTACTGGCGGGCGTCACGGTGGTGTCAGGATCAGGGAAGGCGTAGGGCGCAGGCTCCGTGGTGAGATTGTCGTTGATTGAGCGCGCCAGCAGCGAGATCCGGACACTGACGATCCGGTCTCTATCGAGGCCCGAAGTACCAAAGGCCACATAGCGGTTGGCGGTCCCGTCTCCGTTGGCCCCTTCGGCATCAGCGTCGGTGTCCTCGCCGTAGAGAATCTGCATGTTTTCGATTCCCTCGAGCAGTTCCTCCCCAGCTTTACATGCATCGGCTGAGCCCTTGCCTTTGGCTCGGCGCAGTGAGGGAATCGGATTGCCTTTTTTGTCCTTGCCTTCACCGTCAGCGACACAATAGGTTGCCTGCCGGGCTTCGTAGACCCGGGCTCCAGCAGCGTAGGCTTTGCTGAGGTTCGGCGAGGCGTTGGCGCCGGCGGCGTGAGCTAGTGCGGAGCCGGAAATATCGGTAATCTGAAAGACGTCGCCGTTTTCACAGTCGCTGATTAACACGGCCATGTTTTTTTTGAGGGCATTTGGGATTTCTACGGTCACGTTGTCCCCGGTGTTTGACATGCCGACTGTCACCAGGGAACCGCTGCCAGTTGCGCTGCGAAAGGTGATGCTGTCAGGGTCGTTATCCCCACCTTCGGTACCGGTAATATATCGGTCAACATCGATATAGGCGTCGCTG
>DCXP01000020.1 GCA_002327725.1 Proteobacteria bacterium UBA2133
GAATCGGACATGGCTGAAAACCACGCCGCCGCGTTTCGCCATCCCGTGCACCTCGCTCTGCTTAACCTGTAGCTGATGCTGTTGACACAGTAGCGCGATGACCTTGGATACCATGATGACACCCTGCCCACCGACTCCGACTATCAGCACATTGGTCGCAGCGGCTGGATCCCGCAGCGCGTTGTCGTCAGTTTCGCTGACCACGGCGGAGCCCTGAGCTTGGCTCATTAATGTGCCTCCGCAATAACGGGCCGGATGCAGTCAGAGGGGCAAACCTGCACACACAGGGTACAGCCCATGCACAGTGCTTCGTCCACCATGACCTTGTAGCGCCCCTCGTATCGTTGCTCTCCCCAGGTCAGTGCTGGACAGCCCAGGTTCATACAGACCTGGCAGGCGGTACACCCTGCCGCCTCGACCTGGAAGGGAGGCCCCTTGATCTTGACTGGGTCCAATACGCAGGGGCGGTTGGAGATCACTACACTCACACCGCGGTACTCGATAGCATCGCGACAGGCCTGGTAAAACGCGCCGACATCGTAAGAGTCCACCGCTTTGACTGATTGCACTCCAAGCGAGCGAATCAATTCCTCGAAATCTACCCGGTGTGTAGACTCCCCGCGTAGCGTGATCCCGGTGCCAGGATGATTCTGTCCACCGGTCATAGCGATGGTCTGATTGTCCAGTAGCAATACCGTGATATTCGCCTTGTTATAGACCGCGTCGATCAGCGGTGGGATACCAGAATGCAGAAAGGTGGAATCACCGATCGTTGCCACGATCGGTCTGGTTTCGGTACCGGCCTTAGCCAGCCCCACCGCCACACCGATACTCGAGCCCATCGCAACGCAGGTGTCGATCGCTTTAAGGGGTTCTACGGCCGCCAACGTATAACAGCCGATATCGCCACTGACCCGGGCATCCAGGGCCCGCATAGCCATATAGGTGGTGATATGGGGACAGCCAGCGCACAGCACCGGAGGTCGCGCCAGTGGTTCGATAACCAATTCTGCGTCAGCCAGGTGCGCTGCCAGGCCCGGCAGGACCCCAGCTTGGCGAAAGCCGTCACGGACAATCTCCGGAGAAAACTCACCGATCCGCGGAAAGAATGCTTTGCCTTGCGCTTCGATTCCCAGAGCGTGCAGTTCGTGCTCTATGAATGGCTCTAGCTCCTCTACTACGATCACCCGCTCCACCGAATCACAAAATTCCCTGACTACCTTCTCAGCCAGTGGGTAGGACACGCCCAGTTTGAGCAAACTGACCGAAGGCGCCACTTCCTTGACGTAGGTATAGGCTGGACCCAAGGTAATGACCCCAACCGATGTACCGCCCCGTTCCCAACGGATCAGATCGGATGTCTCGAGGTATTCCTGCACTGTGTCATCACGTGCCAGGACGACCGGGTGACGCTGGCGGGCGTGACCGGGGATCATCACATTCTTCACCGGGTCTTCACAGAAACTGCGGGGCGGCACCTCACGCCGCTCACCTGTTCTGACCAAACTCCGGCAATGCGATAGCCGCGTTGTACTACGCACAATCACCGGGCTGTCAAACTGCTCACTCAGGTCAAATGCGATACGAGTGAAATCGAGCGCCTCCTGCGCATCTGCCGGCTCCAGCACGGGTACCTGCGCGAAACGCCCAAGAAGCCGGGTGTCCTGTTCGTTCTGCGAGCTGTGCATGCCGGGATCATCACAGACTACCAACACCAGGCCGCCGTTGACGCCAATATAGGTCTGTGACATCAGAGAGTCGGAGGCAACGTTGAGGCCAACGTGCTTCATGGCGACCAGCGCCCGGACACCGCCGAAGGAGGCACCGATGGCGACATCGCAGGCGACCTTTTCATTAGGTGACCACTGCGCCTGAATATCTTCTGCCGGGTAGGTGGCTACCGCCTCCAGTATTTCTGTACTAGGCGTACCGGGATAGGCTGCAGCGACCCTGACCCCGGCTTCCCACGCACCCCGGGCAATAGCATCATTACCCATCAACGCCAATACATTCTCTGGCGCTTGAGATGTCACCGGGTCGTCTCTTGCTCTCTCGAGTGTGGCCGAAAAAGAGGCGGGGTTGTCGGGTGGTACCATTGCTTTTTCCATATTTTTCTCAGGGCATTATCGGTGCACCCGACACACGGTTCAATAAACTTTTTTATTTCGTTACCAAAATTTTTCGGGCGCTATGATTTCTAACCGCCCTGCAGATCCAGATAGGCTGATTTCACCGCCTCATTGTCGGGCAATTCGCTGCCGCTACCGGCCAGTGTTATCCGCCCCGATTCGAGAACATACCCACGGTCGGCTAGTGATAAAGCACCGTAGGCATTCTGCTCGACGAGAAAATAGTGGCCCCACTGGTACGTAGATGAAGCCGAATGTATACACACTGGTCATTGGTGCAGGCATGGTCGGCAGCTGCTGCGCCCTGTATCTGCAGCAGGCCGGGCATGATGTCACCCTGATCGATCCGCATCCGCCGGGCAGCCAGACGAGTTCCGGAAACGCCGCCACGTTTGCAACCTATGCCTGTATTCCGGTCAACCATCCCAAACTGCTGAAGTCGCTGCCGGCGCTGATGTCCGGGTCCGAACGGCCCCTGTCGGTCTCTCCCGGATATGCGCTCAACATGCTGCCCTGGCTGTTCACTTTTCTGCGCCACTGCCGTCGTGAGCACGTCGACCATACCATCCGCGCCCTGGGTGCTCTGCTGCGGCATGCCGAAGCCGCATCCCTGCCCCTGTTTCAGGCAGCAGGGGCGACCGATCTGATACGGCGCAACGGCACCCTCTATCTGTATTCAGACACACCGTCTCTGGCAGCCGCACAGAATGACATGGACCGGCGCCGCGACCAGGGTGTGCCGATCAGTGAACTCAAAACCGATGACCTCCAGGCTCTGGAACCCGCGCTCGCACCG
Organism: Proteobacteria bacterium UBA2133; assembly: GCA_002327725.1. GTDB lineage: Bacteria > Pseudomonadota > Gammaproteobacteria > Arenicellales > UBA868 > UBA868. The sequence continues at coordinate 2,926 of DCXP01000020.1, forward strand.
GTCTTTGCGGGCGGAATCCTTTACCACGACGGCTTTCATCTGCACGACCCGCAGAAAGCCGTATCCCAGCTGGCCAACCGGTTTGCCGAAGATGGAGGTGAGATCGTCTGCGACCGGGTCCAGAGTATCGAGCCTGCCGGCCTGGATCAGGTTCGGGTGGGCATGCCCGGGAATTCGCGGGTGTTCAACAATGCGGTGATCGCCGCGGGCGCGTGGTCCACTCGTATCGAAGGGTCGGTCATGGACCGCTTGCCGCTGGATACCGAACGGGGCTATCACGTGATGTTTCCCGACGATGCGCCGCTTCTCACGCGGCCTGTGGGCCTTGCCGACGCCGGCCTTTATCTTTCTCCACTCGGCGGAGGGCTGAGGGCAGCGGGCACTGTTGAGCTCGCCGGCCTTGATGCGAAGCCGAATCCGCGGCGACTGGACTACATCGAAAACGCAGCCCGCCGCGCACTCCCTGCGCTCAGTCGACGGGGTGATACGTGGCTCGGCTTTCGGCCGACGCTGCCTGACAGCCTGCCGGTGATCGGCCGGTCATCAAAACATCCCTCAGTGATCTACGCTTTTGGTCATCATCACATCGGACTGACCCTGGGAGGAATCACCGGAAAACTGGTGCAGCAGATCATAGACCGGGAGGATCCGATCGTTGACCCAACGCCTTACGCTGCCCAGCGGTTTCTTTCCTGATTCGCCTTAGATCAGAAGATCACAGACTGCTCTCAGATACATCCTCGTTGCCCGCACGCACTGCTCAACCTCCACAAATTCATTGAGGGAGTGGGCCTGGGCCAGTGAACCTGGGCCGCAGACTACCGCCGGGGTCTTAAGGTGGGGCGCATCGGTGGCGCCCGGAAATGAACGGGCCGCCTCAGGTTGACCCGTCAACTCACGGGATGCATTCAGCAGAGACTGAACCACCGGCGATCCGACTGGCAGGTCATTCGCCGGGATGTCCCATGAGGGCTCGCTCAACTCGTAGCGAAAACCCGGGTCAGCCTGCTTTAGCGGTTCCAGGCGTCGCGTGATGTCTTTGCAGACATCCTCGGCCGCATCACTGGGCAGAAGGCGGCGATCGATCTCAAGTTCACAAAAATCAGGTACCGCACTGGCGAGATCACCGCCTCGAATCACACCCGGGATGTAAGTGCCGTGACCACAAAGGGGGTGAGGCTCACGCGACGCCAGTTCCTCGTTGTAGTCCGAAAGCGCATTGACCACCCGTGCCATCCGCTCAATCGCATTTTCACCCTGCTCGGGAATACTGGAGTGAACTGCTTTACCGAAAGTGCGGATAAACAGACCAAACTGCCCCTTGTGGGCCGGGCACACCGCAAGGTCCGAAGGCTCCCCGATGATGCATTGATCGGCAAACGGGCCATTGCGTCCAATCTCGCGCGAGCCAATCATCTGCCATTCTTCGTCGGCGACACCGCAGAGTATCAACGAACCCGAAAGCCCGACATCCGCATCCCGCAGCAATCGCACCACCTCGAGATAGCACGCAAGCCCCGCCTTCATATCGCACGAACCACGCCCGTAAACACGGCCGTCTTTCTCATGCGGCACAAAGGGCTCTTCATAGCCCTCGGTCGGAACGGTATCGAGGTGCCCACAGAGCATCAGCGATGGCCGCTCACCCTTTCCGGTTCGCGTGCCAAACACATTGGGGCGGCCGGGTGCCGCCTCCCGGGAACCGACGGTCATGCCCAGTTGATGCATCTGCTCAAAATAGTATTCCCCAAACTCTTTTTCGCGGTGACCGGGTCGCGCCTGCCCCGCCATCGGATTCTCACTGGGAATAGCGATCATCTCCTTAAGCCAGCGCATGATGGATTCGACCGAAACGCGCTCTGACATATCGTGGTACTGATTCAATGCCTGCGGGTTCATCTACTGACATGCTCCTGTCTGGACCCCACTGATTCCTTATTCATTATCGGGCTGCCGTGAAGCGGTTGTGGGTGGGCCAACATATCACGAAATGGTTTCGTCAATGCTACACTCGCCGTCCCTTTGAACTTGATCTGGAAATACCCATGGCCTATCTGGCGGAATACGGCCTGTTCTTCGCAAAAGTGCTGACCCTCTTCCTGATGATCGTCGGTGTGCTCGTCAGCCTGGTGGGTATTGCGATGCGGAACCGGCACGCGCCTTCGGAGCAGATCGAAGTCAAGCGCATCAATGACCGCTATCGCGATATGGCGGACGCCGTCGAGATGGCAACGCTGGCCCCTGCACTTGTGAAAAAACGGCAGAAGACACAAAAAAAGGAACGCAAAGCTGAAGCCAAGGCACAAAAACATGCTCCGGAGGAATTCAAAAAGCGGGTGTTTGTGCTGAACTTTCATGGTGATATCCGGGCCAGCGAGGTCGCGCTGTTGCGCGAGGAGGTCACTGCCATTCTGCTCGGGGTGCGCGAAGGTGATGAAGTCGTCGTGCGCCTTGAAAGTGCCGGTGGCATGGTCCACGCCTATGGTCTTGCAGCCTCGCAGATCCTGCGCCTGCGCGACGCCGGTGTTCACGTCACGGTATCCGTCGACAAGGTGGCGGCCAGTGGCGGCTACCTGATGGCGTGTGTTGCCAACCGGATTCTGGCGGCCCCCTTCGCCGTGATCGGCTCTATCGGTGTGGTTGCCGAGATTCCCAACTTCAACCGGCTCCTGAAGAAACACGATATCGACTACGAACAGATATCTGCCGGTGAATACAAGCGGACCATCACCCTGCTCGGGGAAACCACTGATCGGGCACGCGCTAAAGTCAAACAAGAGGTCGAGCAGACCCACACGCTGTTTAAGGACTTTGTCAAGGAACGAAGGCCGGTTGTCGATCTCGACGCGGTGGCCACCGGTGAGCACTGGCTGGGCAGTCAGGCCTACCACCTGAAGCTGGTCGATGACATCCGGACCAGCGATGATTACCTGATGAGCCTTCGGGAGACAGCGGATATCTTTGAAGTCGAATACACCGTCAAGAAAAAGGTGCTGGACCGGCTCTCGGGACTGATCAGTCAATTGCGCAAGGGAAGGCTGCTGTCCGAGGAGAACGCCGCGTTTACCCGGCTGTCCTGATCCTGTACGGGTAATGGCCTGCGGCTAATGCAGGAAGGAACAGCATGATCTATCAGCTCGGAAATCAGATCCCGCAAGTGGCGGAAGACACCTATGTGGCTCCGAGTGCCGACGTGATCGGATCGGTAAGCCTTGGGCCGCAATCCAGCGTATGGTTTGGCGCGGTTCTGCGGGGTGATAACGACCGGATCTCGGTTGGCGCAAGAAGCAACATCCAGGACAACACGGTGATCCATGTGGACCCAGGCGCCCCCGTGACCATTGGTGAGGATGTCTCTATTGGCCACAGCGTAGTGATCCATGGATGCGCGATCGGCGACAAGTCCCTGATTGGTAACGGCGCAGTGATTCTTGATTTTGCCCAGATTGGCGAGCACAGCCTCGTCGGCGCCAACGCACTGGTCACCGAACGGAAAATCTTCCCCGCCCGATCCCTGATCATCGGCTCCCCGGCAAGGCGGGTGCGCGGACTCACCGATGAGGAAATCCAGCTGCTGGACAACAACGTCGAAGGCTACCTGAAAAAGGCTGCGCGTTACCGCGCTGATCTGCACCCGCTGGACCCGTGAAAACCCAGCCCCGTGCCATCGATATGAGGGGGACCGTATGAAGATTGGCTTTATCGGGCTTGGCAATGTCGGCGGCAAACTGGCCGGCACGCTGCTGCGAAACGGCTTCGACCTCACGGTCCGGGACCTGAACCCGGATCTTGAGAAGGCTTTTGCGGCCGAAGGTGCCCGCATTGGCGCAAAACCCGCCGAGATTATGCAAGACGTTGATCTTCTGATTACCTGCCTGCCAAGTCCTGCGGTGAGCGCCGCTGTGATGGAAGGCGACGATGGCGCTCTGCAAGCGATGGCGCCCGGAAAGATCTGGGCCGAAATGAGCACTACCGATGCGCTTGAGGTCTGCCGGCTGGGAGAAAAGGCCGCAGCAGGCGGCGCCGAGCCGATCGACTGCCCCGTATCAGGCGGCTGCCATCGGGCCGCCTCGGGAAACATTTCCATTTTTGCCGGCACCGGGCGATCCACATTCGAGAAAGTATTGCCGGTACTGACTACGATGGGCCGGCGCGTGCTGCACACCGGTCCACTGGGCTCCGCCTCGACACTGAAAGTCATGACCAATTATCTCGCTTCCGTGAACCTGGCGTCACTCGGTGAGGCTCTGATGACCATGCGCCGTGCCGGTATCGATCTCAATACCACGTTTGAGGCTATCCGGATCTCTTCCGGTAACTCTTTTGTGCACGAAACCGAAAGCCAGGTGATTCTGAACGGAAGCCGGGACGTCAACTTCACCATGGACCTGGTGGTCAAGGACCTGTCACTCTTCCAGGCCATCGCAGACCGGGCCGGTGTACCGCTGGAGATATCCCCGCTGCTGCTCAAGATCTTTGAAGATGGTCAGGACCGATATGGCGGTCGAGAATGGTCCACCAATATTGTCCGCCGACTGGAAGCGGCCTGTAACGACCAGCTTCTCGCACCGGGCTTCCCGGCAGAACTTGTCGATGATGAGCCGGAAGTCGCCGGCCATGAGGTGGTCGCGAGACGTTCCTGACGACGCATCGGCGTGATCCGCCGTGGACTGCGATAGTGGGCAAACATGGACATGCTGCATCTTAATTCTCCTGCCGAAGCCGAGCGCTGGTGTTCCGAGCAGCGCGATCTCCGAAAGGCCATCGGCTTCGTGCCGACTATGGGCTCCCTGCACAAAGGCCATCTATCACTCGTCGATAGGGCCTGTCAGGAAAATGACGCCTGCTGCGTCAGCATCTTCATTAATCCACTTCAGTTTGAAGATCCCGAGGATTTCAAGGCTTATCCCCGGGACACCGAGTCCGATCTTGCACAACTAAAAGCACACGGCTGTGACATGGTCTTTATGGGAAACCTCAATCAGTTTTTTCCCGAGGTCTCTGATGGCGACGAGATCGAGACGCTCCCGGCCGGACATCACGGCGCAGGTCTGGAGGAACGGTTCAGGCCAGGACACCTTGATGGCGTAAGAACCATCGTGGAGCGGCTGTTTCGTACTGTGGGCCGCTCCAGGGTGTATTTTGGGGAAAAGGATTTTCAGCAGACGCTGGTGGTCTCGGACCTTGCCCGGGAGATCGGTTATCCGGAGGTCGTGGTGTGCCCCACCGTTCGCGAGGATTCGGGCCTGGCGCTGTCATCGCGAAACGTCCTGTTGGATGCTGAAGAAAAATCCCAGGCGCAGCTTATCTACCCGGCACTGCTTGCCGCATACGATGCCTGGTCAACCGGAGAAAGAGACCCCGAAATTCTCTCAGCGGCCATGATCAAACACCTGGATCACGACGGGCTCATGGTTGAATATGCCGAGGTGCGTGACCCGTACAACTGGACTCCTCAGTTACCGGTAACACCACTCGAACGCGCACAGGCCCTGATCGCGGTGCGCATCGGTTCAGTGCGCCTGATCGACAACCTGAGGCTCGATCAGTAACGCACCTTGGCACCGATGCAGAGGCTAAGGCTCCCTGTTAGTGCTCGCCACCGGCCTTGAAATTGAAAACCGCACCTTCCTTGATGCCGGACGGCCAGCGCGAGGTCAGGGTTTTCAGTCTGGTATAAAAGCGGACGCCCTCAGGGCCGTGCATGTAGTGATCGCCAAAGAGTGATCGCTTCCAACCGCCAAAACTGTGGAAGGCCAGCGGGACCGGAATCGGGACGTTAACGCCGACCATGCCGATCCGGGCGCGATGACCAAAGTCCCGCGCCGTATCACCGTCACGGGTAAAGATAGCCGTCCCATTTCCGTACTCGTGCTCATTCACCAGAGCCAGTGCTTCCTCATAGTTATCCACACGGACCACTGATAGTACCGGTCCGAAAATCTCATCGCGATAGATGTCCATCTTGGGGGTCACCCGGTCAAATACGGTTGCCCCGACAAAACATCCCGACTCGTAGCCCGAAATCGAAATGTCGCGGCCATCCACCACGAGCTCGGCTCCCTCTTCAACGCCCCGGTCGATGTAGTCTCTGATCCGGTCACGGGCATCCGGCGTGATCACCGGACCCATCTCTACCCCGTCCTGGTCATAAGCTCCGACCTTGAGGGTTTCTATTCTGGGAACGAGCTGTTCCATCATGCGGTCGGCCGTGTCGTCACCGACCGCGACCACAACCGAGATCGCCATGCAGCGCTCACCAGCAGAGCCGTACGCCGCCCCCATTACGGCATCTACCACCTGCCCCATGTCGGCGTCCGGCATGACGATCATATGATTCTTTGCGCCGCAGAGCGCCTGGACGCGTTTGCCGTGTGCGCAGCCCGTGCGATAGATGTACTCACCCACTGCGGTTGACCCCACAAAACTGACTGCTTGGACAGTCGGATCAGATAGCAATGTATCAACGGCCTCTTTGTCGCCATTGACCACATTGAGAACACCATCCGGCAAGCCCGCTTCCGTCATCAGTCGCGCCATATATCCGGCACAGGAAGGATCGCGCTCAGAGGGTTTGAGAATAAAGGTATTGCCACAGGCAATCGCGACGGGAAACATCCACATGGGCACCATCGCAGGGAAATTAAACGGTGTAATGCCGGCAACGACTCCCAGTGGCTGGCGCATGCTCCACGAGTCGACACCGCCTGCCACCCCCTCGCTGAATTCGCCCTTGAGTAACTGCGGGATACCGCAGGCAAACTCCACGACTTCCAACCCACGGGTAATCGACCCCTTGGCGTCATCAACGGTTTTGCCGTGTTCGGAGGACAGAAGCCGTGCCAGTTCGTCCATATTCTGGATCAGCAGTTCACGGTAACGGTACAGCACCTGTACCCGCCGCGCGGGGGGCACCTCGGCCCAGTCCGCAAAGGCGTCGGCCGCATTCGCAATGGCCCGGCGCACTTCATCGGCACTTGCCAAGGCTACTGTTCTGGCGACGTCACCCGTGGCCGGGTTATAGACATCAGCAAAACGTCCGCTGGATCCTGAGACCCCCTGACCACCGATGTAATGGCCTACGATTTCCTTGACGGCTGTATCCATCTTGTTGACTCCTTCGAGAATTCGGTCGCGTTAAGTTAACGCCATCCCGATAACAGGTCGATTCGTCTGTGCAGTTTGAACACCATGCGCAAGCACCGCTTATTAGCCAATACAGCGCCTTGGTTCGCGACCTCAACATCGCGGATGCTTTCGTTGATCTTGATCACGATAACTCCGATTTTCGGCCTTTCACAGGAACTTCACAAGTTCGACAACCTCGCTGATGCGGTTTACCGCTTTGAGGTCACCATCTACTGCGGCCTCGCCACCGAGGCAGTGGCACAGGGTTGCCACCGCCTGCAGGAACAGTTTGTTCTTGAGCACAACCTCAGCAAGAGCGAGATTGATCAGGCCCGCAGCAAGGGGTGGTAGCTGGCCCCTGCCGAGTGGCAAAACCGGGGTCTTGGCGGCTTTCGTGCCTGGTGCGCAGGAGAAGGCCGGGACGCTGCGCTGGCGCTGTCGTCCTTGGCAGAGCCCGAATGACGAACGCTTGTTGATTGGCAGAATCCAAGGCAGAATGCTTCGCGCTCCCATCACTATTTCATCGTTACCCAATACCACAGCCCAGTCGACACCGTCGAGGTTCCCATGAACGCATCCATCAGTGAAGCCCAGAAGAAGGATATCGCCCACGCGCTGCACCCCTATACGAACCTTGCCGTGCATGAAGAACAGGGGCCGCTGGTGATCTCCCGCGGAGAGGGTGTGTACGTCTGGGATGACCGGGGTAATCAGTATCTTGAGGGTCTGGGCGGGCTATGGTGTGTATCACTGGGGTTCTCGGAACCCCGGCTGGCACAGGCGGCGGCCGAGCAGTTTGCGACTCTGCCCTATTCGCATACCTTTGCCCATCGTTCTACCGAACCCGTGATCGCACTTTCGGAAAAACTGATGGAGATCGCGCCGGAGCCGATGACCAAAGCCTTCTTCCTGAGTTCCGGGTCAGAGGCGATCGACGCGATGATCCGCTTTACCTGGTACTACAACAACGGACGCAGTCTGCCAAAGAAAAAGAAGATTATCTCCCGTAAACGGGGCTACCACGGTGTAACCGTGGCCGGGGGCAGCCTTACCGCAATCCCCCTGATGCAAAATGATTTTGACCTGCCGCTTAAACGGATGATCCACACCGATACGGCGGGATACTACCGATATAGCGAAGTTGGAGAATCTGAAGAAGCATTTGCAACCCGTCTGGCCGACAACCTTGAGCAGTTGATTCTTAAGGAAGACCCCGACACCGTCGCGGCGTTCGTGGCGGAACCCGTCATGGGCGCTGGTGGGGTCATGGTACCCCCGGCCACCTACTTTGAAAAAATCCAGGCAGTGCTTAAGAAGTATGACGTCCTGATGGTGGCCGACGAGGTCATCTGCGGTTTCGGGCGAACCGGCAACATGTGGGGTTCCGAGACTTACGGCATCCAACCCGACATGGTGACCTGCGCGAAACAGCTTTCTTCCGGGTATCTGCCGATCTCCGCACTGATGATCTCCGAGAAAATATATGACGT
>DCXP01000025.1:0-2258 GCA_002327725.1 Proteobacteria bacterium UBA2133
GGAACCACTGGCACGACAAGCCCATAGTGAGTTCAGGTACCTAAATGGCGGACTATGGATTGGAAGAACCGCCTATTGTGCCGAGTTTTTTTCCCGTGCGGCAACCGTTGCACCAGTAGAATCTGCGGTTGAGTCCGAACAGGGCATATTGAAAAAGCTCTTTCCCGAATGTTACCCGCATGTTCAACTGGACTATCATTGCGAGATCTTTCTCAATACCGGATTCTTGTTATCCCACGATGCACTGGAGATATTGCCTTGAAATTCTTGATCATGTTCCGTCCAAGAGATAAACACACCGAGTCCCAGATCGACCGCGAAAAACTTCGACAAAGTAACGAACTGCTGCAGATCTACAAGGACGAAGGCATAATTGAAGATGTCTACACAATTGAGGGCGGTGGATCTGCTTTCATTATCAACGCACCGACCCGTGAACTGCTCGAACAAGGCCTTGCCAATCACCCAATAGCGGCTATCACCCACTGTGATATTTTCGAGATAGAAAAAAAGCAGACCTAGTCGGGAAGTCCGTCTTCACGCTTGGGCGCTGAGCCGTCCTTTGATCCCCGGCCCAGCATCAGCAGCCCAAGGTCAAACAGAATATCCAGTGACAATGCCGGTACCGTATCCCAGGGACCTTCGCCTGCGATCACCTCGACATCGGATTTTTGGCCGCGCTGCATCTCATCCACCAGAAAATCCGTTCCTGATCTTTCACTGATCGGAATAATTCCCGCAGTGCGGAATTTTTCAAGCGCGCGCTCTGAAGCCATGCCCGCACCAGCCCAGGGGCCCCAGCATATGCTGATCACCCGTGCTTGCGGGAATTTTTCACGCCAACGCCAGGCAAATCGGTTAAGAGTCTCATTAGCAGCCGCGTAGTCACCTTGCCCCGCATTCCCAAAGCGGCCAGCGGTTGACGAAAACAGTAACAGTAACTTGAGACTCTTCGGATCCAGATACCGTTCGATCAGGTAGGCTGAGTCAACCTTGGTGTCGAATACCCGGTTGAACGAAGCCATATCCTTGTGCTCCAGATAGGCGTCTTCAATAAGGCCCGCTCCGTGTACCAAAGCATCAATCGGCCCATATCGAAAGTTTGTAAACTCAAAAAAACGCTCCATTGCACTTTCGTTGCGGACATCAACCTGGTGGTATTCAACCTTCGCCCCTTTGTGCTCGAGCTCTTCAATCGTCTGGCTGATCTGTCTCCCGCGTACCACACCGCGCACCTGTTGCTCTATCTCAGCCGGTGTGACTGAATCCCCCTGTTGCAGACCTTTGGCCAGAAACATGGCGCGCAAGGCCTCCGGCGAATCACAGCGCAATACGTCTTCAGGCTCCGGGTCCGGGGGCATTGGTGACATTCCCAGAAGCAATACCGTCATGCCGGGGCAGGCAAACCTCTTGACGGCCTGGGCGGTGATCCCGCGGGCCCCGCCCGTCACCACCACCGTCCAGGTAGGTCCGGGCAAAGCGCCATCGACCAGCGTGTGCGAAGGCAAAGGTCCGGGGATCGCACGGTATGCAAGACGCTGGCCCCCAACATAGCCGACTTCGGTGTGCCCAGCCGGCACTGATAACTCAGACAAAAGCCGACTGGCAGTCGTTTGCGCGTCGACATGGTCAAAATCCACTGCTCGTACGGCAATCTCAGGACATTCGTATCTCAGGGACTTCAATAGTCCTACTGCACCACCGGCAACGGGCAATCCGGACACGGGGCTTGCACCGCGGCCAAAATCACCACCAAGCGTCGACGCGGAGATCACTCGGGACCGTTGGTGTGCCGGCCGTCTCAGGTCCGCTACGCAGGATGTCAGAATAACGGCGAGACTCTTCAGTTGCACTGCTGTCTCCTCTCGCCACATCGACAACCCGGAAGGCATATCAAACGCGCCCAATCCGGCCAGATGGACCACGCCGCGAACTGGTCCGTGCTGGCTCCGCAGCGCCGAAATCTGCTCATTGATCTTAGCCTCGTCTGAAAGAGAGTCCCTGGCAATCAGTCCAATCTTGCTGCCTGCCTTGCGCATCAACCCCACAAGCTTGCGAGCAATTCCAGAACTGTCTTCCGTAACCAAATACAAGCCCGTCAACGTATTGACATCCGTACCGCGACTGACCGAAGAGGCTGCGAGCTCTTCGGGCATTCCCCTGATTAAGTAGCGCGGACAGAATTCCACCGGGTCAGAATCTGGCGACATGTTGGCAGCACCCCTGTCTACGCCATCCGCCTCTGCAGTAACCGGTGA